>JALRCR010000009.1 GCA_023257255.1 Gammaproteobacteria bacterium | reverse complement strand
TGATGCTGGGCGAAATAGCCGACCGCCAGATCCTGTGCGCCGTGGAGTTCACCGCCCTGCGGCGCGAGCTCACCGGCCAGCAATTTGATGAGCGTGGATTTACCGGCGCCGTTGGCACCCAGCAGCGCAATCCGATCGCCGGGCGCAATGGAGAGCTTCACCTTGTCGAGAATCACCCGCTCGCCGTAGCCGACGGTGATGCGGTCCAGCGTCAGCAGCGGCTGCGGCAGCTTGCGCGGTTTCTGGAAGGCAAAGCTGAAGGGCGAATCGACGTGCGCCGGGGCGATCAGCTCGAGTCGCTCCAGCGCTTTCAGGCGGCTCTGCGCCTGCCGCGCCTTGGTCGCCTTGTAGCGGAAGCGCTCCACAAAAGACTGCATATGCGCGACTTCACGCTGCTGCTTCTCGAATGCCGCCTGCTGGCCGGCGAGCTGCTCGGCGCGGGCGCGCTCAAAGGCGGTGTAGTTGCCGGTGTAAAGCCGCAGACCACCCTGTTCCATGTGTGCGATGACGCCCACCACACGGTCCAGAAAATCCCGGTCGTGGGAGATCAGGATGAGCGTGCCGGGGTAGGCCAGTAGCCAGCTTTCCAGCCAGATGACGGCGTCGAGGTCGAGGTGGTTGGTGGGTTCGTCGAGCAGCAGTAGATCGGAGCGGCACATCAGCGCGCGGGCCAGGTTCAGCCGCATCCGCCAGCCGCCGGAGAAGGCGTTGACCGGCTGCAGTTCGCTGCCCGGTGCGAAGCCAAGACCGTTTAGCAATTTAGCTGCGCGGGCCGGCGCGGCATAGCCGTCGATCGTCGCCATGCGCTCGTGGAGTTCGCCGAGGCGCGCCCCGCCGCTGGCCTCCTCGCGGGCCAGCGCCGCTTCGATCTGACGCAATTCAACATCGCCGTCCAGCGCGTATTCCAGCGCGGGTCGCGGGTCGGGCGGGGTTTCCTGCGCAACGTGCGCGAGCGTGAGATGCGAGGGCACCTCGACTTCGCCGCTGTCGGCGCCCAGCTCGCCGCGAATCATCGCGAACAGGCTCGACTTGCCCGCGCCGTTGGCGCCGGTCAGGCCTACTTTCTGCCCGGCATGAACGGTGAAGCTCACGCCGGAAAACAGCACTTTGCCGCCGCGGCGGAGCGCGACATCACGGAAGGACAACATGGGGCGGGAGTGTAGTGGAAGGCAGGCAGAATTGTTGGGGCGGCGCGCGCCGTGACGGGGTTTGCTTGTACCGTTCACCACGGCTCGCCACACTGCGGTCGTCCGCGCGCTCGTCGACGCGCGCCAGCTCCCATCAGCCACAGGAATCTACCCATGCGATTTGGTCTTATGAGCGGCGCCAGTATGACCGGCGTCACCGTCGACAGCATTGTGACGCTCGCGAAGCGCGCCGAGGCGGCCGGCTTTGCCTCGCTGTGGATGGCGCATATCCGCAGCATCGATGCGATTGCCGCCCTGGGCGTGGCCGGCCGCGAGACCTCCCGCATCGAACTCGGTACAGCGGTCACGCCGACCTATCCCCGGCATCCGATGGCGATGGCGCAACAGGCGCTGACCACCGCGCAGCTCTGCGGCCAGCGCTTCGTGCTGGGCATTGGCCTGTCGCACCAGCGGGTCGTGGAAGGCATGCTGGGGCTGTCTTACGCCCAGCCGGTGCGACACATGCGGGAATACCTGTCGGTGCTGCGGCCGCTGCTACGCGGGGAGATGGTCAACTTTGAAGGCGAGTTGTATCGCATCGCCAACCTGCAGATCGACGTGCCGGGCGTGGTCGATGTGCCGGTGGTGGTGGCTGCGCTCGGCGAGCAGATGCTGCGCCTGACCGGGCGGGTGGCCGACGGCACCAGCACCTGGATGACGGGGCCGCAAACGCTGGCTACCCACATTCGTCCCACGCTGGCTGCGGCCGCAGCGGCGGCGGGTCGACCGGTGCCGCGGATTATCGCCGGTCTGCCGATTGTGCTTACCCATGAGGTTGACGCCGCGCGCGAGAAGATTGCCCGCTCGCTCGCGATCTACGGCCAGCTGCCGAGCTACCGCGCAATGCTGGAACGCGAGGGACATCGCGGTCCTGGCGACGCGGCGCTGGTTGGCGATGAGGCCCAGCTTCGCGAACAGCTGCTGCGCCTGCGGGACGCCGGCGTGACCGATTTCAACGCCTCGATCGCCGAGGTCGACCCGGGCGCCTTCGACCGGACCTTCGATTTCCTCGCAGCGGTGCGGGGCGAGTTCGCCTGATCCCGGACTGCTCAGAATTTGGGGTCAGAGTAAAAACTCGACCGCAGACTCTGGCTAGTTTTTACTCTGACCCCAAATTGGCGAATAGACGAGTTGCGGGGCGCGGGTTCAGCCGTCGGGCGTGAGCAGCGTTGCCGTTTCGTCGATAAAGGCGAGCAACTCGTCGCCGGTCTTCAGGCGAGGAAACGGAATCAGCCGGTGCACGCCGGCAGCGGCGTAGCCGTCGATGAGTTCGGGCGTGAGCCTCGCGGCCGGTGTGATGCTGATTTCGAGCGCGCCGAGCGCGGCCGGCCGCTCGACGGTTTGCGCTGCCTCGCGCAAGCCGGCGAGACAACGCTCGGTGGCCGCTACATCCAGCGCGAAGCCGTACCAGCCGTGGGCGTGGCGCACGGCGCGCTCAAAGGCCGCTTGGGTGTGACCGCCGATGACGCTCGGCAGCGGCTGCTGCACCGGCTGCGGTTTGGCCTGAATGCCGCCGAAACTCACGAAGCGCCCTGCATACGTCGGCTCGGCTTGCGTCCACACCGCCTGCATGGCTTGCAGGTAATCGATGGCGCGGGCGCCCTTGTGCGCGAACGACACGCCCAGGGCATCGAACTCCGATTTGAGATAGCCCACCCCCAGCCCAAAAATCAGCCGGCCGTTGGACACCACGTCGAGACTCGCCAGTTCTTTTGCCAGCACCAGCGGATTGCGCTGGGGCAGGATGATGATGCCGGTGCCAAGGCGAATGCGCGTGGTGTGGGCGGCGAGGAAGGCCAGCGCGACGGCGGGGTCGAGCAGCGGATAGTGCGGTGGCAGCGGTGAGGGCGCGACCTGCGGATCGGGCAGCACGACGTGCTCGCCGGTCCATAGCGACTCGAACCCCGCGGCTTCTGCCGCCTGCGCTACCCGCCGCGCGGTGTCCGGCACGGCGCAGGCGTTCATGTTGATGCCGAATAAACCGAATTTCATGCTGCACCTCTACGCAGGTCGGGGGCGGTGATTACGCGCACGCTGGCCGTTGCTCGCACGCCGAAGCGCGGTCGGTAGGTGACCGAGGGCTGCGGGATGACCGGATGTCCCGGCACCGTGCGAACCTCGAACTGCGGCAGCAGCTGGGCCAGCACCAGCTGGACTTCGAGCATCGACATCCCGATGCCGATGCAGGCGCGCGGGCCGGCCGAAAACGGGATGTAGGCGTAGGAGTGGCGGCCTTCGCTGCGCGCCGGGCTGAAGCGCGCGGGGTCGAAGCGTTCGGGCGCTTCCCACCAGTCCGGATGCCGGTGCAGGGTGTAGGGCAGCACTACTACGTAGGCGTCTTTGGGGATGCGGTAGCCGCCAAATTCCGCGTCTTGCTCGGCGCGGCGCGACAGGCCCCACACCGGCGGGTAAAGCCGCATCGATTCCTGCACCACCTGCTTGAGGAATGGCAGGCGGGCCAGATCGGCCGCCGTGGCCGGCGCGCCACGCAGGACCTGCTGCAGTTCGTGCAGCAGTTCGGCTTCGACGTCGGGATGCTGACCCAGCAGATGGAAGGTCCAGTCGAGCGCGGTGGCCGAGGTCTCGTGGCCGGCGAGCAGCAGGGTGATGGCCTCATCGCGAATCTGTCGGTCCGGCATCGGCCGCTCGTGTTCATCGCGCGCGGCAAGCAGCAGGCCGAGCAGATCTTCGCGCTGCTCACCGCTCGCCCGGCGGCGCGCGATAAGCCCGTAGACGATGTCGTCCAGCAGTTGCAGATGCCGCTTGAAGCGCCGGTTGCTCGGCACCGGCAGCCAGGGCCAGAGCGTGAGCACGGCCGAGAGGGTTTTGGGATTGACGTTGGTTTCGTCGAGCAGGCTGGCAACGGCTTCGGCGTGTTCTTCGATGCCGGCACCGAAGAGCGTTTCGCCGACGATGCGGAAGGTCAGCCGGCTCATCTCGCGGTCTAGCGCGAAAGCCTGATTCGCGGGCCGTGTGCGCCAGCGCGCGGCCAGCTCTGCCGTGGCGCGATTGATCGCGGCATCGAAGCCGTTCACGACTCGCGCATGAAACATGGGCTGCATCAGCCGCCGTTGACGGCTCCAGAACTCACCATCGCTGGTCACCAGACCCTCGCCCATGGTCTGGCGCAGCACGCGGTAGTCGATGTTGCGCTTGGTATAGCGCGGCCAGGCCTGCGTGAGCACCGTGCGCACGTCGTCCGGGTTGTTCAGCAGGTACATGTCCATGTAGCCGCGCCAGCGCACCACCGGGCCGTACTCGGCGAAGAGCTTCTGGAAATAGACCGCCGGGTTGCGGCCGTAGGCGCGCATGCTGGCGAACGGCCCCGGGCCGGGCGGCAGCGGCAGTCGTGTGGCGTCCGAAGACATTTCAGGCCTGCGCGCTGGGCCGCGCGTTGAGGCGCCCGTACCAGTCGGCCGTCGCCTTGTTGCCGGGCGGAATACCGAGCTTCACCCAGCCGTGAAAATCGATGGCACAAAGCGCCGTGATGTCGGCCATGCTCAAGCTGTCGCCGGCCAGAAACGGCGTGTGCTGCAGCAGGCTTTCAAGCCACCCGTAGAAGCGCTCGATGGTTTGCGAGCCGCGCTCGATCAGCGCCGGGATGGCCGGGATGGTCTGCCCGCCGCCGCCCGGAATACTGCGCGACAGGAACGCCGGATGCTGGTTACGGAAGACCTCAGAGCCGGCAATCATGCCGTCGAACTCGGCCTTGCGTTGCAAGCTTTCGATCAGACCCTGCTCGCGCGGCGTGCGGCCCAGCAGCGGCTGCCAGGGATAGAGCGCTTCGAGATAGCGGCAAATGGCCATGACTTCATCAAAGCAGGTGCCGTCGTCGAGTTGCAGGGTTGGCAAGAGCCCGCGCGGGTTGACCGCCAGAAACGCCGGGCCGGTGTTCTCGCCTTCCAGGATGTTGATTTCGACCTTGGGGATCTCGATGCCCTTTTCGGCCATGAAAATGCGGAGCCGACGCGGGTTGGGGGCCATTGCACAGTCGTAGAGCTTCATGGGCAGTTCCTTTTGGAGGCTAGCGAAACGCGGGCATGACTTCTTCGGCGAACAGCTGCAGGTGTTCGTTCATTTTGGCTTCCGGATAGCCCGGCGGCACGGTCCAGGTGTAGTAGCGCTCGATGCCGGTGGCTTCGACGTAGGCGCCGATGGCATCCACGGCCGCCTGCGGCGTGAGGATTTGCAGGATGCCCATCTCGACCAGTTGCGCCGGCGAACTGATGGGCGGGAACAGCGCCTGTCCGGCTTCGCCCAGCCATTTGTTGTACATCTCGATCTGGTACATCACGTGGGGGCCGAGCTCGGCCAGCGTGGCCTTGGGGTCCTTGGATGCGATCAGCCAGAAATGACCGCCGATAGCGCGACCCGGGCCGCTGTGGCCGAGCCGCGCGCGTTCCTCGCGATAGACCTTCAGCAGTTCACCCATCTCGCCGGTGCCAAGGTAACCGTCGCCAATGCGCGCCGCGCGCTTGGCCGACGCCGGTGCGAAACCGCCCACCCACAGCGGCGGCGGGTTTTGCACCGGCATCGGCGCGAGCTTGGCGCCTTCGACCTGAAAATGCTTGCCGCGATAGTCCACCGTCTCGCCGCGCCAGAGCGCGCGGATGATCTCGAGGCCTTCGTCCATGCGCGCCCCGCGGTCCTGCGGACGCAGGCCCAGCCCTTTGAACTCCTGCGGCCGGTAGCCGACGCCCACGCCCAGTTCGAAGCGGCCGTTGGAAATGATGTCGATGGTGGCAGCGTCTTCCGCCACCCGCACCGGGTGATACAGCGGCAACAGCAGCACGCTGGTGCCGATGCGGATGCGCGTGGTGCGCGCGGCGACCGCCGCACACAGCGGCAGGATGGACGGCGCGTGACCGTCCTCGCAGAAATGATGCTCGGTCAGCCAGACGTCGTCGTAGCCGATGGTCTCGGCCCACGCGATCTGGCGCAGGGTTTCGGCGTAAATCTCGGGATAGGGACGCGACCACTGCGCGGGGTTGCGCAGCGAATACCACAGGCCAAAACCAAGGCGGGGTGTGCTCATGTTGGGCTCCTTCAGGGCTGGGCAGCGGCGCGCGGGGTGAGGCGCATCGGCATGCCGTATTTCGGCGTGAGGGTGACCTTGGCCGCGGTCTCGATCCGGGCGCCCGGGGCGACCTCCATCCGGAACTTCGGCAAGAGGTTCGCAATGACGAGCTGAATTTCGAGCATTGCCATGCTCGCCCCGATGCAGGTGCGCGGCCCGGCAGAAAACGGAATGTAGCTATAGGAATGCCGCGGCTCGGTGCGATGCGGGCTGAAGCGCTCGGGGTCGAAGCGCTCGGGATCCGGCCAGTATTCCGGATGGCGGTGAATGGCAAAAATCGGGATGGTGAGGTAGGCGCCGGCCGGGACCCGGTAGCCCTGAAACACTTCGTCCTGATGTGTCAGCCGGGCCACGGCCCACACCGGCGGGAGTAGTCGCATGGATTCCTGCACCACCTGCTTGAGGTAGGGCAACTGTGCCAGATCGCTGCTGGCGGCCGGGCGGCCATCAAGCACCGCGTTGAGTTCGGCCACGAGCCTGGCCTCGACGTCCCGGTGCTGGCTCAACAGCCAGAAGGTCCAGGCCAGCGCGTTGGAGGAGGTCTCGTGACCGGCCAGCAGCAGCGTGACCACTTCGTCACGGATCTGCTGCTCGTCCATGCCCTCGCCGCTGTCTTCGTCGCGGGCCTCTAGCAGGCGGTCGAGAATATCGTCGTGCCGCTCGCCGCTCGCCCGGCGGGCGTTAATCAGGCCGAACACGATGTCGTCGAGTTTTTTGAGGGCACGGTTGAATCTACGGGTGTGCGGCAGCGGCAGCCACGGCAGCATCAGCAACAGGAAGGAGCGGACTTCCTGGGTGGAGACGTTGATCGACTCCAGCACCTCGGCGATATCCGCGGCATGCTGTTTGATGTCCGCACCGAACAGCGTGGTGCCCACGACCTCGAAGGTCAGCTGCGCCATCTCGCGTTCCATGAACAGCGTGTCGGTGGCAGATAACCCGGCCCAGCGGGCGGCCATCGCCGAGGTGAGACGATTGATCGGCTCGTCGAAGGGATTGATCGACCGGTTGTGAAACATGGGCTGCATCAGCTTGCGCTGATGCGCCCACAGCGGGCCGTCGCTGGTGACCAGACCGCGCCCCAGCGACAGCGAGAGGATGCGATAGTCGGTGGTGCCCTTGGTGAAGCGCTCCGGGGGCGCGCTCAGCACGCGCTTGACGTCATCCGGGTGGTTCAGCACGTAGACATCAAACAGGAAGCGCCAGCGCACCACGTCACCCCATTTTTCCGTCAGGTGCTGGAAAAACCGTGGCCGGTCGTCGGGTGCTGTGCGCAGGCCGTAGAACCGCGGGGTAGACGGCGCTTCGGTGGGGGTGGGGGAACTAACGCGCTCGTTCATACGGACCTCGCTGTGCCTGACCCGGCGGGGTGGCGTGCTCGCGCGTGCCGCGCCGAGCGTGTCTAGTCAAAAAGGTAACGAAGTCCGAACTCCAGATCCCAGTTGAAGACCTGCGGGATCCGGTCGCCCCAGTTGCCAATGCCGGGGCGAGTCCAGACGGCGATATGCGGCGTGACGAAGCGGCCCACTTCCAGTTCCAGCGTGGCCCCTTCCTGATCCCGCTCGTGGTCATAGTAAACGGACAACTCGGTGCCGGTGTAGAAACGCTCGGGCCAACGGGTGAGGGCGAACAGGCGGGTCAGGGTGTAATTGACCTCGCGGCGGGTGGAATCACCGGCGAACGATTCGATGTGCTGTACCAGCGGGAAAAAGGTGGTGTGCAGGTCGTGCGATTCGATGGACAGAAATGCGATGGGGCCCCCGCTGTGGTGGCCCGAGCCCAGGGCGCGGTCGCTGGCCGTATCCAGCAGGAACTCAGCCCCCGCGACCAGCGCGACGTGTTCGGTGCGCAGCAGTCGAACATTCGCCCGAACCAGCAGGTCGCCCATCCCGCCTTGTGTCACCGAGCCGGGCTGCTCGGCGTCGTAGACCATGACCGGGGTTTCCACCCGCACCAGCCACTGTTTGCTGAAGGCGTATTCCAGGCGGGCAAAGGAAATATTGCGAATGCCGCCCGACTGCGGTTCCTGAAGACGGTTACGAAATTCGATGCGCGAGCGGAAGTCGGTGGGGTCGAGGCGCTTGGCGATGTGGGCGTTGGTCAGCGCGGTCGAGTCTTCGGCCGCGCTGGCGGTGAGGCAGGCGACGCTGCAGATCAGGAAGAGGGTGCTCGCGGCGGTAGCGGCGCGCTTGAGGAAGCAGATGCTCATGGGCCCGCACTATACCGCCGCGGGCAAGACCGGGCACGCAGCGTCGCCACCGGGCGGGCCCTGCTGGACCCTAGTTCACACTTCGATTGGCGCCCTCCCAATGCGGTTTGCGCAGCTCGGTCTTCAGGATTTTGCCGGCGCCGGATACCGGCAGCGGCGTATCGCGAAACTCCACGCTGCGCGGACATTTGAAGTCGGCGATAAGGCCCCGGCAATGGGCCATCAGGGCCGCTGCGTCGCGCTCGACGCCCGGACGAGGAACCACGATCGCGTGCACCCGTTCGCCCCAGCGCTGGTCGGGCACGCCGATGACCGCGCACTGCGCGACCGATGGGTGCTGATACAGGGCGTTTTCGACCTCCGTCGAATACACGTTCTCGCCGCCGCTGATGATCATGTCCTTCAGCCGGTCGGTGATGAAGATGAAGCCTTCTTCGTCCATCCACGCGGCGTCCCCGGTGTGCAGCCAGCCGCCGCGGAGCGTGACAGCGGTTTGCTCGGGCATCTGCCAGTAGCCTTTCATGACGTTGGGACCACGGGCCACCACTTCGCCGATTTCGCCGCGCGGCAGTTCTCGATCCGCCTCGTCCACGATGCGCACTTCAATGCAGGGCAAGGCGCGGCCGGCGGCGCGCAGGCGGCCGGCGTTCGGCCCGGTTTTGACGTGATATTTGCCGTCCAGCAAGGTAATCATCGGGGCGGCCTCGGTCTGGCCGTACAGCTGCACCGGCTGGGTGTTGGGCAGGGCGTCGAACAGCCGGTAGAGCGTTGCTTCGGGGATGGGTGAGGCCCCGTAGTACAGCCGCTGCAGGGCCGGCAGCTGGCGCGGCGCTTGGTCGAGATGATCGAGCAGCATCTGGATCATGGTCGGCACCAGCAGGATGTCGCTGATCTCGTGCTCGGCCAGCGCCCGCGCGCAGTCGGCGGGCTCGAAGCGCGGCACGACCACGTGGGTGCCGCCCAGCAGGGTGACCATGTACACGCAGAGCGCGTCGGCGATGTGAAACATGGGCGCGGCGTGCAGGTAACTCGGCTCGGCCGGGGTGTTCATCATGGCCGCCAACTGCACGCTATTGGTGACGTGGTTGGTATGCGTCAGCATGACGCCCTTGGAGCGGCCGGTGGTGCCGCCGGTATAGAAAATCCCCGATACATCGTCGCCGGACCGGGTGGATTCCTCGACGGACTCGTGGGCCTCGATCAGGGCGTCAAGGCTGGCGACTTCCCCGGCGGCATCATCGGCGAGGAGGATGAGCGCCGGTGGTGCCGGCAGGTCGCGCAGGATTTCACGCGCCATGGCCAGAAAGTCAGGGTCGACCACCAGCACGCTGACCCCCGCGTCGCTCAGGGCATAGGCGATCTCGGCCGCCGCCCAACGGGTATTGAGCGGCACGATGATGCCACCCGCCCAGGGCACGGCGTAGAAGGTTTCGAGATAGCGGTCGGAGTTGAGCGCCAGCACCGCGACCCGCTCGCCGTCATTGACGCCGAGGGCCCGCAGGGCGCCGGCATAGCGCGCGACGCGCCCGGTGAATTCACGCCAGGAACGGGTTCTGCCCTGACAAATGCTGGCGGTTTTGGCGCCGCGTTGCTGAACGTTTCGAATCAGGGCCTGGGTCACTCGCATCACGCATGGTCTCCGAGGGTTGAGGGCGTGGGCATGTATAAACGGGGCTTGGACGATCGACAAGCGCGTCTCGCCGGGCGCCGGATCTGACGCCCGGGCAGGCCCGGACTGCGTGCTAGAATCGCCCGCGATGATTCCCTTTCCCCCTATCGATCCCGTTGCCCTGCAGCTAGGCCCCGTCGCGATTCGCTGGTACGGGCTGGCGTATCTGGTTGGCATTGTGGCCGGCTGGGTGCTACTCCACCGCCGGGCGCGGGCGAATCCGGCGGCGGGCTGGGATGACGAAGCGGTTGGCGATCTGGTGTTCTACGCCGCGGTCGGCGCGGTGCTGGGCGGGCGCCTTGGCTATGCCCTGTTTTACGATTTCAAAACCTATCTGGCCCATCCGGCAGAACTGCTGGCGGTGTGGCGCGGCGGCATGTCGTTTCATGGCGGGGTGCTGGGGCTGGTCACCGCACTGTGGTGGTACGGGCGGCGGACAGGACGGGGTTTTTTCCAATGCAGTGATTTTGTGGTGCCGGTCGTGCCCATCGGGCTTGGCTTTGGGCGCATCGCGAATTTTATCAATCAGGAACTGTGGGGCGCGCCGACTGCGCTGCCCTGGGGAGTGTTGTTCACCGCCCCCGGTGCCGGGCCCTTGCCGCGTCATCCTTCGCAACTTTACGAAGCTTTGCTTGAGGGCGTGGTGCTGTTTGTGGTGCTGGCGCTGGTACGCCGCCGCGCGCTGCGCGCAGGGGTGGTGTCTGCCAGCTTTTTGATCGGCTACGCCGCGTGCCGGATGGCGGTGGAACTGGTGCGCGAGCCCGATGCACAACTCGGCTATCTGTGGGGCGGCTGGCTGACCATGGGGCAAGTGCTGTGTGTGCCGATGGTGCTGGCGGGGATCGGCATCCTGATTTGGTCACGCAGGGCGAATACGGCGGGAGCGTAGAGGCGTATGCAGCAATATCTTCAGTTGATGCGGCATGTCCGTGACCACGGCATTCGCAAAGGTGACCGCACCGGCACCGGCACGCTCAGCGTGTTTGGCTATCAGATGCGCTTTGATCTGGCGGCCGGATTTCCGCTGCTGACGACCAAGAAGCTGCATCTCAAATCGATCATTCATGAACTGCTGTGGTTTATCCGCGGGGAGTCGAACATCGCTTACCTGCGCGAAAACGGGGTGAGCATTTGGGACGAGTGGGCGGACGAGCAGGGCGAACTGGGCCCGGTTTACGGCGTGCAGTGGCGTCGCTGGCGAGGCGCGGACGGCGCGGTGTTCGACCAGTTGAGCGCGCTGGTCGACGGCATTCGGCGGGACCCGGATTCGCGCCGGCATGTGTTTAGCGCCTGGAACGTGGCGGAGCTGCCGGCGATGGCGCTCGCGCCCTGTCACGTGATGTGTCAGTTCTACGTAGCCGACGGTCGGCTGTCCTGTCAGATGTATCAGCGCAGCGCGGATATTTTTCTCGGGGTGCCGTTCAATATCGCGTCTTATGCCTTGCTGACGCTGATGGTGGCGCAGGTCTGCGGTCTTAAGCCTGGCGATTTCGTCCACACGCTGGGCGATGCGCACCTGTATCTCAACCACCTCGAGCAGGCCGATTTGCAGCTGACGCGCGCGCCGCGTGCCCTGCCCGTGATGCGCGTGAATCCGGCGGTGACCTCCCTGTTCGATTTCAAATACGACGATTTCCAGCTGGAAGGCTACGACCCCTGGCCGGGCATCCCGGCGCCCATTGCGGTCTAGCGGGGACGCGGAGGAACGCCAATGCGGGTGAATGTCGTGGTGGCGATGGATCGGCTGGGCACGATCGGGCGCGAGGGTGGATTGCCCTGGCGGCTGTCGGCCGACCTGCGTCGTTTTCGGGAGATCACCATGGGGCATCCGTTAATCATGGGCCGGCGCACGCACGAATCGATTGGGCGCCCGCTACCCGGCCGGCTCAATATCGTGCTGAGTACGGACCCTGCATTCCGAGCGCATGGTTGTGTGGTCGTTGCCGACCTGGAGCGCGCGCTTGCGATGTGCGCCGAGGTGGACGAAGTGATGGTGGTGGGCGGCGCGCGGGTCTACGCAGCGGCGCTGCCGCGCTGCGAACGGCTGTTTTTGACCGAGGTTGATGCGACGGTCAGCGGCGATGTCAGCTTTCCCGCCTTACGGCGCGAGGACTGGCGCGAAGTCAGCCGGGAGTCGGTCGCTGCCGACGACAAGAACGAATATCCCTGTCATTTTCTGGTGCTGGAGCGCGTTACCGCCGCGACCTAGTCTGCCGTGTCGCTGGTGCCGCTGCCCTGCACCTGAACGCGATGCCCGGTCTCCACGCACCAGGCGGTAAGCTCACCGCCCCAGACGGCGCCCGTATCGAGCGGGATTACGCCGTAGCGCCGCTCTTCGTCGGCACTCAGACGCAGCGTTGACCAGTGGCCGAACACCACCCGGTGCCCGGCGTTTTTTCGTCCCGGCACCGCAAACCACGGCAGCAGGTCGCGGGTCTCCGGGCTGGGGGCGCCTTTGGCCCGCAGGTTCAGTTCACCGTCAGGCGTCAGAAAACGCATGCGGGTAAGGCAGTTGGTGATCAGCCGGGCGCGTTCAAGGCCGGTAAGCGAGTTGCGCCAGCGCGCGGGCTGGTCGCCGTACATGGCGGCGAGAAATTCGCGACAGTTCTCGCCACTGAGCAACACGTGAATTTCTGCCGCGTAGCCCAGCGCCTCTTCCAGCGTCCACTGCGGTGCGAGGCCGGCGTGGACCATGGTCAGCCCCAGCGCTTGGTCGTGATGGAGCAAGGGCTGGCAGCGTAGCCAGTCCAGCAGTTCATCGCAGTCGGGCGCGGCAAGGACGTCGTCCAGCGTGTCGCGCTTGCGAGGCTTGACGGCCTTCACCATACGGCAGGCCAGCAAGTGGAGATCGTGATTGCCCAGCACGATGGACACGGCAGATCCAAGTTGTTTCAGGCGACGCAGGACAGCCAGCGACTCTGGTCCGCGATTGACGAGATCGCCCGTGAGCCACAGCCGGTCGTGCGCCGGGTCGAACGCGATCTGTTGTAGCAGGGCCTGCAACTCCTGATCGCAGCCCTGAATATCGCCAATGACGTAGGTGCTCACGCCCGAACCCGTGGCATCAGTGCAGCGCGTTGGGGACCGCGAGCCGGAACGGCGGGATTTCGGCGTCGAAGGCCTGGCCGTCAATGCCGACCATCTGATAGCTACCGGTCATCGTGCCCAGCGGCGTCTCGATCACGGCGCCGCTGGTGTACTCGAAGCTCTGGCCGGGTTCCAGTACGGGTTGCTCGCCCACCACGCCTTGGCCGCGGACTTCCTGCACCTTGCCGAGGGCGTCGGTAATGACCCAATGCCTGGCGAGCAGCTGGGCGGTACGGCTCCCGATGTTCTGGATGCTAATCGTGTAGGAGAACACGTAGCGGTTGCGCCCGGGCTCCGACTGTTCGGCGAGAAAACTGGACTGCGCAAGGACCCGGATGGCGTGAGGACTTGAAGACACGATGTCACCGCCTGTGACTGTAGGGGAGGCCGAATGTAGTGAATCCGGCCAGCAGGGTAAAGGAGCAGTCAGCGTGGGTTGCCCACGGTGGCTGCGGCGCTGATTTCCAGCCGGCGTAGCGACAGCGCTTCGCTGATATGCTCTTCGCGCAGGACATCTTCCACCGCCAGATCTGCAATGGTTCGTGCCAGTTTCACCACACGGTGATAACTGCGCGGATTGAGCCGGTAGTGGTCGAAAGCACGGGCCAGGAAGCTGGCAGCAGCCTCATTCATCGGGGCGTGATGTTTGAGTTCGCCGGCGCCGAGCTCGTGATTACTTTTGGCCTGACGGGATAGTTGCCGTTGGCGCGCGGCCATCGTCCGGCTGCGCACCAGCGCGCTGCTTTCGGGCGGTTCACCATTCGCGGCGCGTAACCAGTGGCGCTCGCGGGTGACCTCAATCTGCAGGTCAATCCGGTCAAGCAGCGGACCGGAGACTTTGGCGCGATAGTGCCTGACCATTTCTGGCGTGCAGCGACAGGCATTACCGGGGTCGCCCCAGAAGCCGCAGGGGCAGGGGTTCATCGCAGCGACAAGCTGGAAACGGGCGGGGAACTCGACGCTGCGCGCCGCTCGCGCAATCGATACGCGCCCGGTCTCCAGCGGTTCCCGCAAGACGTCGAGAACGCGTCGGCCAAATTCGGGTAATTCATCGAGAAAGAGCACGCCGCGGTGTGCAAGCGAGACTTCACCCGGACGCGGTAACGAGCCACCGCCCACCAGCGCCGGGGCGGAACAGGTGTGGTGCGGCGACCGGTAGGGGGCGCGCTGCCAGTCCTGTTCCTGCCGGGGCGCACCGGCAACCGAGTGAATGGCGGCGACCTCGTAGGCTTCCTCGTCTTCGAGCGGCGGCAACAGGGACGGGAGTCGGCTTGCCAGCATGGTTTTGCCAGTCCCGGGCGGGCCAGAAAGCAGCAGGTTATGGCCGCCCGCCGCGGCGACTTCCAGCGCGCGTCGGGCCAGAAACTGGCCGGCGACATCGCTAAGGTCGGCTTCGCCAGCGTGGGAGCGGTCGGTGGCCGGGGCTGGCGCGGCCGCCCATTCAAGTGGCGTGATGCCTTTGAGATGCTGGCACAACGCGCTGAGGTCGGCGGCGGGGAGCACCCGTAGTTGCCTGACAAGTTGGGCTTCGGTTTGCGCGGCGGGCGCCAGCACTATGAAACGCTGGGCCAACAGACAGGCCCGCGCGGCGGGCATGATGCCCCTCACCGGTCGGAGCGCTCCAGTCAGGGCAAGTTCTGCGACCGCCTCAAACCGGCTCAAGGCGGCAAGTGGAATCTGTCCGGATGCGGCCAGAATGCTGAGCGCAATGGCCAGATCGTAGCGCGTGCCTTCCTTTGGCAAGTCGCCGGGGGCCAGACTGACAGTGATGCGGTTGGACGGAAACTCGAAGCCCGAATTGAGCAGCGCCGAGCGGACGCGCTCCTTGCTTTCCCGAACCGCGGTCTCGGCCATGCCCACTAAGTTGAACGCGGGCAGGCCGTTGGACAGATGGGTTTCAATGGCGACTGCCGGGGCTTCGATACCTAATTGGGCCCGGCAGTGGGCAATGGCAATGGTCATGGCTACTCCTTCCGTGAGTGGTTGCACCGATGCGTCCTTGCATCGGGTCAGAAAATGACGGCGCTGGCGTCTAGTCTGAAGTTGTCTCCAGCGCCGACAACTGGGCTTCCAGCGACTCGAGTTTTTCGCGGGTACGGGCGAGCAACGCCGTTTGCGCTTCAAACTCCTCCCTGGTCACCAGATTCATGCGCGCCAGTCCCGCCGTCAGGGTCGCGGCAAGCACGCTTTTTATTTCCTCCCGATTGCCCGATTGCTCGCGACCAAATAAATCGGAAAGTTGTTGCATGAGGCGTTCGAGGGTCTCGCTATTCATTTTTTTAAAGTCCGGGGCACCGCATGGGTTGCCGAGATTATGGCTGGTAGACAGATGATGACCGCCGGCCGGTGAGTTCAATTTTAGTGCGTTGAGCCTGCCGGCAGGCGAGATTCGGCAGGCGCGTGAATTGCTCTACGGGCATGGTCTTTCATCTGCACCACGACTTTCAAGCCATCAGGAGAGTTTTGTCCCGCCGTGGCACGCTAGATGCAAATGAAGAACCGTCCGGTCGGTTGTTCCGACCGTGCCAACCAGCCGCCGGGCTCGCATTGGTGAGTGCGCGGAGGCTGTATGGTACGGTTGAGACAGACGTAGCCCTCATGCAATGGATGGGGCGGGCAGGCATAGCCCTGCGATGCGGACAATCAGGCGACTTCGAATTGATACGAGGCGCGCAGTAAAAACACCGCGAGGCGAACGATTCACCAAATCCGGAGTGAGACTATGAAGCTTGTGACAGCGATCATTAAACCTTTCAAACTCGACGACGCTCGGGAAGCGCTGTCGGACATCGGCGTTCAGGGCCTGACGGTGACGGAGGTGAAAGGCTTCGGGCGGCAGAAAGGTCATACGGAGCTCTACCGAGGCGCCGAGTACGTGGTGGATTTCCTGCCCAAGTCAAAACTTGAGGTGGCCGTTGCGGACGAGAAGGTCGATGAAGTCATCGAGGCCATCGCCAAGGCGACCAATACCGGCAAGATCGGTGACGGCAAGATTTTTGTCACGGAACTGGTCAACGTGATGCGCATCCGCACCGGCGAAACCGGGGTCGACGCGCTGTAAGCTCAGCACCGCACTGCGCCCTGCAAGCAAGCTTCAGGGCGTACGGGCGGTGAATCTCAAGGTGGGTCTCAATACCGTGAGCTTCGCCTTGCGGTCGGCCTCGCGCGCCTCAATTTAAGGCATTCCTACCCCCGTCCGCACCGCGGTGGTTCAGTTTGAGGCCGCGGTCTGACGCGCTCATCCCGGACAATCCGGGATTTTTCCTGCACTATTTTGAATCTTCTGCTCTGTGGCACGGATGGTGCTGCACTTTGCTGGGGCGTTTTGCTCTGAGCGTCCGGCATCTGCCTTCGCACATCATCCACCGAGGAGACACAATTCATGAAGCGCGCGTGCGTTAAGGCCGGCCTGTTGTCGGCGTTCACCCTAAGCTTTCCGGGCGTCGCGACGGCCGGTGAACTCAGCAGCGGGAATACCGCTTGGTTGCTGGTCTCGACGGCCTTGGTGTTGTTCATGACGCTGCCCGGTTTGGCGCTGTTCTACGGTGGACTGGTCAGGAGCAAAAACGCGCTCTCCGTGCTGATGCAATGTTTCGCGATTACCTGCCTGGTATCGATCCTGTGGTTTGCCTGCGGCTATGGACTGGCGTTCGGCAACGGCGGTGCGCTTCAGGACTATATCGGTGGCGGCAAGATTTGGCTGGAAGGGCTGACGCGTGACGCCCTGATAGGCGACGTGCCTGAGACGGTCTTCTTAATGTTCCAGATGACCTTCGCGGTCATTACGCCTGCGCTGATCATCGGGGCGTTTGTCGAGCGCGTTAAGTTCGCCACCAGCATTCTTTTTAGCGCCGGGTGGTTCCTGCTCGCGTATGTGCCGGTCTGCCACTGGGTTTGGGGTGGCGGTTGGCTTGCGAAACTTGGTGTGCTCGATTTCGCGGGCGGTATTGTGGTTCACGTGAACGCCGGGGTGGCCGCGTTGGTCGCCGCATTGGTCGTCGGTCGCCGCCGGGGCTTTCCGGATACCGCAATGCCGCCTCACAACATGACACTGGTGGTAACCGGCGCTTCGATGTTGTGGGTGGGATGGTTTGGCTTCAATGCGGGTAGCGCGTTGGCGGCAAATGGCAGCGCGGGCATGGCGATGTTAGTAACTCATCTTTCGGCCGCTGCCGGGGCCTTGGCTTGGGGCGTCATCGAATGGAAACGCTACGGTAAGCCGAGCGTGCTCGGCATCGTGACCGGCATGGTGGCCGGTCTGGGTACGATCACGCCGGCCTCTGGATTCGTGGGACCAGGCGCCGGGGTGTTCATCGGGTTTTTGGCCGGCGGTGTCTGCTATTTCGCCACACACTACGTGAAGCGTGTGCTCAACATTGACGACTCGCTTGATGTTTTCCCGGTGCACGGCGTCGGCGGGGTGCTGGGTTCAATCCTTACCGGTCTGTTTGTGGTAGACAGTTTGGGCGGCACCGGTCTGGCGGCCGGCCAAACGATGGGCGGCCAGATTGGCGTTCAGGCGCTTGCGGTTGCCGTTACCGCGGCGTGGAGCGGCTTCGTCACCTTTGTACTGCTGAAGCTTTTGGCGCTCACGGTTGGGCTGCGCGTAAGTGCCGAGGAAGAGAACGAAGGTCTGGATCTCGCTGATCACGGCGAGCGCGGCTACAGTCTCTAGGGCTTTTTGCACTCACCCCGAACCCCTGTTTGTGGGTTCGGGGCGACCGGCGGGCTCACAAGGCTTTGTGGGCACCGTCACACATAGGCTTGCGTTTGGTCTGTTTGCAGGCGCAGAGCCACATGGTCTGCGCCGACTCTACCTTGAACATCTCTGGCGTGAAGGCGGTCCCCTTGTGGGCGCCGTCACAGAAGGGCTGCTTCTTGGATAGACCGCAGGAGCACCACCAGTATTGACCGGGCTCCAAGTCGACTTTAATCGGGCTGTTCTGTGCGCAAACGGGCTTATCCATGACATCTCCTGTCGGGCTTGGTTCGGTGGTGCGGAAATAACTGCGGTTAACATCCGGAAGGGCGCAACTTTCATTGCGCCAAATGCCTGCATACAATAGTTGGGCAGCGAAGAGCGAACAAGGCAGAAACCCCCTGCCGCTTCCAACGGTTGCCGTTAGCTCAAGACACCTAATTTCTCCACGAGCGCACTGCGAACATCATGGCCGACGCAAAACTCGTTGATCGGGCGCTCCTCCGGACGCTGATTCCCGCCAATGCCCTCAACGCCGACAATTTCCAGGAGCTGGCCAGCAAGGCGCTGGTGGAAGAGGTCGCGGCGGGCAAAACCATCTTTAAAATTGGCGACGCTGACCGCAAGTCCATCTACCTGCTTGAAGGTCAGATTGCGCTGACCGATGACGCGGGAACCAGCACGCTGATTAGCGCCGGCACCGATGCCGCGAAACACCCGCTGTCGAATAACCAGCCGCGAAAGCACAGCGGCAAAGCCCGCACAGACTGCAAGATCACGCGGCTTGACGCTGACCTGCTGGATATCTTGCTGACCTGGGACCAGCTGTCCGGTATCGAGGTCAACGAAATTCAAGTCGAGTCATCGGCTCTGGATGAAGACGGCGACTGGATGACCAAGATTCTCCAGTCCAAATCCTTTTTGCAGATTCCTCCCGCGAACATCCAGGCGATGTTCATGCGCATTCAGGAGGTCGCGAAGCGCGCCGGCGAAATCGTGATTCACCAGGGCGATGAGGGCGACTACTACTACATCATCAAATCGGGCCGCGCCAAGGTGACCCGAACCTCCAAGACCGGTACCGAATTGACGCTCGCCACCCTCAAAGACGGCGATGCGTTTGGTGAAGAGGCGCTGATCTCCGAAGCAAAACGGAATGCCACCATCACGATGGAGACGGACGGTTTTCTGATGCGCCTGGCCAAGGCGGACTTTCTCGCCCTCTTGAAGGAACCCATGATCAACTGGCTCACCACCGATCAGGCCTTGGAGAAGGTCAGGTCCGGTGCGCGTTGGCTTGATGTGCGCCTGGAAAGCGAACACGCAAACAAAGGCCTGCCCGACAGCCTGAATATTCCGCTCTTCATGCTGCGGCTTAAGGTGGATTCGCTCAATCCTAATGTGCCCTACATTGTTTACTGTGATACGGGGAGACGCAGTTCTGCGGCTGCATTCCTGCTGAGCGAACGTGGGTTCCAAACCTACGTCTTGCAGGGCGGGATCGAAGCCCAGCAACGTTGAACGTTCCCGAACGCGCCCATCGAAGAGACGCTTTCGCACCATGAGCCGCTGTTTCGTCATCGGCTCACCGATAGCCCACAGCCGCTCTCCGCTGATTCATCGGTTGTTTGCCGAGCAGCACAATATGCCGCTGTGTTACGAAAAGCGCGAAGTGGCGGCCAACGGCGTGGCGCAAGCGCTCGCTGAGTTTCGCGCTGCAGGTGTGAGAGGCGTAAACGTCACGCTGCCGCTGAAAGAAGAAGCCTGTCAGCTTGCCGACATCCTCTATCCGCGCGCGGCGAGCGCTGAAGCTGCCAATACGCTTTGGTTTGACGATGCGGGGCGTATTCACGCCGATAACACCGACGGATATGGCTTGATGGCCGATCTGGAGCGCCTTGGGATCACGCTACGCGGCGCGTCGGTGTTGCTGCTGGGTGCCGGTGGAGCGGCTCGCGGCGTACTAGGTGAATTGGTCGCGGCGCAACCCGCCAGACTGGTGGTTATGAACCGAACGCTGGCGCGCGCTCAGCAGATTGCCGCTCGTTACGAACTGGAATGCCTCACACCCGACGTGCATCTTCCACAGGCCTTTGACCTCGTGATTAACGCTACCTCGATCGGATTAGGCGCTAACACTGAAATTTCCCTGCACCCATCTGCGGTAGCTCCAAGCACAGCCTGCTACGACATGGTTTACGGGAGAGGGGAAACAGCCTTTCTTCAGTGGGCAGCTGCTCGCGGCGCGAACCAGCGACACGATGGTCTGGGGATGCTGGTGGCGCAAGCGGCTGAAGCGTTTCGCTTGTGGCACGGCTTATCCGTTGCAACGCCGCCCGTGATCGATTTTGTCAGGAAGCGGCTGCTGGGCTAAGCAGGTGGCTGGGCATTGGGACCCCGTCTCGCATGGAGTCCGGCCAGCTTTAAATAAGCTTCCACCGGAATGTTTTCGGGGCGCATGCTCATCGCTAGCCCCAGCGCAGCCAATTCGTCCCCTGAAAATAGCTTGCCTAGCGTATGGCGGACCATCTTTCGTCGATGCATGAAAGCGAGTCGGGCGATGTCTTCCAGCGCATCGAGCACCGCGCGTTCGGGCTGTTTGTCCAAGGGCTGAAGCCGGACAATGCTCGACCACACCGACGGCGCGGGCCTGAAACTGTCCGGGCTGACGTCAAATAAAAGTTCGACGCGGCATAAGGCCTGCGTGGCAATCGATAGACGGCCGAAATCTGCACAGTCCGGCTCAGCGGCCAGACGCAAGGCCACTTCTTTCTGCAACATGAAATGCATGTCCTGAATAACGTTGGCCTGCGCCAGAAGCCGCAGGATCAGCGGCGTCGAAATGTTATACGGGAGATTACCCACCACCCGGAGCGGGTGATGAGCTGCACCGAAGGTGGCAAAGTCAAAGGCCAGCGCGTCGGCTTCCAGCAGGGTCAGGTTGGCGTTTTGCGCGAAGCGCCCGCGCAAATTAGCGACCAGGTCGCGGTCAATTTCGAGTGCTGTGACGGACGCGCCGGAAGCCAGCAACGGACGGGTCAAGGCGCCCAAGCCCGGGCCAATCTCAATAATTTGCTGGTTTGGGGCGGCGCTGATGCTATGCAGGATGCTGTCGATCACTGCTTCGTTAATCAGAAAATTTTGCCCGAATCGACGCTTTGCCCGTGCTTCCGGCGGCGTTGTGTTCATCCCTGTGCCTGCAGGTTTTGACGGCACTGGGCCATCATGGCGGCGGTTTCAATTGCCGCGATGAGACTGCCCGCGCTGGCGCGACCCGTGCCCGCTAAATCGAGTGCCGTACCGTGGTCTACCGAGGTTCGGATGAATGGCAAGCCCAGCGTGATATTCACGGCTTCGCCGAAGCCGAGCGCCTTCAAGGGCGCTAAACCTTGGTCGTGGTACATGGCGACCACGACGTCCGCATGCTGTAACGCTTCGGCCGTGAACGCGGTATCGCCAGGCCATGGGCCGCTGACATCAAGTCCCGCGGCGCTGGCCGCCGCAATGGCAGGGCTTATCTGCTCGATTTCCTCACGCCCCATGTGGCCGCTTTCGCCGGCGTGAGGATTGAGGCCGCAAACGCTGATGCGAGGTGACAAAACGCCGAATTCATTTTTCAAGGCGCGGTCTACCGTGTTCAGAACGAAACCAAGTTGAGCTTGGGTCACGAGCTTCGGCACCGCGTGGAGCGGTACATGAGTGGTGACCAAGGCGACCCTCAGTGTCGGCGTTGCGAGCATCATGACGGTCTGCGGAACGCCAGCAGCCGCGGCGAGGTATTCGGTGTGGCCAGAGAACGCGACGCCGGCGTCATTGATAATCGCTTTACTGACTGGCCCTGTCACCATGGCATCAAAGCGCCCCTCGAGACATCCCGCGATAGCGAGATCCAGACAGTTCAAGACGTAAGGGCTGTTTGAGGGGTCGAGCGTGCCTGGGCGAACCGGCGCGGCGAGTTGGGCCGGCAGCACCGAGAAATGACCCGCACGATGCTGGCCGGTCGTTGCTGAGAATTCGTCAATGGAACACGGGACGCCGAGCAGCGCCGCGCGCGACTTTAACAGCGTGGGGTCGATGACCCATGCAAGCCGCATCGGCAAGTCCGTGGAACCCACCATCAGCGCGAGGTCGGGGCCAATCCCTGCGGGCTCTCCGGGCGTTACGGCAAGCGTGAGAAGGGGGTGGTTATTCCTTGTCGGTACGGAGTTCGACATAGGCCTCGTTGCGAAGACGCCGTTGCCATTCCTGAAAGGCTTCCTCGCGTTTTCTCTCGGTCAGCGCCTCGCGTGCCTTGACTCGTTTGGTTTCATCGGTGCCATCGTATTTGCGACGGTCGAGTACTTGCAGGATGTGCCAGCCGAATTGACTGTGAAAAGGCGAACTGATGGTTCCGACGTCACTGGCCAGCATGACCTCCTCAAATTCGGGCACCATTTGGCCTTTGCTGACCCAGCCCAGATCGCCACCTTGCAAGGCCGAGCTTCGGTCGTCCGAGTGCGTACGGGCGATGGTCGCAAAATCGTCGCCACCTTCGATACGGTCCCTCAGCTTGCGCAAGCGTGTGAGCGCGTCGCCATCGGAAACCAGATCGCTGGTATTGATCAGGATATGTCGAACCTTGGTCTGCTCGACGATGATCGTGTCGCCGTCCCGGCGTCCGCCGAGGCGGACGATGTGGAATCCGCTGGAACTGGTGATAACGCCGCTGGTTTGTCCGACCTGGAAGTTGCGGATCGTGTCGGCGAACAGCGAAGGGATTTCGCTCAGTTTTCGCCAGCCCAGCTCACCGCCCTCAATGGCGTCCGCGCCATCGGACATCGAAACCGCAACTTGTCGAAAGTCTTCACCATTATTGAGTCGCGCGAGTGCTTCGTCAGCCTTGACCCTGGACGCTCGCTGCTCACGCTCGGTGGCGCCGGACGGCACTTCAATCAGGATATGCGACACGTTGTATTCCGCGTCGTCCCCGCTCGAACTCTTCTGATTGCTGATGTAGTTGTCGATCTCGCGGTCGGAGACCTGAACGCGCTTGTCTACTTCCTCCCGCCGCAAACGAGACAGCAGGATTTCCTTCCTGATGTCCTCCCTGAAGACTTTGAAATCGTAGCCTTCAGAAGCCAGAATTTCTCGGAACTTCTCGTTCGTCAGGTTGTTTTTCTGGGCGATGTCTTCGATTGCCTTGTCCAGCGCGTCCTCGGTGACCTTTACTCCGGTGTGAGCAGCAAGCTGAAGCTGGATCTTTTGGAGGATCAGACGCTCCATCACCTGGCGCTGAATGACCGAATCGGGCGGCGGCTCGCTACCTCGACGACGGATGTCGGAGCGTGCTTTATCTACCAGTTGCTCAAGCTCGCTTTGCATGATGATGTCTTCATCAACCACGGCGATGATCTTGTCCAACTCGGCTGCATAGGGGGTGGCGGAGAACCACAGCGAGCCTGTGGCCAGAGCCAACAGGAGCATGAAGATGGGCAGAAGTTTTTGCATTACGGGGCGCGTTGGGGCTGCTGGCCTGAGAAGTTTCATGTGACGGCGACGCATTCTAGCCTAATGCACGGTGGATATACGCCCCGGGGCGAGAGCGGCTAGAAGAGCGGCTCGTAGCCGGGGATGTTGCGCTTGAGAAAAGAGCTCGCTGAATTGCCCAGCCCGCCCAAGCCTTTGAATTCAGCTTGCATGAAAATCGCATTGTCGAACTGGCCCTCCACGTTTCTGATGTAGCGCCGACTGAATAAACGGAAACCCCAACAGCAGGTTTCGAGTTCGATCCCGCCCACGAGTTCCAGCGACTCCTCCCCCTGCAGGGAGTAGTTCCAGCGCCCAATCACGTTCAGGTTTTCGGTCAGCGGTACCCGGAAAGAGACATCGGTCTGCTCAACGTCCTGCGGACGGGAGATAACGCCATTGTTCACCACGACTCGGCTGATGTTACCCCGGAGGCGATACGCAGCATTGATGATTGTTCCATCGCTGGGGGCGTATCTCAGCGCCACTGCCGATTTTTGGGTTTCATCCGTATCGGGATCCCACTGAAAGGTGAATCTGGTAGACCAGTCTGTAGTCGGATTGCTGGCAACTTCCGCCACAAGTTCGGAAGACTCAGCGTAGTCTTCAGGGGCGTTGCGAATGGTGACGGTGCGGGGAGTGAAATATCTGATCTGCCCGAAGCTGGTGCGCAATAATTCGCGCCCGTTCGCCAGACTCAGTAAGCGGGAAGTCAGTGCCAGCGCGAGTTGATTTGCGTCACCTATTCGGTCATGACCAGCAAATCGATTTTCACGAAACAGGTTGGCAAAGCTGATTTCAGTCAGACCACTATCGAAAATGGGGAGGTCTTCCTGATTTACCTTGGGTACCAGCAGGTAGAAGGCTCGCGGTTCAAGTGTCTGCAGGAATCTGCTTTCAGCAATCGCGAAACGCCGCTCGGCGAAAAATTGAATGTCGGTGCTGAATATCGGGGCAACTCGGGATGGATCAGTGGCGTAGCCGTCCTCGCCATTGAGAAAATAGTTAGCGGTGCGCAACCCGATCGCTGGTCTGGCAAACAGCCATGGCTTCACGAAGGGCAGGGATAGTGTGGGGTCAAGCGCTATCCGTCCCCCCGAAACGCTGTCGTCACGGCTGAAGTAAGTAAAGTCGCTAATGAGCTGTGCATGTGGGCGCAAGTGTTGAATTGGAAAGCGCGTGATGAGTTCCAACTGTGGCAGCCGCCGATAGGGCTGCGATGCGCCGGGCAAGGAATCGTCCACCGACTGGAAGCTCTGCACCAGGCCGTGAAAATAAAGCAGTCTGCCGCGATAGAAGGATTCCAGACGCCGGTCGAGAAAGCGTTGGCTGGATACGCTTAGACTGCCGCCAAAGTCCTCGAAGTACTGCGCATCGGAAACGTTCTGGAAGAGCGTATAAATCTTCCCGCGTCGGTCGTCGAAATATTGCTCGTGCCGCAAGCGTACCGAGGAGCGATCGCTGTCCTGGGCCAACCGGTCGCTCGGCAAATAGCTGAAGTTGAGATTGGTCTTGATGCCCTCATTCAGATACCGATATTCGCCGTCCATCATCAGGCCGCGGCGTGAAATCCAGCGCGGGGTGACGGTCGCATCCTGATTGGGGGCAATGTTGATGTAGTAAGGAATGCGCGCGTCAAAGCCCTGCGTGCTGGAAGAGCCGATGGTTGGAATCAGGAGGCCTGACTTGCGCTTGCCGGTCAGCGGGAAACTGGCGTAGGGAAAATAGAACACCGGGACGCCGCGAACCTTGAGCAGGGCGTTGGTGGCATAGCCCCGTTCCACGTCGTGGTCTAGCCGAATCCGGGTGGCCGAAAACTTCCAGGCCTCGTTGTTAACCGGGCAAGTGCTGTAGTCGACATGGGTCATGATCGACATCTGGGCGCGACTATCGTTGGTCACGCTTCTGGCGAAGCCCCGTCCCGGTGAACCGAGCAGCCAGTAGCTGCCGCCCTCAAGACGGTATTTTTCGTCGGCCAGATTGAAGACGGCGCGTTGGCCGCGCCACAACATGCCCGTATTCCACAGGCGGACATCACCAAAGGCGCGCACCTGTTCAGACTCTGCGCTGTAAGCCACATGCGCGGCGCGCAAGGCCAAATCGCCTTTTACGAGTTCGACATCGTCTTCGAAATCGGTGATGTCGCGCTCCGGGACCCGTGACTGCCCGGCTCTGATCTCGGTGTTGGTGGCGAGTTCGTCAATGGCGCTGTATTCCGGTCGACCGGGCAAACTGCGGTCGACCGGACACAGCCACCAGTACTCCGGGTTCGAACCCGGAGAGTTCGAACGTCGCGAGGACAAGGCGGACGCATTGGTCCACAGGACGGTTGCAACCGCCGTGATAATTATTTTTTTGAACATTGGCCCGAGCAGAAGGGAGGGCTTCCCAGCGTCCGGCTAAAATGGCACATGCCGTCAGGGCCTTCAACCGCTACGCGTAGCCTCGCCGCGGCCGTTCGAAGTCCCCGACAATTCGGCCTAGTGCAGCCCGGTCGGTGTGCGTTTTATGAGGCGTTCGACCTGCTCTTCGCAGAACGCGAGCTGGCGCTCAGTGGAGTCCATGGCGAGCAAGTCGGCCCGCTGTTCGAGGTCTAAGGGGAGCCGTTCCGCCAGGCGGTATGCCAGCAGTTCGCCGGCACCAAGGGTCGCGCTTGCAGCTGTGGCTGCGATCGGCATGAACTCAAGCAGACTTTGCAAAAGGTCTCCAAGATACTGAAAGGTCAGGGGAACCGCTGCGGGCTTTGGTGTCGGCAGCCAATACACCTCGGCCATTAACAGACCGCTGCTACTGACCTTGGTGTCGATAATCTGGAAGCGCTCAGATCCTTCGACGACGATGCCGAGCAGGCCATCCGCGCCCTGATCCCAGTCGGTGATGCGTGCCAATGTGCCCACCCCGTAGGGGGTGGCTGGTGTGCCTGCCTCATTGCCCCGCCGTATCGGCGGAATGCCAAAGCAGGTGCCCGCCCGGAGCGAGTTCCGCACCAATTCCAGATAGCGTGGCTCGAAGATTCGCAAACGGAGTTCACTGCCCGGAAACAGCACCGTCTGCAGGGGGAAAAGCGGCAACGGGTCCGGGGCCGAGCTTGGGCTGTTGCTCATGGCAAGGCGACCGCGGCGTTACCCAGCGCATCCAGCAATCGCGCGGACAGTCCCTCAAAGCCGCCGTTACTCATGATGAGGATCTGGTCGCCAGACCGCGCTTCTGCCAGCAAGCTGTCGAGCAGTGACGCGGTGTCGCTGAACGTGTCGGCCTGTTTGCCCAGTGGGGCGAGCGCGGCACGCACGTCCCAGTTGACACTGGGCGGGACGAATACCAGACAGCGATCAAGCGCGCGCAGGGCCGCAGCCAGGCCCTCGCGGTGCGCGCCGGCTCGCATGCTGTTTGAGCGCATTTCGAGGACACCGATGAGCCGTGCGTCTGGCAAGCGTTCCCCCAGAGCGTCCACGGTGGCCGCGATAGCAGTTGGGTGGTGCGCGAAGTCGTCAAACACGCTGACGCCCGCGACCGTCCCGAGATGTTCCAGTCTGCGCTTGACGCCGTGGAAGCTTTTCAGCGCGTCCAACGCGTCGCCCAGCGCGACCCCAGTTTCGGTCACCGCCGCCAGCGCGGCCACGGTGTTAAACGCGTTGTGCCGGCCGGCCAGACTGCTGGCCAGTTCATGACGTGTACCGGCAGGCCCGGCGACAGTGCTGGCACCCTGCTCAAAGCTCAGCGTCCAGTCCGCCCCCTCGCTGCCGAAGCTGGCCGTTCTGCTCCAGCAACCGCGCGCCAAGACGTCGGCCAGACTCGCTTCATCCTTGTTCCATACGATGCAGCCCGACCGCGGCACGGTACGCAACAGGTGATGAAACTGCCGCTTGATCGACTCAAGATCGGGAAAGATATCGGCATGGTCGAATTCGAGATTGTTGAGTACCGCAATCTGCGGGCGGTAGTGGACAAACTTCGAACGTTTGTCGAAAAACGCGGTGTCGTATTCGTCGGCCTCGATAACGAAGCAAGACCCCTTGCCCAACCGGGCCGGGGTCGGGAAGTTGGCCGGGATGCCGCCGATCAGATAGCCCGGTGATTGGCCACAGGCCTCCAGCAACCAGGCGATCAGGCTGGTGGTGGTGGTCTTGCCGTGTGTCCCGGCAACTGCAATGACCTGCCGTCCTGGCAACACATGGTCAGCCACCCACTGCGCACCCGAGGTATAAGGCATGCCGGCATCCAGCACGGCTTCGACCAAGGGGTTCCCCCGGCTCAGCGCATTGCCGATCACGACCAGATCGGGCCGCGGCGTCAGGGCCTCCACTCGCCAGCCCTCGTCGATTTCGATGCCTGCTTGGCGCAGGAAATCGCTCATGGGCGGGTAGACCTGACTGTCCGAACCCGTCACGCGATGGCCGAGTTCCCGGGCCAGCGCGGCCAGACCGGCCATAAAAGTGCCGCAGATGCCCAGAATGTGCAGGTGCATGCCGAACAACCTTCAGCCGGCGCGCAGGCGGACCAGCTCAAGCATCTTGCTGCGCTGCCTGAGCCTGCCCGTAATGGGTGACGACGTAGTTGTTGAGCAGTTCCTTGAACTCCTCCGCGATCCGGTCACCGCGCAGGGTGGTGAATTTCTCGCCATCGACGAAGACCGGCGCGGCCGGTGCCTCGCCCGTGCCCGGCAAACTGATGCCGATATTGGCGTGCTTGCTTTCCCCGGGCCCGTTCACCACGCAACCCATCACCGCGAGGGTCATTTCTTCGACGCCCGGGTACTGATTTTTCCAGATCGGCATTTGGGTGCGGACATAGGCCTGAATGTCTTCCGCCAGTTCCTGAAACACCGTGCTGGTGGTGCGACCGCAGCCCGGACAGGCGGTGACCAGCGGCGTGAACGCTCGCAGTCCCATGGTCTGAAGGATTTCCTGCGCAACGATGACTTCCTTGCTGCGGTCGCCGCCAGGCTCGGGTGTTAGCGACACGCGAATGGTGTCGCCAATCCCCTGTTGCAGGAGATAACCCATGCTGGCGGTGGAAGCGACGATGCCCTTGGACCCCATCCCCGCCTCGGTCAGGCCCAGATGCAGCGCGTAATCGCAGCGGCGGGAAAGTTCGCCATACACGGCGATAAGGTCCTGAACCCCGCTGACCTTGCAACTGAGCACGATCTGGTCGCGCTTCATGCCCAGTTCTTCAGCCCGCGCCGCGCTCATCAGCGCGGATTGAATCAGGGCTTCACGGGTGACTTCAGCGGCCGAGCGCGGGGTGGCCGACCGGGCGTTCTCGTCCATCATGGAGACCACCAGCGACTCGTCCAGGCTGCCCCAGTTCACGCCGATCCGCACGGGTTTGTTGTACTTGAGCGCCACCTCGATCATGGTTGAGAACTGGCCGTCACGCTTGCGGCCAAAGCCCACGTTTCCGGGATTTATCCGGTACTTGGCGAGCGCTTCCGCGCAGTCCGGGTATTTGGTCAGCAGGACGTGACCGTTGTAGTGGAAGTCGCCGATCAAAGGCACCCGGCACCCCAGCGTATCGAGCATCTGGCGGATCCGCCCGACCTGCGCCGCGGCCTCCTCCGTATTGACCGTGATTCTCACCAGTTCGGAGCCGGCAGCGGCCAATTGTTGAACCTGTTTGACCGTTGCCGCCGCATCGGCCGTGTCGGTATTGGTCATCGACTGGACCACCACCGGATGATCGCCGCCGATCGTGATGGGGCCGACGCGCACGCCCACGCTGCGACGCCGGGCGTAGTTGGGAATTTCTATCATGGTGTTGCTGACTGCCGGATGCGGGTTAGACGGGAGATTGGGGCCATCTTAACGCAGCGACCTTGAGGCTGCCAAAGCGGCTTTCCCCCTCGTTTCTCGTGGTTTGGCGAGGCATGTCGATGCGCGGGGGCTATGCCGGAACGGGGCTTGCGGTGAATACTGCACGGGGCCGTTGGGTATTGGACTGAAGCGCAGCGCCCGCGGAAAAATTCTGGAGGAGCACACTGATGTCGAAAATCGAAAAAACCCTCGCCGAGTGGCAAAGTCAGCTGACGCCCGAGCAATTCGCTGTATGCCGACAGCATGGCACCGAGCGGGCGTTCACCGGCCTCTACACCGACTGCAAGACCGCGGGAAAATACCTATGCGTGTGTTGTAGCGCGGAGCTTTTTGATTCCAGCACCAAGTACAACTCTGGTTCGGGCTGGCCGAGCTTCTGGGATGCCGCCGTGGTCGAAAACATCGCCACCCGCACCGACCACAGCCACGGCATGGTACGGGTAGAAGTCCTGTGCGCGCGCTGTGACGCGCATCTGGGGCACTTGTTCCCCGACGGGCCGGCGCCCACCGGGCAGCGCTACTGCATCAATTCCGTGGCGTTAGACCTCAAACCACACGGCGAATGACGAGCGGCGCAGACGGGCAACTGCTGGTCGATGTCCGGGGCCTCAACTGCCCCATTCCGCTACTGAAAACGAAGAAGGCCTGGGCGGTGGCCCCGCCCGGCGCCCGCATCGTTGTGCTTGTGACTGACCCTGACAGCGTGCTCGACATTCGGGCGTTTGCCCAACTGGGGCAGATTGAATGCGCAGCGCGCGAGGATGAACCTGGCGTCTGGCGTCTCGAACTCCGTAAAACCTGACCCGCGCCGATCAGGCGCGCGGCAGCGTCACCCCACGCTGACCCTGATATTTCCCGCCGCGGTCCCGATAAGAGACTTCGCAGGGTTGATCCGACTCCAGAAACAGCACCTGCGCCACGCCCTCGTTGGCATAGATTTTCGCGGGGAGCGGCGTGGTATTGGAGAACTCCAGCGTGACGTGACCTTCCCACTCGGGTTCCAGCGGTGTGACGTTCACAATGATGCCGCACCGGGCATAGGTCGACTTGCCAAGACAGATCGTCAGGATATTGCGCGGAATGCGGAAGTATTCAACGGTGCGCGCCAGCGCAAAGGAGTTGGGTGGAATGATGCAAACTTCGGCATTGATGTCGACGAAGCTCTGCGGGTCAAACGCCTTTGGGTCAACCACCGCCGAATAGACGTTGGTGAACACCTTGAACTCCGGCGCGCAGCGCAAATCGTAGCCATAGCTCGAGGTGCCGTAGGAAATCACCCGCCGGCCTTCCACTTCGCGTACTTGCGCGGGCTCGAAAGGATCGATGAGCCCGTGCTTCTCGGCCATGTGCCTGATCCAGCTGTCAGCCTTGATGGGCATGGTGTTTGCGCTCCGCGCTCAGGTGTTCTGGATAACGATGTTCGGAAAGCGGCTCGAGTAATCGCGTGCCCGTCGCGCCAGCTTGGCACCAACGCGGCGGGCGATTTGGCGATACAACTCAGTGGACGGTGCGTCCGGCATGGTGGCAACCGTCGGTTTGCCGCTGTCCACGCCTTCGCGGATCCGAATGTCGAGCGGTAGTTCGCCCAACAGATCAACGCCGTACTGTTTGGCCATCGAGGCCCCGCCACCAGCGCCGAAGATGTGCTCGACATGGCCGCAACTGGAGCAGGTGTGCAAGCTCATGTTCTCAATAATGCCCAGCACTGGCACATCAACTTTCTCGAACATGCGCAAGCCTTTCCGCGCGTCTAACAGGGCGATGTCCTGCGGCGTGGTCACGATGACCGCACCGCTGACCGGAATGCGCTGGCAGAGGGTCAACTGGATGTCGCCGGTGCCCGGCGGTAGGTCAATAACGAGATAGTCCAGATCGTGCCAGTTGGTTTCTCGCAGCAGTTGCTCCAGCGCGCTGGTGGCCATTGGGCCGCGCCAGATCATCGGGGTGTCTTCTTCCACCAGATGGCCGATTGAAATCGACTGAATGCCGTAGCTGAGCTTGGGTTCCATCGATTTGCCATCCCGGGAGTCGGGACGACCAAGCGCGCCCAGCATGCGCGGCTGGCTGGGGCCGTAGATGTCGGCATCAAGCAGCCCCACGGTGGCGCCTTCATCGCGCAAGGCCAGCGCCAGATTGACGGCGGTGGTGGATTTGCCTACCCCGCCTTTGCCGGACGCTACTGCGATGGTGTTACGCACCCCCGGCAGGGGCTTCACCGCTTTCTGGACTGCGTGGGTCACGATGCGGGTGGTGATCTCGAAGCGGGCGGGCGGGGCGCCGTCCAGCGTTGCCACCGCGGCGCCGAGGCGGGCGGTCAGTTCGCTGCCATAGCGGGCGAGCGGAAATCCGGATTCAAGCTGGACGGTCACTGCCTCGTCCGTGATGTCGATGCCTTTCACCATGCCGGCAGACACCACGTCGCAGCCGAGATACGGATCCTGATCGCGCTTCAGCGCCTCTTCGATGTCGGCCTTGGTAATCGGCATGGTCAGTTAGTCCTCAGGTCGGGGGAGGCCGGATTGTACAGTAACAGCGGGCCGTTCCCGCCATGACACCGTCCCAAGAATGGTGCTACCTTTGACCCGCTTATCACAGCCCTTGGTAGGCCTTCAAAAGGCTTCGCGTCCGTCTCCAACCCGGCCCTCCCAGCAACAGCAGTTATGACTCCCCAGCGCCGCATTCTCGTCACCAGTGCCCTGCCTTACGCCAACGGCCCCATCCATATTGGGCATCTGGTGGAGTACATCCAAACCGACATCTGGGTGCGGTTCCAGAAGATGCGCGGCCACGAGTGCTGGTATGTGTGCGCAGACGACGCGCACGGAACGCCCATCATGCTGCGTGCCCAGCAGGAAGGCGTGACGCCCGAGGCCTTGATCGCCCGGGTGTGGGAACAGCACCGCGCAGATTTTGCCGGCTTCAATATCGGCTTCGACAACTACCACAGCACCCATTCGCCGGAGAACAAGGCTATCTCAGCCCTGATTTACGAGCGCTTGCGCGATGCGGGTCATACCACGGTACGGACCATTCGGCAGGCCTACGACCCGGTCAAGGAGATGTTCCTGCCCGACCGCTTTATCCGGGGCAAATGTCCGCGCTGCGCGACGCCGGACCAGTACGGCGATAGCTGCGAGCATTGCGGGGCCACTTATTCGCCAACCGACCTGATCGACGCCGTCTCGGCCCTGAGCGGCGTGGCTCCCGAACTGCGCGACAGCGACCACGTATTCTTTCAACTCGGTCACTTTGAAACTGTGCTCCGGCATTGGCTGGCGCAGAACGACCTTCAGCCTGGCGTCGTCAACAAGCTGCAAGAATGGTTTGATGCCGGCTTGCAGGACTGGGATATCTCCCGCGATGCGCCGTATTTCGGCTTCGAGATCCCGGGCCACCCGGGCAAGTATTTTTACGTTTGGCTGGACGCGCCGATTGGTTATCTGGCGAGCTTCCGCAATCTCTGCGACCGCACCGGGATCGACTTCGAGCTCTACACCCGCCCGGATAGCCCCGCCGAGATGTACCACTTCATCGGCAAGGACATCACCTATTTCCACACCCTGTTCTGGCCCGCAATGCTGCACGGAGCCAATTTCAGGCTGCCGACCAACGTGTTTGTGCATGGTTTTCTAACCGTCGACGGGCAGAAGATGTCCAAGTCGCGCGGCACCTTCATCACGGCCAGGACCTATCTGGACCATCTGAACCCCGAGTGCCTGCGTTACTACTTCGCCGCCAAGCTGGGGCCGGCAATTGACGACATCGATCTGAATCTGGACGATTTCCAGGCTCGAGTGAACTCGGATCTGGTCGGCAAGGTGGTCAACATCGGCAGCCGCTGCGCCGCCTTTGTGACGCGCGATTTCGACGGTCACCTCTCCGCGCTAGACGACGATTCGAGCGTGCTGGAGAGCATTAAAGCGGCCCGCGACGAGATTGCGCGCAGCTTCGAGGCTCGGGATTTCGCGCGCGCGATGCGCGAGGTCATGCTGTTGGCCGATCTGGTCAATCAGTACATCGACAGACGCAAGCCCTGGGTGCTGGCGAAAGATCCTGCGGCGAAAGCCGAACTGGCCGCCGTGTGTGGAACGGGTCTGCGCGCGTTTCGTCTGCTGATGGTTTACCTCAAGCCCGTTGTCCCTACGCTGGTTGATGCCGCAGAACAATTTCTCCGCTGCGGCCCGCTCAATTGGGCGTCGCTGGATGAGACCTTCGGCGATTGCACAATTGGGCCCTTTACACCCCTGATGAACCGGATCGAGAAAACAAAACTGGAGGCGATGGTGGAGGCGAGCAAGCAGCAGGAAACAGCCGTACAGGCGGCAAGCGCGCCGACCGCAGCCGCGACAGCGCCCGCCGTCGAGAATCCGACAATCAGCATCGACGAATTCGCCAAGGTCGACCTGCGGATTGCGCGCGTGGTTGAGGCGCGCCCGGTTGAGGGCGCCGACAAACTTGTCCAATTGCTGCTTGATGTGGGCGAGTGCGGGCAACGCACCGTGTTTGCGGGCATCAAGGCGGCCTATGCGCCGGAAGCCTTGACCGGGCGACTGGTGGTGCTGGTGGCCAACCTCGCGCCGCGCAAGATGCGCTTTGGCCTTTCGGAAGGCATGGTGCTGGCGGCAAGTGGCACCGACAGCGGCGTGTTTCTGCTCAAGGCTGACGACGGCGCCACCCCGGGCATGCGGGTCAAGTAGGCGACGCCGCCAATCGGCGCCGCGATAACCGACGCGATGACAGCCGCGCCATCGCCCGCGATGCTGGCCGACAGCATCAATCAACACTTGCCGCAAACGCAGTGCTCGGCCTGCGGCTATCCGGGCTGCCGCCCTTTCGCCGACGCGCTGGCCGTGGGGCTTGCCCCGGTCGACGGCTGTAGCCCGGGAGGGCTCCCGCTCAAGCGACGCCTTCAGTTGCTCACCGGGCAGGCGGTGGAGGCCAGCGCTAACGCGCTGACACAGACGGCTTTGCCGCTGCCGCTACGGGCCGTGATCCGGGAGCGCGATTGTATTGGCTGCACCAAGTGCATTGCGCCGTGCCCGGTCGACGCGATTCTTGGCGCGCCCAAACAGTTGCACAGCGTTTTGACGGAACTTTGCACTGGGTGCGGGCTCTGCCTGCCGCCGTGTCCGGTCGATTGCATCGAACTTGTTCCGGCCCAGACCCGGATAACCTGGCCCCGTGCGGATAGCGCGGCGGCGAGCGCCATTCGTACAGGCGCGGATATTACGGCTTGCACCGCCTGCGGCGACTGCGCTAGCGCTTGCCCTTGCGCCCTTGCGCCCGCGCCGCTTGCCCGTGCGCTGGCAAACGCCGATCTCGAAGCGGCGGAGACGCTGGGACTGGCGCGCTGTAGCGGATGCGGCCGCTGTGCCGAGGTTTGTGGGGAGCGCATTCCCCTGACGGCGTACTTCATTCAGGGCAAAGCGATGGCGGAAGCCGTGAACTGGCAGGCTGAGCAGGCGTCCACGGCCCTGGACCGCCAGCAGCGACGGGCGGTGCGCGAGACGCGTGCCGTTGCCAGTGCTGTGCCCGCCTATGTAGCGCCGCCTGCCGATTCAGGGCAGGCGCGTCATGAAATTCTTGCCGCAATAAACAGGGCGCGCGGGCGGCGACCCGCGTCCGGGGCCGAGTCATGACGCCGCGCCGGGCTGGCGCTTTGTTCAAGCAATTGGCGGCGCTTAATCCTGACCCTGTGACCGAACTCCAATACAGTTCGGCCTTCGAACTCCTGATCGCGGTGATTTTGTCCGCGCAGGCGACGGACATCGGTGTGAACAAGGCGACGGCGAAGCTTTTTCCGGTCGCGAACACCCCGGCCGCCATCCTCGCTCTCGGTGAGGACGGTCTCAAGGGCTTCATCAAGACAATCGGGCTGTTCAATTCGAAGGCACGCAATATCCTGCAGACTTGTCGTGCGTTACTGGAAAAACACGGGGGCGAGGTCCCGCAAGATCGGGCGGCTCTGGAAGCCCTGCCGGGCGTGGGACGCAAGACAGCGAACGTGGTGTTGAACGTCGCTTTCGGCCACGCCACGATGGCCGTCGACACGCATATTTTTCGCGTGGCTAACCGCATCGGCCTCGCGCCCGGCGGTACCCCGCTGGCGGTGGAGCGGGGTCTGATGACCATCATCCCGGGGCGCTATCTGCAGCATGCTCACCATTGGCTGATTTTGCACGGGCGCTACGTGTGTACCGCAAGGTCGCCGAAGTGTTCGACTTGTCCCATCGAGAGGTTCTGCGAGTGGCCAGAAAAGGCGACGCGCATCGCCGCCGACGCCGGAGCGTAAACCCCATGCTGTTTGATTCGCGTGAAGGAACTCGCCGCTTTTTCTATGAGGTCTGGCAAAAGGCCTGCAACAAGACGGCGCTGGAAGGGGTGGAGCAGATAGTTGCCAGCGTCATTGCGCAGCATCCCGAGTACCACGCCACACTCGGCGACGTGCCGCATCTGGTGGCTCGAGACTTTGGCCGTGATGCCCCTGAGCACAATCCCTTTCTGCACATGGGGCTGCACATCGCGCTACATGAACAGCTGGCGGCCGACCGGCCGCTGGGCATCGCCGCAGAGTATGAAAGGCTTGTTGCGCACGCGGCCGATGCACATGCGGTAGAACACCAGATGATTGAATGTCTGGCGACCGAACTCTGGCGCGCGCAGTCGGCCGGCCGACTCCCTGACGAACAGGCCTACCTCGATGCCCTGAGGGCCTTGCGTGCGGCCTGAATACGCGGTGTTGAGCGGCCACACGAAAGCCGCTTGCTGGCGCGCCGGCTGTGCTGAGTTTAAGGTGACGCGGCGCGCGTCGAAGCCGCCAGTCCCGGGCGCTTGGCTGCCTGCGCGAGGGACGCCCGGCGATTTGCCATGACTCAACCCTTACTCCTCGATTTGCGTTTCAAGGCCGATCCAGCCTGGCTGGGAACGGTGCGCGAGCGCGTCCGCGCGACGGCATTGGGGCTGGTGCACGATGCGCGCTGGGTGGCGGATGTTGTGCTCGCGGTCAACGAGGCCTGCGTCAACGTCATTCAGCACGCCTATCAGGGCAATGCGACCGGCGAGATCGTACTCAGGATGAAACAGGCCGGCGTATTCCTCGAGATCGCGTTGCTCGATTTCGCACCGCCCGTCGCGATTGAGGAAATCCAGCCGCGGGCGCTGGAAGATATCCGGCCCGGTGGCCTTGGAACGCATTTTATCCGCACGCTCATGGACCGTTGCGAGTACGCCAATCTGGCCGGCGGAACGGGTAATCTGCTCCGTATGCAAAAACGCCTGTGCGCGCCGCCCACGAGCACACTCGTCGGGAACACTGGAAACTGAATATGCAACACGAGACGACGCAGCAGGACGGGTTTGTCGTAGTCAGCCTGTCGGGTGAAGTTGACCTGTCGGCAGCCCCCGAAGTGCGCAGGCTTATTCTCGAACAGGTCACCGCCGGTGCCGCCACACTGGTCAAGCTGGCGGGGGTGACCTATATCGACAGTTCCGGCATCGCCTGTCTGGTGGAAGGGCATCAGGCGGCCAAGCGCAAGGGCAGCCGGTTTGGTCTGTTGCAGATCAGCGAACCGGTGCTGAGCGTTCTGGCGCTGGCCAGACTGGACAAGGTATTCGCACTCTACAACGCGGTGCCGGGCCCCGCGGGAGGCTGAACTGGTGGTAAACGCCAGTTCGCCACGGCAACGGCAGGCTGGCCCGCAAAACAACGACCTGAGCATGATGGGGGAGAGATGGACAACCTGCTGAGGCGAGTGTTTGAAGGTCGGGTACGGATTGCGCTGGGTTTACTGGTGCTACTCGTTTTCATCGCGCACGCCGCGAACTGGTTACGTATCGGTGTCATCGATCGCACCGAGAACTTGCTCTACGACCAGCGCCTGTTGCTGACCATGCCGGGGACTGTCGACAGCCGAATCGTAATTGTCGACATCGATGAGAAAAGCCTGACGGCCGAAGGTCGTTGGCCGTGGGGGCGCGACAAACTGTCCGCCCTGGTGCACCGGCTTTTCGACCAATACAAGATCGGGCTGCTGGGCTTCGACATCGTGTTTGCAGAACCCGATAGCAGTTCGGGCTTGAAGGTGCTGGAACAACTGGCCACCACCGATCTGCGCGCAGATGCCGGTTTCCAGCGCACGCTCGACGCCCTGCGCACGCGCCTTAACTACGATCAGCAGTTTGCCGATTCCCTCACCGGGTTGCCGGTGGTGATGGGGTATTACTTCAATTTTTCTGCTGACCCGGCGGGCGCGGCCAAAATCGGCACCTTGCCGCCGCCGACCTTTGTCAAAGGCACCTTTACCGGTAAAAACATCAACTTTCGTCGCGCTGACGGATTCGGTGCGAATCTGCCGGTACTCCAGACGCAGGCCCGGAGTGGTGGGCATTTCAATCCGCAGCCCGACCCCGACGGCATCGTGAGGCGGGTGCCGATGCTTATCGAATACGACGGCGCCTATTACGGTTCGCTCTC
>JALRCR010000099.1:11365-11642 GCA_023257255.1 Gammaproteobacteria bacterium | reverse complement strand
AGCCGTGATGCGGCATGCCTTTGGCGGTCAGGCGTTCAGCCGCCGACTCCAGCATGATGCCCATGCTGGCGGACACGCCGCGCAGGGTCACCAATTCCTCGTCAGACAGCGTGCCGGGATTGAGATGCGGCAGCAGGCCGGTTTCGGTGAACACCGCCTCGGCCACGGCGGCCAGATAGTCCAGCGTCGTCGCGTAGCCCAGTTTGGCGAGCGCGTCGCGGGCGGTTTTGTAGCGGCTCTCCGGGCGTTCACCCAGCGTGAACAGCGCCTCTTTACA
>JALRCR010000099.1:0-11355 GCA_023257255.1 Gammaproteobacteria bacterium | reverse complement strand
GTCACGACCTTGCCAGCGAAAGTGAGGTGCCGCGCGGGTAGGCTGCGGGGCACTCATGCGCTTTCTCGCGTGGCGGCCAGCACCTCGTCCAGCGGCATGTAGGGATTGCCCAGTCGCTTCGGTGCCTTGGCGAAGGTGCAGTAGTGACACACGTCGCGGCACAAGTGCGTGAGCGGCAGAAAGACTTTCTTGGAGTACGTGACGACGTTGCCAAAGCCGCGGTCGCGCAGTTCGCCGGCGACGGCCAGCAGGGCGGGCAAGTCGGTGGCGGCGGCGAGCGTTGGGGCGGCGGCGGAATCGGGCAGCACGCCGTCGCGGGCACGGGCTAACAGGGAGTGAATCATCCTTCAGGCTGTCCTTGAAGCAGTCCAGTCGGCTGCGGTTTCAGAGGTTCCACTGGCCGCCCGCGTTCACGACCGGTTGCGGCGCGAGGCGGGACAGCACGTCAAGTTCGTTCAGCAGTGCAATGGTAGCGAGCGGGCGTTCGTATGCCAGCAGGCGACGGAGATCGTCCGGGCGGTCGATGTCGAGCGCGAGCCCTGCCGAGCGCAGGGTCTGCACCCGCACGCCGAGCGCGGTGGCGGCGGCCCGGTGCGCTTCAAAGCTGCGCCGGCCGAAGCGAAACGGCATCAAATCGGGTGGAGAAACCGCAATGGCGTTGGTGCCGTAGCCCTCCTCGTCTGACACCAGCGTGACCGCCGGCGCCCAGCCGTGGCGGGCAATCAGCTGGTCGATTTCGGTCGTGGTGGCGAGCGGCACGTCGGTGGGCAGCATCAGCAGGCCGCTCGCACCCTGGGCCGCCAGATCCCGCCCGGCCTGCAGGACCGACTTGGACAATCCCGGTTCGGCTTCAGGCAGCAGGGTGGCACCAAAGGGCTTGGCCAGCGCTGCGACGGCTTTTTCACGGGTCACGATGAGGATGCCGCTGAGGCGGGTACAGGCCGACAGCGTGGTGAGCAGGTCGGTCAACATGGCGCGGGCCAGTTGCGCGCGTTCGCGATCGGCGAGCACGCCAGCGAGCCGCCGTTTGGCGAGCGCAAAGGGTTTGACCGGCACTACCACCCACACTGTCGTCGCGCCTCTCTGTCGGGGCTTTACCGCCCTGCCCTGTTCAATTTGCTGCTGCGTGGCGTTGCCGGGCGAACTCGCAAACAAGCTCTGCAAGCCGCACCTTGTCGGCCAAAGTTAGCATGACAGTCGGGGCCGCGATAGCCGCGAAGCCGGCTGCTTTGAGCGGGTCCAGCAGGGCCGCATCCGCCTCGTCGATCACATAGCCGTCCAGCAGATCCCGATAGTGTTCGGCCACGGCCACCGCCGTCGATGGCACCGCGAGTTCGGCCATCATCTTGGCGGTCGGTCCCTTGATCGCGAGCCCGGCCACAATCGGTGACACGGCAATCACCGGCGCCTGACAGCGCCGCAGCGCGGCGCGCAGGCCGGGCACGGCCAGGATGGGATCTACGCTCACAAAGGGATTGCTGGGGCAAATGAATATCCCGGCCAGTGCGGGATCGCCCAGCCACTCCAGCACTGCAGGCGGTGGGCTGGCCTCGGCCACGCCCCGAAACTCAAAACCCGTGACGGGCGGCGCGCAGCGATCACGCACAAAGTAATGCTGGAACGCGAGCGGCCCGTCCGGGGTCTGCACGATGGTCGGCACCGGCGAATCGCTCATGGGCCAGATCGGGTGCTGCGTGCCCAGCGCGGCGTTAAGTTCGCGGGTCACCTCACTTAAAGTCGCCCCGGCCCGCAGCCGCTCGGTGCGCAGCACATGCACCGCCAGATCGCGGTCGCCGAGGTTAAACCAGCTCTCCCCGCCCAGCGCGCGCAGCGTCTCGATGAAGCGCCAGGATTCCTCGCGTCGCCCCCAGCCGGTATCCGGATTCGACTCCCCGGACAGCGCATACATCAAAGTGTCGAGATCGGGACTGACGTGCAGCCCGAGATGGCTGAAGTCATCCCCGGTGTTCACCAAAAACGCCAGCTGCGCCGGCGGCAGGATTTGCGCCAGCCCCAGCGCCAGCTTGGCGCCGCCCACGCCGCCGGTCAGCGCGAGATATTTGGGCGCCGCGATCATCGGAACATGTCTTCGGCCAGCGGGCGAATAATCTCCCGCGCCGTTTGGGCGGAATCTTCCGCCGGCATGCCCTTGATCAGCACGGCCGGCGTGCGCTGCACGCTTTCTCCCATCAGGAGACAGGCGGTGGCGGCGAGTGAATCCGCCCGGTTGATGAGGGTGACTTTCAATTCCCGGCCGTACAGGTCGCTCGTGCCGCGCAAGTCATCCAGCACGGTGAGGCCGGCGCAGCCAATCGCGCCGCCCACGGTGCCGAGGCGCCAGGCCCGGTTCATGCTGTCGGCGATGATGATGCCAAGCCGGGCGCCGGTGCGCGCGGCCAGTGCGCTGCGCAGCGCGGCAGCCGAACGGTCGGGGTCTTCCGGCAGGAGCAACGCGCATTCGCCGCCCGCGTGGTCCACGTTGGACTGGTCGATACCCGCATGGGCGCCGACATTGCCCAGCCGATGGCGGACCAGCAGCACGCCCGGCCGGGTGCGCATGACTTCGGTCGACTCATCGAGCACCAGTTGCACGAGGCGTGGGTCCTTGTCGGTCTCCTTGGCCAGTGCGATGGCGCGCTCGCCGGGCGTGACGCTGGCCAGCGGGATCAGGCGGCCCTCGGCCTTGGAGACAATTTTCTGGGCCACCACCAGCACGTCGCCGTCGTCCAGCGTGACCGGCAAGCGGCGCAGCGCGACCTCAAGCAGGGCGGCCAAATCGTCCCCTGCCTCGACCATCGGCAGGTCGGGCAGGACGTGGAATTGCAGGGAAGCGGGCAGGTTCATGGACGCTAGACACTCCTGAGGTCGGCAGCGACGCCGCAAGCGGAAAAAAAACGGATTCTGACGCGGCCGGTGCTACTCCACGCAGCCCGAGAACTACAGTACCATCCGGCTGTTTACGAGGCGGCCCGCCTCGAAATGCGCCGGACCTCGCACCCCGCGCGGGGCAGTTTCCAGAGGCGACTACCAGAAGGCAAGCCTGCTGGCCCGGAACGCTGCCCGCGACGTATCCCGCATAGCCAACGTGTTGAGAACAGCCTGATGAACGCACCCATCGCTTCGCCCGCCCTCGCTACGGGGCTCCAACTCCACGGCCAGTTGCAGGCCCTGCTGACCGATTCCTGGTCACGGCTGCGCGCCGCGCTGGAAACCAAAGGACCGCTGGCGGAGACCATAGACGACGGTCAGGTCGCCGCCTATGAACTTGCCTTCGTCAGCGCAGAGTTGCACGCTATGCGCGCGATGCTGGACTACGCCGTGCGCTGCGCTGCCCACGGTTCCGCGGTACTGGAAGAAGAAATGGCGCTCGCCTTCGCGGCCGACGTGATCACCAAGGTCCGCCCGCGCTTTGACCGCGTGCGGGACGCCGCCGAACTCCCCGGCACTGCGCTCATTGATCTATTCGAAGCGCCCGCCCTGCGGGCTTTTTGCCGGGACTGGCTGGCACCGGCCACGCTGGCCCGCGTTGGTAGCGCGATTCTCGACGCCGGCTACTGCGGCCGCTCACTGCTGGCCGAAGACAAGCAAATCATTGCCGACAGCTTCGCGCGCCTCAGCGAAGAAGTCGTGGCGCCCATCGCCGAGCGGATTCACCGCGAAGACCTGACCATCCCCGACGACATCCTCACCGCGCTGGCCGACATGGGCTGCTTCGCGCTGTCGATCCCCGAACGCTTCGGCGGCACGGCACCGGAAAGCGGCCACGACAATTTGTCCATGGTGGTGGTGACCGAAGAACTCTCGCGCGGGTCGCTCGCCGCCGCCGGCAGCCCGCTGACCCGGCCGGAAATTGTGGCCCGCGCGCTGATGGCCGGCGGCTACGAACCCCAGCAGGCGCGCTGGCTGCCCGGCATCGCCGCCGGCAAACCGCTGTGCGCGATTGCCGTGACCGAACCCGACTGCGGCTCCGATGTCGCCGCCGTGCGGCTCCGCGCGACGCCGGTCGAGGGCGGCTATGAACTGAACGGCGCGAAGACCTGGTGCACCTTTGCCGGCAAGGCCGAGCTGATGCTGGTGCTGGCGCGTACCAACCCCGACCCGGCCGCCGGCCATCGCGGCCTGTCGCTGTTCCTGCTCGAGAAACCCGCCACTGACGGCCACGCCTTCGAGTTCGCCATGCCTGGCGGCGGCACGCTCTCCGGCAAGGCCATCCCGACGCTCGGCTATCGCGGCATGCACTCGTTTACGCTGTTTTTCGACAAGGTCTTCGTACCGGCCGAAAACCTCATCGGCGGCCCGCAGGCGGAAGGCAAAGGTTTCTACCTGACCATGGCCGGCTTCGCCGGCGGACGCCTGCAAACGGCGGCCCGTGCCTGCGGCCTGATGCGCGCCGCCTACGATGCCGGCGCCCGCTACGCCCGCGAACGCAAGGTCTTTGGCAAGGCGCTGGCCGACTACCAGCTGACGCTGGCGAAACTTGGCCTGCTGGGCGCTGCGCTCCGCGCCTGTCAGGAAATGACCTACGAGGTCGCCGAGCTGATGGATCAGGGCAAGGGCCAGATGGAAGCGAGTCTGGTCAAGCTCTATGCCTGCCGGGCCGCCGAAAATCTGACGCGCGAGGCGCTGCAGATTCACGGCGGCATGGGCTATTCAGAAGAAACGCCGGTCAGCCGGTATTTCGTCGACGCCCGCGTGCTGTCGATTTTTGAAGGCGCCGAGGAAACCCTCGCGCTCAAAGTGGTCGCCCGCGAGCTGCTGACCAACGCCGCGCCGCGCGTAGCCTGAGACGGCGGCGCGCGACGCCGCCCTGGCTGACGCCAACCGCCCCTTGAGAGGAGCATTGTTTTGCAGGACATTCTGAACGGGCTGCGCATTGTCGAAGCCTCTGCTTTCGTGGCCGCCCCGATGTGCGGCATGACGCTGGCGCAACTGGGCGCGGACGTCATCCGCTTCGACCAGATCGGCGGCGGCATCGACTATCACCGCTGGCCGGTGACCAAAGACGACCACAGCATCTACTGGGCGGAACTCAACAAGGGCAAGCGCTCGCTGGCGGTGGACCTTAAAAATCCTGAAGCGCGCGAACTCATCACCCGCCTTATCGCCCTGCCCGGCCCGAACGGCGGGATCATGTCGACCAACCTGCCAGCCAAGGGCTGGCTCTCGCATGAAACCCTGTGCCAGCACCGCGCGGATGTAATCCAGCTGGCGATCGTGGGCGACCGTCACGGCGGTACGGCGGTCGATTACACCGTGAACGCCAAGGTCGGCTACCCCTTCCTGACCGGCCCGGAAGACGACGACCGGCCGATCAACCACGTGCTGCCGGCCTGGGACATCACCGCCGCGCTGCTGGCCTCGACCAGCCTGCTGGCGGCGCTGCGCTTCCGCGACCAGACGGGCAAAGGTCAGCGGATTGATCTGGCGCTGGCCGATGTGGCGCTGGCCACCGTCGGCCATCTGGGGTTTGTGGGTGAGCGGAAAATCAACGGCACGGCCCGCACCCGCGGCGGCAACTATCTGTACGGCGCGTTTGGTCGCGACTTCGCCACCGCCGACGGTGAGCGCGTGATGGTGATGGCAATCAGCCCCAAAATGTGGAGCGGGCTGCTGGCCGCCACCGGGCTCAAAGACGCAATGGCCGCGCTGGGCGCGCGGCTGGGGATGGACCTCGATCAGGAAGGTGCGCGGTATACCGCCCGCCGCGAAATCGCCGACCTGCTGGCAAGCTTCATTGGCAGCCAGCCGCTCGCTGCCCTGGCCAAGGCCTTCGACGCGCAGGGCGTGTGCTGGGGCAAGTACCAAAGCATGACCGACCTCATCGACCACGACCCCGATTGTTCGCCGGCCAATCCGATCTACCACCTCGTGGAGCAGCCCGACATCGGCACCTATCCGGTCGCCGGGCAGGCCATGCACTTTGGCGGCGTGACACGCGAGGCGGCCCGGCGCGCACCGCGTCTGGGCGAACACACGGATGAAATTCTGGCCGACCTGCTCGGTCTTTCCAGCGGCGAAATCGGCCGCCTTCACGATGCCGGCATCGTCGCCGGCCCTAAGCGCTAACGCGCCGCGAGATCCTTCATGACGACGAACTCACGACAAGAAAAATTTGGCGGCACCAAAACGGTCGAGCCGCATCTGCAGCTGGACGAGGAGCGTCTTGCCGCCTATTTGCAGCGGGAAATCCCGGATTTTCGTGGCCCGCTGGAAGTCCGTCGCTTTAAAGGCGGGCAGTCCAACCCGACCTATCAGCTGATTACCCCGGGCCGCCGCTACGTCCTGCGCCGCAAGCCGCCGGGCCCGCTGCTGCCCTCGGCGCACGCGGTGGACCGCGAGTACACCGTCATCAAGGCGCTGCACGGCACGGGCTTCCCGGTGCCGCGTCCTTTCGTGCTGTGCACGGACGAGTCCGTTCTAGGCACCATGTTCTACGTCATGGAAATGATCGAAGGCCGCGTGCTGTGGGAAATGACGCTACCGGAACTGCCCAAGGCCGAGCGCGCGGCGATTTACGATGCCATGCTGAGCACCCTGACCCGCCTGCAGGCCATCGACTACCGGCAGATCGGCCTCGCCGAATTTGGCAAACCGACCGACTATTTCGCGCGCCAGTTAAACCGCTGGACCAAGAACTACGTCGCGTCCGAAACCGACAAAATCCCGCTGATGGACCGCCTGAACGCCTGGCTGCCGGCCAATGTGCCGGTGGAAGACTCGGTCTCTATCGTCCACGGCGACTACCGCATGGACAACATGATCTTCCACCCGACAGAGCCCCGCGTGGTGGCGGTGCTGGACTGGGAGCTCTCGACGATTGGCCATCCCTTTGGTGACTTCACCTATCACCTGCTGCCGTGGCTGCTGCCGCAGATGGGCGACCGGGTGAGCAATCTGGGCGGACTCGATCTGGCGGCGCTGGGCATTCCGGATGAAGCGGCCTACATCGCGCGCTACTGCGAATTGACCGGCCGGAAAGGGATTGATCATCTCGACTACTACCGCGCGTACACCGTGTGGCGGGTGGCGGCGATTTATCAGGGCATCATCAAGCGTGTGGAAGAAGGCACGGCCGCCAGCGAACACGCGCAGACCACCACCGATCTCGTCCGTGAACTGGCCGACATGGCCTGGACCTATGCGCGCCGCGCCGGCGCCCCGGCCTGAGGCTTCAAGGAGCACATCGCATGTTGAACATCGAAAGTTTGCGTTTTCCACGCTACGAACAGCCGGCCTCGCTGGCGCCGCTGCGTGAGGAAGTCCGCGCGTTTCTGGACGAATCGCTGAAAGCCTACTCACCGCTGGTGCGCAGCAATACCTGGGACGGCTTCGACCCGGATTTCAGCCGCAAGCTGGGCGCCAAAGGCTGGATGGGCATGACCCTGCCGAAAGCCTACGGCGGCCATGAACGCTCGGCGCTGGAGCGCTATGTGATCGTGGAAGAAACGCTGGCCGCCGGCGCGCCCGTCGGGTTTCACTGGATTGCCGACCGCCAGAGCGGACCGGTCATCGCCCGTTACGGCACCGAGGCGCAGAAGCAAAAAATCATCCCCGGCATCACGCGCGGCGAGGTGTGCTTTTGCATCGGCATGAGCGAACCCAACTCGGGTTCCGACCTGGCCTCGGTCAAAACCCGCGCCGACAAGGTGGCGGACGGCTGGCTGGTCAACGGCACCAAGATCTGGACCACCAACGCCCACCGCGCGGACTACATGATCGCGCTGCTGCGCACCGACAGCAGCGCCGACAGCAAGCACCGCGGGCTGTCGCAGTTTTTGATCGACCTGAAAGCCACCAAGGGCATTACCGCCCGCCCGATCAAGGATCTGGCCGGCCGCGGGCATTTCAACGAAGTGTCCTTTGTCGACGCCCTGCTCCCGGCCGACGCGCTGCTGGGCAAGGAAGGCGACGGCTGGAAACAGGTCGTGGCCGAGCTTGCCTTTGAGCGCAGCGGGCCGGAGCGCTATCTGTCCTGCTTCATCCTGCTGAGCCGGCTGGTGGACGCGCTGGGCAAGGACGCCAGCCCCGCCGCGCTGGCCAAGGTCGGCGCCGAACTCGCCTGGGCGGTGACGCTGCGAAATATGTCGCTGTCGGTCGCGGGCATGCTGAATGAAGGCATCGACCCCGGCCTGCAGGCCTCGATCGTCAAAGATCTGGGCTGCCAGTTTGAACAACGGCTGCCGGGGCTGGCACAGGAACTGGTGGGGCTGGAGCCCACGCTGGCCGATGCCGGCACCGACTTTCAGCAGGTGCTGGGCAACCTCATGTTGCTGGCACCTTCTTTCTCGCTGCGCGGCGGCACTTTGGAAATCCTGCGCGGCATCATCGCGCGTGGCCTGGGGGTCCGATGAACGAATTACAGAACATGCTGGAAGAAAGCGTCAGCCGTCTTTTTTCCGAACAGGTCGACCGCGGCTTTCTGTCCAAGGTTGAAGAACAGGGCTGGTCGCCAGAACTCTGGGCGCTGGTCAACGACCAGGGCCTGACGCAGGTACTGTCCAGCGAAGCCAACGGCGGCATGGGCGCGACCTGGGCCGACGCCTTCGTGGTGGTGCGGGCCTGCGGGCGCCATGCGGTGCCGCTACCGGTGGGCGAGCAAATGCTGGCGCTTTGGTTGCTGGAACGGGCCGGCCTGCCGGCGCCCGAAGGCTTCATCGCCCTGTTACCGTCGGTGCTCAACGCCGGCGCGACCGTCACCGCCGAGGTGGCCCGCGTGCCCTGGGGGCGGCAGGCCAGTCACTTTGTGGGCCTCGATTCGGTCGGCGATCTGGTGTTGTTTGAGGCGGCACAGGCCAGCCTGACGCAGGGCCAGAATCTGGCCCGCGAGCCGCGCGATACCGTTAGCCTCAAAGAGGCCAAGCCGCTGGCGCGGGCGGCCAGCACGCTGAAGCCCGACGCCATTCGCTGGCTCGGCGCCCTGCTCCGCGCGGGTCAAATTGCGGGCACCGCTGCGGCCTGTCTGGAACTGAGCGTGAAATACACCTCTGACCGCGTGCAGTTTGGCCGCGCCTTGTCGCAGTTCCAGGCGATTCAAAACCATCTGGCAGAACTGGGCGGCGCGATGGCCTCGGTCGATACCATGGCGCGGACGGCTTTCCTTGCGCTGGACGCGCGCGGTCTGGCCGACGCCAGCGATGCGAGCTTCGAAATTGCCGCCGCGAAGTGCCGCGCCAGCGACGCCGTGGAACTGCTCACCCGCCTGTCGCACCAGGTGCACGGCGCGATTGGCTTCACCTACGAATACGACCTGCAGTTCCTGACCCGCCGGCTGTGGTCTTGGCGCGCGGAGTTCGGCACCAGCGGTGAATGGGGTGAGTACCTCGGGCGCATCGCGACCGCTACCGGCGGCGATCGCCTGTGGGCACTGGTCACGGCCTAGGCCGCACCGGATTGCGAGCGCCACCGTAATTTTTATCTGACAAGGCAAGACCCATGAGCAGCACCGATCTTCTTCTCTTTGAAAAACGCGGCCACATTGGCTATCTCACACTGAACCGCCCCGAAAAGCGCAACCCGCTGGGTCTGACCGGGGACGGCGAGGCATTCGCAGCGGCGGCCAAAATGATCAATGCGGACATCGACCTGCGCTGCGTCATCATGACCGGCGCCGGCTCCGCCTTCTCCGCCGGCGGCGACCTGAAAGCCATGCGCGACCGCACCGGCGAGTTCGGTGGCAACAACCTGCAGCTGCGCGACCACTATCGCGAGTCGATCCACATGATCATCAAGTCGATGTGGAACATCGAGGTGCCGATGATCGCGGCCATCAACGGCCCGGCGATCGGTCTGGGTGGCGATGTCGCCACCACCTGCGATATCCGCCTGTCGGCGGCCAGCGCCAAATTCGGCGCCACCTTCCTGAAGATTGGCCTCATCCCGGGCGACGGCGGCGCCTGGCTGCTACCGCGCGCCATCGGCTGGTCGCGGGCCGCGCAGTTGTACTTCACGGGCGATGTGGTCGACGCGCAGACCGCGCGTGACTGGGGCTTGGTCTCGGAGGTTTATCCGGACGACCAGCTGATGGCTGAGGCCGAAAAACTTGCCGGCCGCATCATCCAGCAGCCGCCGCAGGTGCTGCGTATGACCAAACGTCTGATGCGCGAAGGCCAGATGGCGAGCTTCGATGCCATCATGGAAATGTCGGCCGCCATGCAGGTGCTGGTGCAACGCACGGACGACCACATGGAAGCGGTGAACGCCTTCTTCGAGAAGCGTCAGCCGGAGTTCAAAGGCCAGTAATCGCGCAATTTGGCGTCAGCGCAAACAATTTGGGGTCAGAGTAAAAATTCGAAGCGGTGTGTGGGGCCGGCGTCGGTCCCGATAATTTTTACTCTGACCCCAAATTGTGAGTTTTTACTCTGACCCCAAATTTTTGGTCAGCTACCCAGCAGGGTGGCGACTATCGCCTCGGCGGCGTCCTCGGGCGTGGTGCTGGCGGTGTCGATCCGGATCTCCGGCGCCTGCGGCGGCTCGTAGGGCGAATCAATGCCGGTAAAGTTCTTCAACTGCCCGGCGCGGGCTTTCTTGTAGAGCCCCTTCACATCGCGCCGTTCGGCTTCGGCCAGCGCGGTATCGATGAAAATCTCGACAAACTCCCCGGCCGGCAGCATGGCGCGCACCATGTCGCGCTCGGCGCGGAACGGGGAAATGAACGCCGTCAGCACAATGAGGCCGGCGTCGGTCATCAGCTTGGCAACTTCACCCACGCGCCGGATGTTCTCGATGCGGTCGGCTTCGGTAAAGCCCAGATCCTTGTTGAGCCCGTGACGCACGTTGTCGCCGTCCAGCAGGAACGTGTGCTTGCCGAGCGCGTGCAGCTTTTTTTCGACGAGATTGGCGATGGTGGATTTGCCGGCGCCGGACAGCCCGGTAAACCACAGCACGCGCGGCTGCTGCTGCTTATGCGCGGCATGCGCTTCGCGCGTGATATCCACCGCCTGCCAGTGCACGTTCTGGCTGCGCCGGAGTGCGAAATGCAGCATGCCGGCGGCCACGGTTGCGTTGGTGAACTTGTCGATGAGGATGAAGCCACCCAAATCGCGATTGGCGCTATAGGGCTCGAAAACAATCGGCTTGTCGGTGCTGAGCGTCGCCACGCCGATGGCGTTGAGCTCAAGCCGCTTGGCCGCCAGATGCTCCAGCGTGTTGATGTTGATCTGGTATTTCGGCGCCTGAATCTGTACCGACACCTGCTGGGTGGCGAGTTTCAGCCAGTAACTGCGACCCGGCAGCATGGCCTCGTCGGCCATCCATACCAGCGTGGCTTCGAACTGGTCAGCCACCTGCGACGGGTTGTCCGCCACCGCCAGCACGTCACCCCGCGAGCAGTCGACTTCGTCGGCCAGCGTCAGCGTT
>JALRCR010000098.1 GCA_023257255.1 Gammaproteobacteria bacterium | reverse complement strand
ATTTGAGCAACCCGACGACCGCCGCTTCCCCAGTCTGCGTTTGGCCAGAGAAGCGATGCGTGCCGGCGGCACGGCACCGGCGATTCTGAACGCGGCCAATGAGGTGGCAGTGGCCGCTTTCCTGGCCGAACGCCTGCCGTTTCCGGCGATTGCCGGGGTGGTGGAGTCCACGCTGGCGGCCCTCGCGCCCAATCCGGCAGACGAGCTGGAGGTCATTCTTGCCGATGACCGGCGGGCGCGCGAAACCGCCTCCCGTCTTGCCGGAGTAGCCGGCTGATGCTCGATTTCCTGCAGACCATCCTCGCGTTCATCGTGGCGCTGGGGCTGTTGGTCACGATCCATGAATACGGCCACTATCAGGTGGCACGCAGCCTTGGCATCCGGATTCTCAAGTTCTCGGTAGGTTTTGGCCCGGCGCTGTGGAGCACCCGTCGTGGCGTCGATCAGACCGAGTTCGCGGTCTGTGCGATTCCGCTGGGCGGCTACGTCAAAATGCTGGACGAGCGCGAGGCGCCGGTGCCACCCGAGGAACTGCATCGCGCCTTCAATACCCAGACCGTCGGGCGCCGGATGGCGGTGGTGGTGGCCGGTCCGCTGGCTAACTTTGTGCTCGCCGTGGCGCTGTACTGGCTGATGTTCATGGCCGGCGTTACCGGTCCGCGGCCGATTATTGGCGAAGTGACCCCTAACGGCGTGGCCGCGACCGCTGGCCTGCGCGTCGGCGACGAAATATTGGCCGTGGACGGTCGCCCGACCGTGCTCTGGGACAGCGTGATGTCCGCCGCGGTGGACGGCCTGCTCGACGGTCGACGTCTTGAGGTCGAAGTCCGTCATGCCGACGGCACGTCGCGCCTCGCCGCGCTGGATTTTGAGGGAGTCTCGGTTGATGACTTCGCCAAGGGCAAGTTCTTTGAAAAACTCGGGTTCAAGCCCCGGCGCCAGCCGATTCCACCGCTGATTGGCAAGGTCGTCCTGGGCGAAGCCGCCGCCACCGCCGGCCTGCGCGCGGGAGACTTGCTGCAAACCGTCAATGGCGAACCCTTGAACGACTGGGTGCAGTGGGTAGAGCGCGTCCGCGCCAGCCCCGGCAAAACCTTGCAGGTCGGGGTGTTGCGCGACGGTCAGTCCCTGACGCTATCGGTGGTACCGCAAAGCAGCGGGCAGGCGGCGCAACTGGTCGGCAGAATTGGTGCCGAAGTGGCCCGGCCGGAGAGCGTGGACACCAACACCCTGATGGCGACCGAGCGCTATACGGCGGTGGATGCCCTGGGCCGCGCGCTGGATCGCACGGCCAACGTATCGGTGACGAGCCTCAAGTTCATGCACCGCATGCTGGTCGGCGAAGCGTCCACCAGCAATCTCAGTGGACCTATCAGCATCGCCCAGTTCGCGGGCGCTTCGGCCCGGATGGGGCTGTCCCGATTCCTCGAATTCATGGCCCTGGTCAGCGTGAGCCTCGCGGTCCTCAACTTGCTGCCGGTGCCCCTGCTGGATGGCGGACACTTGATGTATTACGCCTTAGAAGCCATCATGCGACGGCCTCTACCGGAACGCGTGCAGGTCTATGGGCAGCACCTCGGATTGATGGTCTTGATGGGTTTGATGGGCATCGCGTTATTCAACGACGTGGTGCGCAGCATCCCCGACATCATGCGAATTTTCTGACAAACGCTGGCGACCACGAAAAAAGAAAAGATGCGGAAAACGCGAGCATCGCGATGGCTGGCCATGCTGGCCGCAGGCTTGTTCCTGCACAACGTAATGGCCGACGAATTTATCGTCGACGACATCCGCGTCAACGGCCTCCACCGGATTGCGCCGGGTACGGTATTCAACTACCTGCCGGTCACGGTCGGTGACCGGGTCGACGAAAAGCGCACCCAGGAAGCGGTTCGGGCGTTGTTCAAGACGGGCTTCTTCAAGGACGTCAAACTTTCCCGCGACGGCGATGTGCTGGTGGTGAGCCTGATCGAGCGCGAATCGATCGCCGACATCACGTTCAAGGGCAACAAGGCCATCAAGACCGAAGACCTCGTTAAAGGTCTGAGCGAGACCGGCTTTGCCAAGGGCGAAGTGTTCAACGAGGCCAAGCTCGACAAGGTCACTCAGGAACTCCGCCGCCAGTACTACTCGAATGGCAAGTACGGGGTGAAGATCGAGGCCAAGGTCATTCCCCTCGATGGCAACACCGTGACCGTCGCCTTCAACATCTTTGAAGGCGAAGCGGCACGCATCAAGCAGATCAACGTCGTCGGCAACAAGGTCTTCTCCGACAAAGAACTGCTGGAAGATTTCAAGCTCACCACGCCAACCTGGCTCAGCTGGTTCAACAAAAACGACCAATACTCCAAGCAAAAGCTGGGCGGGGATCTGGAAACCCTGCGCTCGAAGTATCAGGACAACGGCTACCTCGATTTCCACGTCGAATCCACGCAGGTCTCGATTACGCCAGACAAGGCCGACGTCTACATCACCGTCAATATTGCGGAAGGGCAGCAGTACACGATCTCCGACGTGAAGCTGGCCGGCCGTCTGATCGTGGCGGAAGACGAACTGTTCAAGCAGGTCTCGACCCGCAAGGGCGAACTGTTCTCGCGCAAGCAGGTTACCCAAACCACCAAAAACATTACCGATCGACTGGGTGACGAGGGCTATGCCTTCGCCAACGTCAATTCGATCCCCAAGCTGGACCGCAAGGGTCAGCTCGTTTCTCTCAGTTACTTCATCGACCCGGGTCAGCGCGTGTACGTGCGACGGATCAACTTCTTCGGCAATGCGAAGACGCGCGACGAGGTCATGCGGCGGGAAATGCGCCAGATGGAAGGCGGCTGGATTTCGACGGCGAAGGTCGACCGCTCCAAGATCCGGCTGCAGCGGCTGGGCTATTTTGAAGAAGTGAACGTCGAAACCCCGGCGGTCGCCGGCGCCACCGATCAGGTGGACGTCAACTACACGGTGAAGGAGCGCCCCTCCGGCAACCTGATGCTCGGCGTCGGTTTCTCGCAGTCGCAGGGCATTATCTTCAACACCAACCTGACCCAGAACAATTTTCTGGGCAGCGGTAACAGCGTCAGCCTGGCGTTCAACAACAGCGACACCAACCGGGTGTTCCGTGTGGGCTATCAGCAGCCGTTCTGGACCATCGACGGCATCAGTCGCGGCTTTGGACTGGGATGGACCGAGACCGAACCCGGCGCGCGTCTGCGTAACGTCACCCGCTTCAAGTCGCGGACCGCGAGTGCTGGCGTTAACTTCGGTATTCCGCTGAGCGAATACAACACGCTTGGCTTCGGCGCCACCTTCGAAGACACCGAAATTGGCATTGACCCGCGGTTCCTGTCGCTTGAAGTGGCTCGCTTCATCCTGCTGGAAGGGAACAAGTTCAGTAACATCCGCGTCAACAGCTCGTTCGCTTACGACACGCGCAATTCCGGGCTATTCCCGACCAAGGGCGTGCTGCAGCAGATCCGGATCGAAGTGGCGACGCCGCCAGGCGATCTCAACTATTGGAAGGTCGATTACGACTCCAAGGTCTTCGTGCCGATCTATAAACAGTATGTGCTGCTGTTCAAAACCCAGATCGGATATGGCGACTCGTACGGCGACACTTACGAGTTGCCCTTCTTCGAAAACTTCTACTCCGGCGGCCCGCGTACCGTGCGCGGTTACGAGGAAAGTTCGCTTGGCCCCAAAGACCAATACGGCGACTCGCTGGGCGGTAACCTGGCGGTCGTTGGCAATGCCGAACTCATCATCCCGATCCCGGGCTTGCAGGAACTGAAATCCGTCCGCCTTACTGCGTTCTTCGACGCCGGCAATGTGTTCGCCACCAAGGGTACGTTCTTCAGTAATCCGGAAGAGTTCGACCTTGGGCAGCTCCGGTTGTCGACTGGTTTGTCAGGGGTATGGCTATCGCCGTTCGGGATGCTTTCGGTTAGTATCGCCGAGCCTTTCAATGACCAGCCACGCGATAAAATCCAGCGGTTCCAGTTCACCTTCGGGACTAATTTCTAGCGTCCGGGAGTGGGGGAGTCCGGCTGAGTCGCCGGACTCAAATCATCCTAACCAACCGTATTTTTAGATGTAGAGCGAAGACCATGTCGAAGTTAAACCTGATTCTGGGCCTTGGGATTGCAGCGGCCGTTGCTTTCTCCTCCACTGTTCAAGCTGCGGATTACAAGATCGGCGTCGTGCAGGCCGTGCGCGTGCTGGAAGCAGCGCCACAGGCTGAAGCCGCCAAGAAAAAGCTTGAAGCTGAATTTGCTGGCAAAGACAAGACGCTGGTTAGCAAGCAGAAAGAATTGAAAGCGCTGGAAGACCGTGCCGCCAAAGACGCCGCCATCATGAGCGAGTCAGAACGCGCCCGTCTTGAACGCGACGTGATGAACCTTCGTCGCGAACTCAAGCGCGACTCCGACGAATTCCGCGATGACGTCAATTTCCGTCGCAATGAAGAGTTCGCCAAGATTCAGAAGCAAATCGTCGAAGCCATCCAGACGATCGCTGCCGAACAGAAATACGACCTCGTGCTGGGCGAAGGTGTGATCTTCGCCAGCAAGGCCGTCGATATCACCGATATGGTCATCGACCGTCTGAAAAAGGCCGGCAAGTAAGCACTGGCAACAGGCCCGGCCTCAATCCCCCACAGGATTGGCGCCGGCGCTTATGACCTGAACGACAAGGCATTCGCCTTCAAGGTCGACACATGAAAGCCCAGCCGCACAGGCCAGCGCGCTTTCCGGTGGCGACTCGCTCGTGGTGCCTCAGGGCCCCCAAGATCAAACCCGCAGCCCCCAACGCAGGAGGCCACGGGCCGGAGATCCACCTGTGATTGAAAACCCGTCGGCCATCGATATTGGGGAGATCATGAAAATGCTCCCGCATCGTTACCCGTTTCTGTTGGTCGATCGGGTGCTTGAGTGCACGCCTTACGAGACCATCAAGGCGATCAAGAACGTCACCATTAACGAGCCCTTTTTCACCGGTCACTTCCCCGGCAAGCCGGTCATGCCAGGCGTTTTGCTGCTCGAAGCCATGGCGCAGGCCACCGGTCTTCTGGCGTTTCTGTCCAACGAAACCCTCAGCGCCACCACCAAGATGTATTACCTCGTGGGTGTCGACAAGGCGCGCTTTCGGCGCACGGTGGGGCCGGGCGATCAGGTCATGCTGACCGCGAAACTTCAGCGCTGTATCCGCGGCATCTACAAGTTTGAAGCTGCCGCGCTGGTCGATGGCAGCGAGGTGGCCTCCGCCGAATTCATGACCACCGCCATGGAGGGTCGCGCTTGATCGATCCGGCCGCGCGGATACACCCCGAGGCACGCCTTGCAGAAAGCGTGGCGGTGGGCCCTTGGACCACCATCGGTGCCGGGGTTGAGATTGGCGCTGGCACGGTCATCGGCTCTCATTGCGTCATCAAAGGACCGACACGGATCGGCGAAAACAACCGCATCTACCAGTTCTGCTCGATCGGTGAAGACCCGCAGGACAAAAAATTCGACCCGCTCTGCGGGGCACGACTGGAGATCGGTAACGGCAACACCATCCGCGAGTACGTCAGTATCAACCGGGGCACGCCCGGTGGCGGTGGGGTGACCAGACTCGGCAACCACAACTGGGTCATGGCCTACTGTCACATTGCGCACGATTGTCTAGTTGGCAATCACACCATTTTTGCCAACAACGCCACGCTGGCCGGACACGTCGAAATTCAGGATTTCGCCATTCTGGGCGGCTTCGTCGGCGTGCATCAGTTTTGCCGGGTGGGGGAGAGCAGTTTTGCGGCCATCTCGGCGGTCATCGTCAAGGATGTGCCGCCCTTCTTCATGGTCGAGGGCAACACCGCGCGGGCGCGGGCGGTCAATCGCGAAGGACTGAAGCGCCGCGGTTTCGATCCGGCAGCGATTGAAGTGATCAAGCGCGCTTACAAGACGCTTTATCGGCAGAGCCTGACCCTGGAGCGCGCACTGGAAGAACTGGCGCCGGTTGCACAAGCGCACCCGGAGGTAGCGCGTCTGGTGAGTTTCATCGAAGCCTCCCGGCGGGGCATTGTGCGCAACCGGGCCGGTTAAACCGGCGCCGTTGATGCAATCTGCCAATAACGCCCCGCGATCTGCGGGTGCGGAATCGCCTGAACCCTTGCGCATCGCGCTGCTCGCGGGCGAAGCCTCGGGCGACCAGCTGGGCGCCAATCTAATCGACGCGCTGCGGGCGCGTTTCCCGCAAGCGAGCTTTGTCGGCATGGCGGGTCCCCGGATGCGGGCCGCTGGCTGTGAGGCGCTTGCGGAGATGGAAGAACTGAACGTCATGGGGCTGGTGGAAATCCTCCGGCACTACCCACGGCTGCGCCGGCTACGCGCGCGCCTCACCCGGGAGCTTACTGACTGGCGACCGCATGTCGTGGTGGGGATTGATGTCCCGGACTTCACCCTGTGGATCGAGCGTCGCCTGAAAGACGCCGGGAGTCTCGCGGTTCATTACGTCTGCCCGCAGGTCTGGGCCTGGCGCGCCGGCCGCATTCCGCAGATCGGCCGCTCGATCAATCTGATGCTGACCCTGTTTCCCTTTGAGGCGCCGTTTCTCCGGCAGCACGGCATAGACGCGACCTTTGTCGGCCATCCGCTGGCAGACCGGATCCCGCTGCACCCGGATCGTCAGCAGCTGCGCCAGGCCTTGGGCCTCGCGGCAAACGCCGAATGGGTCGCCTTGATGCCGGGCAGCCGGCGACAGGAACTGCAGCGACACGTCGACCTGTTTCTGCAGACTGCCAGCGTGCTGCACCAGCAGCGTCCGGCGCTGCGCTTTGTGGCCGGCGCGGTGCACGCCCGGGCAGCGGCGTTTATCCGCACGCGGCACGCCGCCCTTGCGCCGCAACTCCCGCTCGAAATTATTGAAGGGCGGGCAAGCGATGTGCTGCTGGCAGCGGACGCCGCGCTGGTGGTATCCGGCACCATTAGTCTGGAATCGGCGCTCTGCGGGACGCCGGCTGTGGTGGCCTACCGACTCGCCGCGCTCAGCTATTGGTGGCTGCGCCGGGCGGTTAAGGTGGCGCACATTGCCTTGCCGAATTTGTTGCTGTCCCGGCGACTGTTCCCGGAATTTGTGCAGGACGAGGCGCATCCCGCTGCACTCGCAGGCGCGCTGGGGCAGTGGTTGGACGACGCTGCTGCCCGTGAAGACTGTCGGCGCAGCTGCCAGGCTTTGCATCAGACGCTGGCCCGCTCGGCTGGTCCCAGCGCCGCGCAAGCCATCGCCCAGTCGCTGGCTGCGCGCGGAATGGCCAGCGCATGATTGCAGGACTCGACGAAGCCGGGCGTGGTCCGCTGGCTGGCCCGGTGGTGGCAGCAGCGGTGGTGTTGACCGAGCCGATCGACGGTCTCGCCGACTCCAAGAAGCTGTCTGCCCGGCAGCGCGAGCGGCTGGCGGTGCTCATCAAGGCCAGCGCCAAGGGCTGGGCGCTGGGCATCGCGAGCGTCGAGGAAATCGATACCGTGAACATCCTGCAGGCCAGCCTGCTCGCCATGCGCCGCGCGCTGCTAAGCCTGCCCTGTGCGCCGACGCTGGCGCTGGTCGATGGCTTGCACGTGCCGGCACTGCCCTGTCCGGCGCGAGCGCTGGTGGGGGGCGACGGGCTTGAGCCGGCCATCATGGCCGCGTCAATTCTTGCCAAGGTCGCGCGTGACAGCATGATGGACGAGCTGCACGAGCAATATCCGGTCTACGGTTTCGCCCGCCATCGTGGATACGGGACGGCGGTGCATCTCGCGGCCCTGCGCGAGCACGGGCCCTGCCCGGCACATCGACGCAGTTTTCGGCCGATTGCAAACGGGGGCACCCCTTGAGCCCGCAGGTCTGGCAGTCTGTACGGGCCCGACTCGGGCAGCAGTGGTTGGCGTTGGTTCAGGAATAAGGCGGTTTCCGGCATGTCCTTTGTTCATTTGCAGTTGCATACCGAGTACTCGCTGGTCGATGGCATCGTGCGGATCCCCGAGCTCGTCGAGCGGGCAAAGGCGCTGGGCATGCCCGCGATTGCGGTTACCGACCAGAGCAACCTGTTTGCCGCGGTCAAGCTCTATCAGGAAGCCGAACGGGCCGGCTTGAAGCCCATCGTCGGCGCCGAGGTCTGGATTCGCGCGCAGGAAGACAGCGGCGAGCGTTTCCGGCTGACCTTGCTCTGTCGGAATCTGGCGGGGTATCGCAATCTCAGCCGCCTGCTCACCCGGGGCTATCAGGAAGGCCAGTTGCAGGGCGTGCCGCACCTTGAACGGCACTGGATTACGGCCGAGTCGGCTGCTGGTCTGATTGCGCTGGCCGGGCCGCATAGTGACGTCGGCATGGCCCTGATTGAAGGCGCGCATCCCCGCGCCCAGGAGCGCCTGCAGCGCTGGCTTGAGGTTTTTGGCGATGCGCTTTACCTCGCGGCCTGTCGCACCGGACGCCCCGGGGAAGAACGTTTCATTGACGCGGCGGTGGAACTGGCGGCGGCGGCCGAGGTGCCGATGGTAGCCACCAATGACGTGCGCTTTATCGATAGCGCCGACTTTGATGCCCACGAGGCGCGGGTCTGCATTCGCGAAGGTCGCGTCTTGTCTGATCCCCGCCGGCCGCGCCCGTTCTCGGCGGAGCAGTACCTTAAATCGCCGGCCGAGATGGCGGCGCTGTTTTCCGATTTGCCCGAACTGCTCGATAACGCGCTGCATCTTGCGGCGCGTTGCTCCCTGCAATTCGAGTTTGGCGTGTATCACCTGCCGCAGTTTCCACAGACCGGCGCGCAAACCGTCGAGGAAGTGCTCTACGCAGAATCTCGCAGCGGACTGGCGCGTCGTCTGGAGACCCTGAACAAGCTATATCCAACGCCGCCGGATGAGGCGCGTTATCAGGCGCGTCTCGACATTGAACTCGGCGTCATCGCCAAGATGGGTTTTGCCGGCTACTTCATGATCGTGGCCGACTTTATCCAGTGGGCGAAACGCAACGGCATCCCGGTTGGGCCTGGGCGCGGTTCCGGCGCCGGCTCGCTGGTTGCCTATGCGTTGGGCATTACTGAACTCGATCCCTTGCAGTACGACCTGCTGTTCGAGCGCTTCCTCAATCCCGAACGCGTGTCCATGCCCGACTTTGACGTCGACTTCTGCATGGACCGCCGCGACGAAGTGATCGATTACGTGATGGCGCGCTACGGGCGCGACCGCGTGGCGCAAATCATCACCCACGGCACAATGGCGGCGAAGGCGGTGCTGCGCGATGTGGGCCGGGTGCTGGGTTTCCCCTACGGCTTTGTAGATCAGTTGGCCAAGCTGGTGCCGTTCGCGCCGGACATGACGTTGGAACGCGCGATGAGCGAGGAGCCGCAGCTCAAGTCGCGCTATGAGCAGGAAGAAGACGTCAAGGCCATCCTCGATCTGGGGCTGGCGCTGGAAGGTATTGCACGTAACACCGGCAAGCACGCGGGCGGCATCGTGATTGCCCCGCAGCCGCTGACCGAATTCCTGCCGCTTTATTTTGAACAGAATGGCGCCAGCGCGGTGACCCAGCTCGACATGGGCGACGTCGAAACCATGGGGCTGGTGAAGTTCGACTTTCTGGGGCTGCGCACGCTGACGATCATCGACTGGGCGATGCGCGGCATTAATGCCGAGCGGGCCCGCGCGGGCGAGCCGCTGCTCGACATCGACACCCTGCCGCTTGATGACGCGCCGACCTTCGAATTGACCCAGCAGGCGCAGACCACCGCGGTCTTTCAGCTGGAATCACGCGGGATGAAAGATCTGATCAAACGTCTCAAGCCAGACTCGTTTGAAGACATGGTGGCGCTGGTCGCGCTGTTCCGGCCCGGGCCGCTGCAGTCCGGCATGGTCGATGACTTCATCGAGCGCAAGCACGGCAAACAGGTGGTGAAGTATCCGCACCCCGAGCTCGAGCCGGTGCTGAAGCCGACCTACGGCGTCATCCTGTATCAGGAGCAGGTGATGCAGATTGCGCAGGTGCTGGCGGGCTACACGCTGGGTGCGGCAGACATGCTGCGCCGGGCCATGGGCAAGAAAAAGCCCGAGGAAATGGCCAAGCAGCGTCAGACTTTCGTCGACGGCTCGGTGGCGCGCGGCGTTGAGCAGGAACTGGCGGCGCAGATTTTTGACCTCATGGAAAAATTTGCGGGCTACGGGTTCAACAAATCCCACTCTGCCGCGTACGCGCTGGTGGCCTATCAGACGGCCTGGCTTAAAGCTCATTACCCGGCGCATTTCATGGCCGCGGTGCTGTCGGCGGACATGGACAGCACCGACAAGGTCGTGCGGCTGATCGACGAATGCCGGCAATTGGGCATCGAGGTACACAAGCCGGACGTCAACGCCTGTGAGCATCGCTTCACGGTCTCGGATCCGCGCACGATTCTCTACGGCCTTGGGGCTATTCGCGGGGTGGGCGAGAACGCGATCGATGGACTGGTCGCCGAGCGAAATGATGCCGGGCCTTATCGCGACTTGTTTGATCTCTGCCGGCGCAACGACGGTCGCAAGCTGAACAAGCGGGTAATCGAGGCCCTCATCAAGGCCGGCGCGCTGGACTCGATGGGCGTGCGCCGGCGCGGCGCGATGGAGATCGTGGAACACGCCATGCAGGCGGCCGAGCAGCAGGCGCGGGTTGCCGCCGCCGGCCAGGTCGATTTGTTCGGCTCCGCCATTGCCTCCGAGGTCACCGACCCCGCACAAATCGCCGCCTGGCGCAGCGCCTGTGACGGTGAGGAATGGTCGAAACAGCAGCTGCTCGGCTGGGAAAAAGAAACGCTGGGGCTTTATCTCAGCGGGCATCCGATCGACCGCTATATGCGCGAACTCTCCGCGCTGGTCGGCACGCGCCTGGCCGACCTGAAAGCGGGCCGGCGCCGGGTCGCCGGTCTGGTGGTGGCGATTCGTTTCCACAAGGGTCGACGTGGACGACTGGCCGTGATGACGCTGGATGACGGCACGGCTCGCATCGAAGTCACTGTGTACAATGACGTGCTGGAAACCTCGCTGGAAAAACTGGTCGAGGACCGCATCGTGATTGTGGAAGGCGAGTGCAAGGTGGATGAAATGTCTAGCGAGCACACGGTCAACGCCCAGAAGATCTGGTCCATCGGCGAGCTGCGGCAGCAAATGGCGCGCGGTCTGGTGTTGCAGGTCAACGCCGCCAGTTGCGGCAGCCTGCTGCCGTTCCTGCAAACGGCCTTGGGGGATTTTGGGCCGGGTGAATGTGCGGTGGCCATTCAATACGAACGCGATGGCGCGAGCGCGCGCCTGAAACTGGCTGACGACTGGCGGGTCAAGGTATCCGACCAGCTACTGGAACAACTGCAGTCCCGCCTTGGCGAGGATGCGGTCTCGATAGAATACTGAGCGCGCCGCTGGCGGGCAGGAGAAACATCATGGCGAGCGCCGCGGTCGAACAAGCGCAGCACCATTTCAATTTTCTGGATTTCGAGCAGCCGATCGCGGAGCTCGAGGCCAAGATCGAGGCCTTGCGCAAGGTCGGGAACGATTCGGAACTCAATATCTCGGACGAAATCGCCCGCCTGCAGGAGCGCTCTCGCGACCTGTCGCGGCAGATTTTTTCCAACCTCACGCCCTGGCAAATTTCCCGTCTGGCGCGGCATCCGCTACGCCCTTACACCCTCGACTACGCGGAACGAATCTTCGACAGCTTCGACGAAC
>JALRCR010000097.1 GCA_023257255.1 Gammaproteobacteria bacterium | reverse complement strand
GGAAGCACCCACCGGCGGTTCGGTAGTGCTGGCGGCCATCATGCTGAAGATGGGCGGCTACGGCTTCATTCGCTTCAGCCTGCCGATTACGCCGGACGCCTCGGCCTCGCTCGATTCCTTCATGATCGCGCTGTCGCTGATCGCGGTGGTGTACATCGGCTTCGTGGCGCTGGTGCAGCAGGACATGAAGAAACTCATCGCTTACTCGTCCATTTCCCATATGGGCTTTGTGACGCTGGGCCTGTTTGCGATGTTCGATATTTACGCCGGCACCAGCAACTGGAACGACGCGGCCATGGGCATTGAAGGCGCCATGGTGCAGATGATTTCCCACGGCTTCATCTCAGGCGCCATGTTTATCTGCGTAGGCGTGATGTACGACCGCCTGCACAGCCGGCAAATCAACGACTACGGCGGTGTGGCCAACGTGATGCCGAAGTTCGCGGCCTTCATGCTGCTGTTCTCGATGGCCAACGCCGGCCTGCCGGCAACCTCCGGCTTCGTCGGTGAATTCATCGTCATCCTGAGCGTCTTCAAGGCCAACTTCTGGTACGCCTTTGCGGCGGCCAGCACGCTGATTCTGGGCGCCGCCTACACGCTGTGGATGTTCAAGCGGGTGGTGTTCGGCGAAATCCGTAGCCCCAAGGTGGCGGCGCTGACCGATATCAACGGGCGTGAAGCCGCCATCCTGACGGCTCTGGCGGTGCTGGTGCTGGTCTTCGGCATCTGGCCCGCGCCCTTGCTCGACATGATGCACGCGAGTGTTCAACACCTCGTGGAGCAGGTAGCCCAATCCAAGATCAGTGTCGCCGCTTATGAATGACATCGCCCTAGTTCTTCCAGAGGCCACCCTGCTGGCGTTTGCCTGTGGCACCTTGCTGGTCGATGCCTTCATCGGCAAGCGCAACCCGGCGGCCACCTTCTGGTGCGCCATGCTGGGCGGTCTGGTGGTGCTGGCCCAACTCTCTCAGGCCGTGCCTGACACCGTGAAAATCATATTCGCCGGCACCTACCGGCTGGATGTGGTCGGCGCGGTCTTGAAGGCCTTCATTCTGGTGCTGGTGCTGGTATCGCTCTTCTACGCGCGGGAATACTTCCGCAAGCGCGGCACGCCGCAGGGCGAGCACTACCCGCTGGTGATGTTTGCCACGCTCGGCATGATGATGCTGGTCTCCAGCAACAGCCTGCTGATGCTCTATCTGGGCCTGGAATTGCTGTCGCTGTCGCTTTACGCGCTGGTCGCCCTGCAGCGCGACTCGGTGCAGTCTTCCGAAGCGGCAATGAAGTATTTCGTGCTGGGCGCGCTGGCTTCCGGCATGTTGCTGTATGGCATGTCGATGCTTTACGGCGTGACGGGCACGCTCGATTTGTCGGACCTGCTGATCAAGGTCAGCGTGGCCGGCGAGAAGCGGGTGCTGCTGGTCTTTGGCCTCGTGTTCCTGCTGGTCGGCATTTCGTTCAAGCTGGGCGTGGTGCCGTTCCACATGTGGGTGCCCGACGTCTATCAGGGGGCGGCGACGCCGGTAACGCAGTTCATTGGTACGGCGCCCAAGCTGGCGGCGTTTGCCATGACCCTGCGGCTGCTGGTCGACGGCCTCGGCGGGCTGGCCGAAGAGTGGCATCAGATGCTGATCATGCTGTCGGTGTTGTCGATGGGTATTGGCAACCTGCTGGCCATCGCGCAGACCAACTTCAAGCGCATGCTGGCCTACTCCACGATTGCGCACATGGGCTACATGCTGCTGGGGCTGCTGACGGCGAAGGCCTCGGGCTATGCGGCCTCAATGTTCTACGTGTCGATCTACGCGCTGATGAGCATGGGCGCTTTCGGTGCCATCATCCTGCTGGCCAATCGCGACAACGAAGCTGACCAGCTGACCGATTTCGCAGGGCTCGCCCGGCGCAGCCCGTGGTTTGGCTTCATCATGCTGATCCTGCTCTTTTCGATGGCCGGCGTGCCGCCGTTCGCGGGCTTCTGGGCCAAGTGGTTTGTGCTGAAGGAAGTCGTGGCGGCAGGCTATGTGTGGCTGGCGGCGCTGGCGGTGATGTTCTCGCTGGTCGGCGCGTTCTATTACCTGCGGGCCATCAAGATCATGTACTTCGACGAGCCGGTGACCAACGCCGTGCCCGAGGCGGGCACCGACCTCAAACTGGTGCTGAGCATGAACGGGCTGCTGGTACTGGGGCTGGGGCTGGCGCCGGGCGTGCTGATGTCGCTGTGTGTGGCAGCGACGCTGTCATATCCGCCCTGGCAGTAACGCCGCGTCAGCTGGCCTTGGATATCCAAGGCCTTGGCGGGCCGCGCGTCACCCACGCCCCGCGCGCTTCCGCCTAGCGCTGGCTTAGGCGCTGCCCCATGCGCACCGGTGCACCGGCCTGCAGGGCCGGGTCCCAGCCGGGCGCACCCGGCGGTAACAGCAGCACCACCGTTGATCCCATATTGAATCGACCGACTTCGCCGCCCTGCGTGTGATTGAGCGGCGTGGGCAGCGTGCGCAACTGCGGGCTGCGGGCGCCAGCCTCCAGCGCCGCCAGATCGAAGTTCACCAGCGACATTGAGCTGACCATCATCGCGCCGACCATCACCAGCGCACAGGCACCAAAGGCCGAGTCACCGGACAAAATGACCCGCTCATTGCGGGCGTAGAGCCCGTCTACCGTCCGTGCCGTGCGGTCGTTTACGGAATAGCGCTGGCCGGGGACGAAGCACACCTGGCTGGTCGTGCAGTCGAGCGCGGCGTGGACCCGGTGATAGTCGCGCGGCGAGAGATACACCACCGCGTAATGGCCGCCTTCCAGCCGGCGCGCCAGCAGTTCGTCGCCCGCCAGCAGGGCTTCCAGCGAAAAGTGCCGGCCCTTGGCTTGCAGCAACTCGCCCGCGGTGATGCGCCCGAGCTGGCTGATCTTGCCGTCGGCCGGGCTGAGCACGGCGCCGGCTTCGAGCGGCCGCGCGCCCGCGCGGAGCGCGCGGGTGAAGAAATCGTTGAAGCAGGCGTAGCTCGCCGGGTCGCTGCGTTCCGCCTCGCCCAGATTGACGTCGTAGAGCCGGCAGAAGGCGCGGATGGCCGCTGGTGTCAGACCAGGCACGGTCTGGCGGGTCAGCCAACGTACCAGCAGGGACAAGCCGCGCTGCGGCAGCAGATGCTGGGGCATGACCAGCAGTTGATCGACCAGATTCATCGCGAGGATGGCGCCTCCTGAAGCACCGGCGCGCTCAATTGCGCGGCCTGACCGTTACAGTTGAATTGGACGGTGACGGTCGCCCCGGCTGCGAGGGGTGCGGTGGCGTGCATCAGCATCAAATGCAGCCCGCCGGGCGTCAGCGCCGCCTGGGCACCGGTGGCTAGCGATAGCTGCTCGCGGTGACGCATCTCCGCCCGGTCACCCGTCATCACGGTTTCGTGCAGCATGACGTGGGCAAAAGCGCCGCTGGTCCAGCCGTCGAGCACCAGCGTCTGCGCCCCGTCGTTACGCAGTGTGAAATAGGCGGCGGTGCCGCGGGCGCCGGGTGGCGGCTCGCGGACCCAGGCCTCTCTGACGACCAGTCCCGGGCAGGCCAGTGCCGGTATCGTGGGCAGTAGCAGCACCAACAGGATCAGCAGGCGGTTCATCGGGCGCCCCGGAAGTTTGTGATGGCACGGAAGCCTTCGTCCAGCATGGCGGCGCTGTGCGGCAGACCAAACTTGCCGATCACCCGCAGTTTGGGGTCGATGAGGAAAATGGACGCGGTGTGGTCGATCGAATAGCCGCCGCTGCCATCCTCGACCTTGGCCCGGATCACGCCCAGCGGGACGGTCACCGCATCGAGCGCGGCGTCGTCGCCGGTGGCGGCCAGAAAGCGGGTGTCAAAATGCTGCACGTACTGGGCAAGCTGTGCCGGCGTGTCGCGCGCGGGGTCGAGCGAAATGAACAGCACCTGCCCTTGCTCACGGAACGGCGGGTAGTCGGCCAACCGGGCCACGGTTTGCTTCAGCACGGCCAGCGTCGTCGGGCAGATGTCGGGGCAGTTGGTGAAGCCGAAGAACAACAGCGTCCAGCGGCCTTCCAGGCTGTGCTGGTCGATGGGCTGGTCCGCGCTGCCCAGCAGGCTGAAGTTGGCCAGCACCGGCGGGTCGGGCCAGAGCAGACCCGGGATGTCGGGCGCTTTGCTGCCTCGGGTGGCGGCGAAGATGAGGCCCGCGCTGACGGCGACGAAGCCGACAAGGACGAGCAGGGCGGTGGTGGACGAGGCTTTGGTAGAGGCTTGCATGAGGCGGATTATACCCAGAGCAGACGGCCCGCCGGGTGAGCGCGTAAGGGCAGCGCGCCGCGAGCCTGCTAGACTCCACCTCGCTTGCTTCCAAGCATTAAGAGCACGGCGCACCGGCCTTTATGAATCATCCCGCGACCCCCCAGAAAATGGGCAAATACGAACTGCGCCGCGAAGTCGGCCGCGGCAGTATGGGCGTGGTCTATGAGGCCTTCGACCCCTACATCGGGCGGCTGGTGGCGGTGAAGGTGGCGATCGCGGACGCGCTGCGCCAGCCCGACTCCGGCGAGCGCTTCCGGAAGATGTTTTTCAACGAGGCGCATACCGCAGGCATGCTGCGGCATCCCAACATCCTCGATATTTTCGACGCCGGCGTCGACCGCGAAAAATGCTACATCGTGATGGAGCTGATCGAAGGCGCCGACACCCTGAAAAGCTACTGCCGGGCGGATAACCTGCTGCCGCTCAATCAGGTGGCGGAGATTCTGTTCCGCTGCGCGAAGGCGCTGGACTATGCGCATCGGCAGGGCGTGATTCATCGCGACATCAAGCCGTCCAATCTTCTCCTGACGCGCAACCTCGAGGTCAAAATTGCGGACTTCAGCATCGCCCACATCAACCGCACGGACCTGTCCACCACCATGCCGCTCGGCTTCGTCGGTTCGCCGCGCTACATGTCGCCAGAGCAAATCCAGGAAGACCTGATCACCAGCCAGACCGACCTGTTCTCGCTGGGCGTGGTGGCCTACGAGCTGCTGACCGGCAAACACCCGTTTGGGGCCGAGAGTTTCTCGCGGCTCATCCATCGCGTGGTCAACGAAGAACCCACCCCGCTGGCGAGCCACCGGCCGGACCTGCCGCCAGTGGTTCAGCGCTTTGTGCAAAAGGCGCTGGAAAAGCAGCCCGAACGACGCTATCGCAGCGGGCTCGACATGGCGTCGGATCTCAGCATGGCCTTTTCGCACCTGCAGCGGCCGCAGGAAGATATTCCGGCGCGAGAGAAGTTTGAGTACATCAAGGGCCTGCACTTTTTTCGCGGGTTTACCGATGCCGAAATGTGGGAAATCGTGCGCGCCAGCGTGTGGATGGAAGTGGCGCAGGGCGATGCGGTGATCGTTGAAGGTCAGCTGGACGACGCGCTGTATCTCATCACCGCCGGCGAGGCCACCGTCACCAAAGCGACCAAGGTGCTGCACCATCTGGTGCCCGGCGACTGCTTTGGCGAAATGGCATTTCTGCGCAAGGTCAACCGCAGCGCCACCGTCACCGCCGAGACGCCCCTGTCGCTGATGAAGCTCAATTCATCGCTTATGGAGCAGGTGGCGCCGGCCTGCCAGCTGCGCTTCTACCGCATTTTCAGCGCCGTGCTGATCGACCGCCTGATCGCCGCCAACGACAACCTCGTGCAGCTCTAGCCGCCGCGGGCGGCCAGATAGCGTTGCAGCAGGTCGCGGGTCGAGGCGTCGTGTGCCCGGCTGGCCGCGCCGGCCGCCATTTCGGCCAGCAGCGTGGCCGCCAACTGCTTGCCCAGCTCCACGCCCCACTGGTCAAAGGAGTTGATGTTCCACAGCACACCCTGCACGAAGGTCTTGTGCTCATAGAGGGCAAGCAAGGCCCCCAGCGTTTGCGGCGTGAGCGCCGTCATGCTCAGCAGGCTGCTGGGCTGATTGCCCGGCTGTTCACGATGCAGCGCGAGGGTGGGATCGGGGTTGTCCGCCAGCGAGGCGGCGCGCGAGCGACCCACCATCAGGGCTTCGGCCTGCGCCAGACAGTTGGCCACCAGCATGTCGTGATGTGCGGGCGGTGAACGCGGATGACTGAGCGGCAGGATGAAGTCGACCGGGATGCGGCGGGTGCCCTGATGCAGCAGCTGGAAAAACGCGTGCTGCACGTTGGTGCCCACGCCGCCCCATACCACCGGTGCGGTGTGGCCGCTGACCGGCTGGTTGTCCAGCGTAATCCGTTTGCCGTTGCTTTCCATTTCCAGCTGCTGCAGCCAGGGCGGGAACAGCGTCAGACGCTCGTCGTAGGGCACCAGCGCCTGCGTCTCGGCACCCAGCGCGTCGCTGTTCCACAGGCCGATCAGCGCCAGCAACACCGGCATATTGGCGGCCAGCGGGCTGTCCCTGAAGTGCTGATCCATCGCCCGTGCGCCGGCCAGCAGATCACGAAACGCCGCGCTGCCCACGGCCAGCGCAATCGGCAGGCCAATGGCCGACCACAGCGAGTAGCGCCCACCCACCCAGTCCCACATGGGCAGCACGTTGTCGGCTGCGATGCCGAACGCCACGGCCCGCGCGGGGTTGGCGCTGATCGCCAGGAAATGCCGGGCGATGGCGTCAGGGCCGGGCAGGGCCTGACGAATCCAGGCCTCGGCGGTGCGCGCATTCAGCGCGGTTTCCGGCGTGGTGAAGGATTTGGAGGCCACGATGAACAGCGTGCGCGCCGGCACCAGCGTGCTCAGGCAGCGGTCGATATCACCGCCGTCGACGTTGGACACGAAGTGCACGCGCGGGCGGCGGGTATGCAGGTCGCGCAGGGCATCGCAAACCAACTGCGGCCCGAGGTGGGATCCGCCGATACCCAGATTGACGACATCGGTGATGGCCTCGCCGCTAGCCCCGCGCGACTGGCCGTTGGCAATGGCGTCTACCAGTTGGTCCATCCGCTGGAGGGTGGCGGCGACCAGCGGACCGACCGCCTGGCCGTCAACGCAGGCGCTCGGATCGTCCGGGTTGCGGAGCGCGGTATGCAGGGCAGGCCGGTGTTCGGTGGGGTTAACGAGCGCGCCGCGAAAAAGGTCTTCGATGCGACTGCGCAGCTGACGCGCCTCGGCCAGCGCCAAAAGGGCCGCCCGCGCCGGGCGATCCAGCCGCTGCTTGGCGTAGTCGAGATGCAGGCCCGCGGCGTCAAGCGAGAAGTCCGGGAGTCGCGCCGGGTCGTCGGTAAACAGGCGCAGCGTCGGGGTGGCGAGGAGTCGTTCAGCATGAGGCACCAGGAGAGAGGTCAGCGTAGTCATGAAGGTTCCTGAATCGTTTTTCGGCGGTAGGTCGCCGCGTTTTCTGCCGCAATATAGGGGAAGAACGACTTTGTTATTCTCGCCAGCCCGGCCCCTGCAATCCATTTCCAATCCGAGCAGCATCATTCCATGAGCAACCCGCCCGTTGGCCGGCTTGGCAAGTATGAAGTCATGCGCGAAATCGCGCGCGGCAGCATGGGGACCGTGTACCTCGGTCACGACCTCTACATTGACCGGCCGGTCGCGCTCAAGGTGGCGCACTCCGACCAACTGGACGACGAAGAGTCCGGCGACCGCTACCGCAAGATGTTCTTCAACGAAGCGCACACCGCAGGTCGGCTGTCCCATCCCAACATCATCAGCATCTACGACGCCGGCGTGGAAGGCGAGATCTGCTACATCGTGATGGAGTATGTGGAGGGCGGGCAGACGCTTAAGCCCTGGTGCCGGCCCGACCATCTGCTGCCGATCGATCGGGTGGTAGAAATTGGCTTCAAGTGCGCGCGGGCGCTCGACTACGCGCACCGTCAGGGCGTGGTCCACCGCGACATCAAACCCACCAATATCCTCATCACCCAGCAGATGGACGTAAAGCTGGGTGATTTCAGCATTGCGCAGCTCTCCAAAATGGATACCACCGAAACCCTGCCGCTCGGGCTGGTGGGCTCGCCGCGCTACATGTCGCCGGAACAGATTTCGGAGGAGTTCATCACCGGCCAGACCGATATTTTCTCGCTAGGCGTGGTGCTGTTCGAGCTGCTGACCGGCCGTCATCCGTTTATGGCCGACAACTTCTCGCGGCTGGTGCAGAAGATTCTGACCGAACAGCCGCCACGCCTGACCGAGCTGCGCGCCGATGCGCCACCCGAACTGGAACGGATCATCAATCGCGCAATGGCCAAGGACCGCGCCGACCGCTACGCGATGGGGGGCGATATGGCGGCAGATCTTGCCCGTGCCTTCGACCGCATCCTTGAACAACCGCGCGAGAACATCTCGGAGCAGGAGAAATTTACCGCCGTTAAACAGCTCGATTTCTTCCACGGCTTTCCCGAAGCCGAGGTCTGGGAAATCGTGCGCGCCGCGCAATGGCAGGACTATCCGGATGGCTCGCGGGTGATTATTGAGGGCGAGATTGACGATTCCTTCTACATCATCGTGCACGGCGAGGTGAAAGTGCAGAAAAACCACCGCGATCTGCGCTCGCTGTTTGCCGGCGACTGCTTCGGCGAAATGGGCTATCTGGCGAAAACCAAACGCACCGCCACCATCGTCGCCAACGGTCCGACCTCGCTGCTGAAGATCAATTCCACGGTAATTTCGCAGGCCTCGCTGAATTGCCAGGTGCGCTTTCTGAAAGTGTTTCTGCGCACCTTGATTCATCGCCTGTCGGTGACCACCGAGAAGGTGGTCCAGTAACGGACTCACAGGAGGAGGGCAAACGATGCGCAGCGCAGGGATGAGCTATTGCTTACTCGCTTTAACGCTCCTTGGCGGGTGGCGCGCCGAGGCCGGTCCCCGCGATCTGTCGCGGCTCAACCTGCCGCCAGGGTTCGAGATTGCGGTTTATGCCGAGGTGCCGGAAGCGCGACAAATGGCGCTCAGCCCGGCGGGGATCCTCTACGTCGGCAGCCGCAACCGCGGCGAGGTCCGCGCGGTCATCGACCGCGACGGCGACGGCACCGCGGAAAAGGTGGTGGTGATTGCGCAGGGCCTCGCGATGCCGACCGGGCTCGCCTGGCATGAGGGCAGCCTGTATGTCGCTGCGGTCAGCCAGATTTTGCGCTACGACCAGATCGACACCCGGCTGCTGGCCCCGCCGGCGCCGGTGGTGGTGTCAGCAAACTTTCCCAGCGACCGTGCCCACGGCTGGAAGTACCTCGCCTTCGGGCCCGACGGCTGGCTATACGTGCCGGTTGGTGCGCCCTGCAATATCTGCCTGTCGGAACCGCCTTACGCCAGCATTCAGCGCCTCCGCCCGGACGGTAGCGCACAAGAGACCTACGCCAACGGCATCCGGAATTCGGTCGGCATGGCGTTTCATCCGGTGACCGGTGAACTCTGGTTTACCGACAACGGCCGCGACTGGTTGGGTGACGATCAGCCCTCCTGCGAGCTAAACCGCGCCACCGCCGCCGGACAGCACTTTGGCTATCCGTTCGTCCACGGGCAGGCGATTGCCGATCCGGATTTTGGCAAGCGGAAACCGCCGCAGGCCATTACTCCCCCGGTGCTGGAACTGGGTGCGCACGTCGCGCCGCTGGGCTTGACGTTCTATCAGGGCACGCAGTTTCCACCCGACTATCACCATGCGCTGCTGATCGCCGAGCACGGCTCGTGGAATCGCTCGCGAAAAAGCGGCTACCGCGTGACGCGCGTGGTGCTGGACAAGGCGGGAAAGCTGCGCTCGCGCAGCCCGTTCATTACGGGCTGGCTAGCGGGTGAAAACGCCTGGGGCAGGCCGGTCGACGTATTGGAGACGCCGACCGGCGAGGTCTTGATCAGTGACGATCTGGCGGGGCTGGTCTATCGGGTGCGCTACGCCGGCCCTGCCGGCGCCGCGCCCCGCTGATTTACTCGGCCTCGCTCGACTCGATCCCTTCAATAAACCAGGGCGAGCCTTTCATCACCGTGTCCTTGGTAAGGTGCCAGACGTCGGTGAACTTGGCTTCCACGCCTTCCACCGTATCCCGGTAGGCACCGGTAAATTTCACGCTCAGTTCGGCCGTGTTGCCGTGCAGGTCGGCGCGGACGATTTCGGCATCTACAAACAGCACCTCGGTGTGCTGCTCGCCGTCCAGCGTCGAGCGCTCGGCGCGCAAATCGGCCTGCAGGCCGGGCGTTAGATACTCGCTGATGGTGTCAAAGTCGTTGCTGTTCCAGGCCTGCTGCAGCGAGCGGTAATGCTCGCGGGCGCCGGCCAGGAAGTTGTTCATGTCGAAGCCCGGCGGGAAATTGAAGGGCACCGGCGCTTCATCAAAACCGCCGCCCGTCGCGCTGGCCGCCGCTGCAGGCGGGACATAGCCCAGACTGCCCGCACCGCGGCCGATGTGGGGCACATCGAATACCGGTCGGCCGGCCGCCTCGCGCGTCATGACCGGGGCCGGCTGCAGATCCGGATAGCCTCCCGCCGCCGGAACCGGCGCGGCGTCGCGATACCCGGCGCCAGCGGGGGTGCCGCCGCGGCGCGCGCGCAGCAGGCGGAACACGAGGTAAGCGAGCCCGCCCATCAGCAGGATGTCGAAGAACTTGATGCCCTCGAAGGCCCCGCCGGCGAACAGCGCGCCCAGTAAACCGCCTGCGACCAGGCCACCAAGCATGCCGCCCATCATCCCGCCGAGCGGACCCCGGGCGCCCGGCGCGGCGGCGACCGCGTTGCCCGGCTGGGGGCGCGGCGCCGTCGGCGCGGCATAGGCGGGCGCCGTGCGATACGACTTGCCGAAGGATTTGCTTCCTCCCAGACGCTTGGCTTCGGCCTCGGGCACCATGCCGACAACCGCAAACAGCAGGGTGAGAAAAATGGCAAAGGTCTTCATGATCGTGATTGACTCCAGTCGTTGAGGATGGCGCGCCGTGACGCGCGCTTAGCCTAGACCGGATATGAGCTGAATGGTTCCTGCCTGATGAAAGAGCCCGCATGACGATCGCTGACCCCATCAACCAACTGCGCCTTGCGCTGGCCGAGGCCGGCAGCCCGACGCTTTCCACAGCCGAGAGTGAAGCCTGGGCCAAGCTTGAACGCTGGCGCGCGGCCAGTGAGGGATTGCCGCTGATGCTGGGCGTGTCCCCGACCGCGTGGCCGGGGATCTGTGCACGCCCCGGCTGCGCGCCGCTGGTCGATGCCGTCTGGGCCGCCTTCGCCGCCGCGCTGGGGGTGGCGTGCGATACCGACCCCGAACGCTCGCCGCTGGCGCTGCGGTCGGCGGCGCTTGGTCTGGGCCTGAGCCCGCCGCCCGCGATCGACCGGTTGCTGGACTTCATCCAGCGTCTGCTGCCAGCGGCCGCGCCGACCGAGGCCGCCGCTGAGGCCGAGGTGCTGGCGGCACAGGAGCGCGAAACCCTGCTCGGCGCGGCGCTGATGCTGGTGACCCGCATGCCTCAGGACTGCGTCGACGAACTCGGCTATTACGACAGCGCGCGCATCACGCGGCTCATCCTGCAGAAAGCCCTGCTGTGGTTTCCGCTGGGGCCGCCGCAGCTCGACCGGGCCGGCATCGAGACGCTGTTGGCCCGCTGGTTGCCGCCGAAAGGCAGCGACTGAGGGCAAGCCTCGAACGCCCGTCATATGGCGGTTGCCTGATGCTGCGATGCAGGGCAATCTTCGCCCATTGACGTTGTTTCAGCAGAGGAGGCTTGCGCGATGACCGACGTGATCAACCTGCAGGACAAACGTGACGCCCGCCGCTCGCGTGAACGGCCCGATCTGGGCATGTATTACTGCGAATGCGGCTCGGCGATGTTCCGGCTGTACGACGACGGCTCGGTGGAGTGCCTGAACTGCACCGGGCTCGCG
>JALRCR010000096.1 GCA_023257255.1 Gammaproteobacteria bacterium | reverse complement strand
TGCTCAACAACGTGAACTACGGCGCGCGGCTGTCCATGCCGCTGACCGAGAAGTTCACCATGGGCGCGATGGCGGTCAACCGCGTGAACCCGGACGGTGTGGTCGAATGGACCGACGCCCCGAAGACGCTGGGTGACGGTTCGCCGAACCCGTTCTGCTACGGCCCGAACAACTACGCCGGTCGCGTGTTGCAGGGGCTGGGTATTCAGGGCCTCGGTCTTGACATGAACCAGGCCGGTGGCGAAGACGTTGCCGAACTGCTGACCCCGATGAAAGACGGCAAGTGCGGCGCCAACGCCTCGCCGGATCCGCTGGGGACCGCCTCCTATCAGGAATGGTTTGCTTACGCCGCGCGTTCGCGCCTGAACCCGATGGAAGGCACGCTGGGCTTCCTGAACGGCGGCGCCGAGAAGAACGGCACCAACGCTTCCACGTTGACCACGGCCATCTTCGGTCTGGCGGGTGGCGGCTTTGCCGACCCCGCCGGCGCCAAGATGATCCTCAACAACATCGGCGGCAAGAAGAACGTCAAGAGCGCGTACACCTATCAGGCGAACCGCAACATTCTGGACGGCTTCTTCAACGGCTTCGCGTTCCCGCGCGGCTACATCACCCGCCAGTTCTACCGCGAAACCATCACCGGTCTGTCGGCCAACTACATTGTGGAATCCGAACCGGGTTCCTGGCTTGACCAGTTGATCATCCGCGGTGAAGTGAGCATTGCGCCGAACAAGAAGTTCACCTCGCTTGATCTGCGCGAAGGCACCTACATCGAAGAGACCGACGTCAATTCGGCCTTGGTGCTTGAGAAATACCACAACGTGGTGCCCGGCCTGCCGGCGACCTACCTCGTGGCGCAGTGGATGCACAGAACCCAGAGCGACCTCTTTGGCCGTCACCTCAGCGGTAACGACCACAGCGAGAAGACCGATCTGGCCTGCTTCCCGACCGCGACCGAAGCCACCAACACCGTCACGGACCGCGATGCCAGCGGTTCCCGTGCCCGCGGTTGTGGCCGTGCGCAGGGTCAGGACAGCGCGGATTACGTCGCGTTTGCCTTCCAGCAGCCGTTCCCGAACCTCATCTGGCGCGCGGACTTCGCGATGCTGATCGACGTCGAGGGTGGTCTCTTGCTGCAGCCTGGTGTGAAGTACAAGCCCAGCACCCGCTGGCAGTTTGACGTCTACGCCAACATCCTCCAGGACTTCACCCCGGGTGAGAACGACGACGTCATCGAAACGCTCGATTTCGCGGACGAAATCTTTGCCCGCGTGAGCTACTACTTCTAGACCAACTCCGGTTGTCTGGAATGGAAGGGCCGGCTTTATGCCGGCCCTTTCTTTTCTGCGCTGCGCGTCGGTAGACTCGGGTCGCGGCGCGCTCCTCTGGCGCTGTTGCACTCATCGCCCTGACCCCGCATCCGGAGAAAGCATCAGCGCATGGATCTCATTACCTACACCTGGGAATCGGCCCGGACTCTTGTTGAACTGGGCGGCAGCGTGGTTGCCGTGCAGCTCGTCATCTCGACCATCGGCCTGGCCATGGTCCTCTACAAGTTTCTGCAGTTCATGGGCGTTAGCGACAGCCGCTTCCGCGCCACCGACCGCGCGATAGACCGCTGGTCGGCCGGCGAGCGCGAGCAAGCATTGGCGACGCTTGGCGCATCACGCTTCGCGCTTGCCCGTGAGATCAAGTTTGGTCTGGAACATCTGGAAACCTCAGACCGCGAACTGCTGCGCGATGAACTCTCCCGGCGCGGCATGTTTTTTTTACGCCCTTACGGTTCGCTGCTCCGCGCGCTGGAAATCGTCTACTACCTCTCGCCGGTGCTGGGCCTGCTGGGCACCGTGTTGGGCATGATTGACGCCTTTCGCCAACTCGCCGCCGTCGCCGGCACCGAGAAAGGCTCGTCCGCGCTGGCCAATGGCATCTGGGAGGCGCTCGTCTGCACCGCGGTAGGTCTGGTCATTGCCATTATCTTCACCGCGCTGCACGCGCTGCTGCAGACCCGGCTGGAACGGGTGTCGGAAGAAACCTCGAACCTCTTGACCAAAGTGCTGACCGCTGGCCTGGGCCGTGGCTGAACTTCAGCAAATCTCGCTGTCGCTGGGGCGCCGACGGCGCCGCTCGATCCGCATTACCTTCGTGCCGCTGGTCGACTGCTTCATCATCCTGCTGATTTTTTTCATGCTCCAGAGCAGCTTTGTGGTGCCGCACGGCATGGACCTCAAAAGCGAGAAAAAGGAAAAAATGGCGGCCGGCGCGACGAGTAAGGAATCCGCCGTGATTTACATCGAGCTCCACAAGGACGGCGGGCTCTGGCTGGACGGCGAGCGGCGCGATTTATCCGATCTGCCGGGCGCACTGACAGCGCGTGGCGACAAATCGGTAATCGTTGCCAGCGACCCGGGCGTGCCCCTGCAGCGCGCGGTCGATGTGATCGACGTGCTGAACGCGCAAGGGCTGACCAAGGTCTCGCTGCGCGAAGCGCGACAGTTCAAGTAGCAAGACGATGTCTGACCTAAGCCAACGTTCGACGACTGACTTCGGCCTCAAGCAGAGCGCAGAAGACGCCCGCGACCGACGCTGGGAAAGCACGTTTTTCATGATCAACGTGATCTTTCTGTTGATCCTGTTTTTCATTGTGGCGGCCAATTTCGACGTGCACCTGCAGGTCACGCCGCCAAAATCCGCCGCCAGCAACACCCTGCCGGCCACCGCGCCCCAGCTGGTGGTGAAGCCGGACGGCAGCATGGTGATGAACGGCGAGGAGGTCGTGTCTGCGCAGCTGGCGGCGGCGCTTAAACGCGCCGGTGCCGCGCAGGATTTGAAGATCGCCGCCGATGCGGCGGTGGACGCGGTGGTTATCGCGCGGCTCATCGAACAGCTGGGCGAGTTGGGCATCACCCGCGTGGCGATCGAAACGCTGTCACGCCCGCCCAACGGTCAAGGCAGCTGATCTCGCCCGCATGCGCCGTCCTTTAATCTGGCTATTGCTGATGGCGATCTCGCTGGCCCTGCATGGGCTGGTGTCCTCTCGCGTGGGCGAGGAAATCAAGCAAACCCAGGCCGCCACGGAAGCGCTGAATGCCATTGCCGAACGCGAGAAGCGGCAAGTGGTGCTGGAAGTCGCGAAGAATCAAATCCCCGAAGTGAAGATGGAGGAGCCGCCGACCGACGAGCCGCTCGACTTCGAGGAAGACTTTCAGCTCGACCCGCCGGAAGTGCTGATTGCCCCGCAGGCGGTGGCGCCGCCGCCGCCCAATGTGCCGCTGTCGCTCACCGCACAGGCCGGCGGGGCAGGGGAAGACACCCAGCCGGTCGAAATCGCCATTGCCCAGCAGGACAGCGCGGGCGCCAATCTTGCGCGCCACGCCAGCGTGCCCACCGTCGGTCTGCTCGGCCCGGTGACCAAGGGCGGCAGCGGTGGCGGCAGTGGCGGCGGGACCGCCGGCTTTGGCGTTGGCATTGGCAACGCGCTGGGCGGCTCCTCTAACCAGTTCGCCGCCTATATTCAGGGCATGCGGGAAGGGGGGCTCGACGTATTGTTTGTGGTCGACGCCACCGGTTCCATGGGCTGGGTGCTGGACGAAGTGAAGACCCGCATTCTCGACATCACGTCGACCGTGCGCTCGCTGGTGCCGATCTCGCGCTTTGGGGTGCTCGCTTATCGCGACCGCGGCGACCCGGAGTTTGTCACCCGCATGCAAAACCTGACCTACAGCACGCTGAAGCTGCAAGGCTTTCTGGGTTCGCTGGAAGCCAAGGGCGGTGGCGATATGTTCGAGGCGGTGCACACCGCGTTGAAGGTGGGCGCCGAAGACGCCGCCTGGCGTACCGGCGGGCGTCGGATCATGATTCTGGTCGGCGACGCACCGCCGACCGACGCCAACATCGACGACGCCATCAGCGCCGTGTCGCGCTTCAGCAGTCAGGGCGGCGTGGTGTCGACGCTGGATGTTAGCGACCTGTCCAATCCCTCGGTGGTCGAAGCGCGCGTGGGCCGCAAGGTCAATCACGCGCTGTATCGCGCCGACCCGATGTATCAGTTCCGCAATATTGCCGATGCCGGCAACGGCGACGCGGCGACGCTGGAAGGCGAAAGCTCCATCACCCGCCGGCTGGTGACGCTGATCATGGGCGACAAATTCGCGACCGAAATGAAAGCCCTGCTGGACCTGCTGTGATGCGCGCCATCTATAACAGCCTGCTGACCCTGTGCTGCTGCCTGCTGCTCGGGCTGACGCCGCTCAGCATTCGCGCCGAGACCGCCGCGACCGGCGACCCGCTGGTCCGCGCGCAGGCCCTGCTTGATGCGCTTACCCCCACCACTGACACCGCCCAGTTCGCGACCACCGCGCGCAGCTTCGGCGCGCTGGTCGATGAAGTCCGGCAGCAGGGGGCACCGGATGAGGTGCTGATCAAACTGCGCAAGCTGGCCTCTAACATGCGCAAGCAGACCGAGGAGCGCCTGCGCGCCGCCGAGGCCGCGGCGGGTGAGGACGAAGGTGCGCTGGAGCAGGTGTACCGCTCGCAGGTCTGGGAAGACTTGAGCTTCTCGCTGGTCGCCTTTCCGTTCTGGGGTTCGTGGTTGGACCTGACGCTGGCAGACCGGCCGGCGCGCGCCGCCGACCGCGCGCAACTGATCTGGCGGGCGCGCCGCGGGTTCCGGGCTGCTTCCATGCAGATTTATCAGCCGAGCCTCGTTTACGGCGGCTGGCTGGGCTTGGGCTTCGCGGCGGTCGCGGAGAAAAAACCGGCGCAGGCCCGGGAGATCTTCAACAGCCTCATCAAGAGCCTGTCGTTTGACGCCCAGCATCCTGTGCGCAAGGCGGCCGAAGCTGAACTCGCCGTGTTAGCGAAAGGGCCGCAGGCCGCGCCCGCGCCGGACCAGCAGCCGGTGGAAGGGGCCAGCGTGCCTAACCCCGTGCGCGACGAACTTTTTGCGCTGCTCGAACAACATCGCAAAACCAAGGTGGGCGCCCGCGAAGCCGGGGCCCGCATTCGTCAGCTGCTGGCAGACGATCGTGTAAGCATGGCGCTGATTGTGGATCTGATGCAGTACCGCGCCGAGATTGTGTCGGAGGATACCGGCTGGCTGACGCCGCTCTTCGCCGCCGAATTCGCGCTGGGCAACCAGCAGTGGATTACCGCCGCCCAGAAGTATCGCGAGTTCTTCGCTAAACGTCGCGACAACCGCCAGCTCAACTTCAACCGCTTCCGCTATCGCTACGCGGTGGCCTGCCTCAAGGCGGATCTCAACGACGACGCTGCGGAAATTGCCGACGACCTGCTCGACGCACCACGTCTGGAAGCAGAGCTCGAGCGCGCCGCCGCCAAGCTGGCCTATGTGGCGCGGGCCAAGCGCCCTGACGCGAAGTCTACCGGCGGTTCGCGGGCCGAGCTGAAAGCCGCCGCCCAGCGCTTCATCAAGTTGAACCCCGCCGATCCGGATGCGCTGGGCGCGCGCATCACGCTGGCACAAAGCGCCGGCGACACCGCGGGCGCGCTGAAGCTCTTGTCGCAGATCAAGTCGCCCGCTGGCGCGGCGGGCAGCGTGGAGACCTCGCGCTTCTATGTGATTGCCCGCGAATTTGCCAAGCAGGCCAACCGTCCGGGCGCGCAGCTCGATGCGCTGGCCCGCGACGGATTAAAAGTCTGGGCGGCGCTGCCGGAAGAGCAGCGCAAGAACAAGCAGAATCTGGTTTTCTCTTTGCAACTGCGCGCGGTGGCGGATTCCGATCCGGCCGCCGTGCTGAAAGCCATCGCGCTGGCCGAGCAGCAGCCCGGCGTCAGCGTGAATGACCAGCGCGTGTACTTCTGGTCGCGCCTCCGGCTGTACGACCGCCAAAACGCGCCCCGGCTTGCGCTGGGTCAGGTCGAGGCCGCCGGCGCGGTGGTCCCTGCGTGGATGGCAGAGCAGCTCTATCCTTGGGTGAAGCAGCTGAAAGACACCGCGCTGCAGGCCGAGTTTGCCGCGGCGCTGGCGCCTAAACTCAAAGCCCTGCCGGAAATGGAGCGCCGCTTCCGGCTGCTGCACATCGAGCTTCTGCTGGCCGACGGGCAGGGCGAAGCGGCCTACACCGCCTCTCGCGCGCTGGTCGCCGACTATCCGAAGACCGGCGACGGCTACCGCATGCTGGCCCGCTCGGCGCAGCAGACCAAGCGGCTGATCGAAGCCGACAATGCCTGGGCCATCATCACCAAGAAGGTTCCGCCGAGTTTTCCCATCTGGTGGGACGGCATGCTGAGCCGGATAGAAATTCGCGCGGGCTCCACGCGGCCGGAATCGGCCTGCGAACTGGCGGTGAAAGTGGCGCGGCAAAAAGCGCCCGATGCCGGCACCGAAAAGCGCTGGCAGGCCGCCCGTTCGCGGCTTAAATGCGCGACGGAATCCTGAACACCGGCGGCCTGCCGCCAACGACGAGCAGAAAGGAAACGCATGCGCGTTATCGATTTTTTCGACAAGGCGGCTAACGCCCATCCCGAACGCACGGCGTTCATCGCCGCCAATGCGCGTTACAGCTATCGCGAAATGCAGGCGCTTTCCCACCGCATCGGCGCCGCGATCGACCACCGCGGATTGAGCGAGGCGGGCCGCATTGCGGTCTACGCGCCGAACGACGTGGAGGCCTTCGCCTGTGTGCTGGGCGCGTTCCGCGCCAACGCGACCTGGGTGCCGATCAACGCGCGCAACGCGCTGGACGCCAACATCGATTTCATGAACCTCACCGGGTGCGAGTGGCTGTTCTATCACAGCAGCTTCCGCGAGAACGTGCAGGCGATTCGCCAACAGGTGCCGAGCTTGCGCCATGTGGTGTGCATTGATGGCAGCGACACCGACGCGCCCGCGTTAGGCACCTTCATGGCGGAGGGCGACGGTCACCGCGTGGCCGACATCCCCTACGACGCCCAGCGCATGACGACCATCCTTGGCAGCGGCGGCACCACCGGGCGTTCCAAAGGCATCATGTGGAACAACCTCACCTGGTCGACGCTGATTGCCGAGACCTCAATCACCATGCCGTCCACCACGCCGCCGGTGCATCTGTGCGCGGCGCCCATGACCCACGCGGCGGGCATTCTGGCTTTCATGCTGACGCCGCAGGCGCCGACTCATGTGGTGGTAGAAAAAGTCGACCCGCTGGAGTTGATGGAAACCATCCAGCAGCACCGCGTGACGCATCTCTTTTTGCCGCCGACGGCGCTTTATTCGATGCTCGCGCATCCGCGGGTGCGCGAGTTCGACTATTCCTCGCTGACGCATTTCCTGATTGCAGCCTCGCCGGTGTCGCCGGACAAACTGCGCGAGGCGGTGGACGTCTTCGGGCCCTGCATGTGCCAGTGCTACGGACAGGTCGAGGCGCCGATGCTCATCACCTATCTGCCACCGCAGGAACTGGCGCAAGCCGCGCGCGACCCGGCCCGCGCTCATCTACTGAAAAGCTGCGGCAAGCCCTGCACCCTCACCCTGATGGGGGTGATGGACGAGGAGGGCGAACTGGTGCCGGACGGCGAGCGCGGTGAGATCGTGGTGCGCGGCGATCTGGTGGCGCCCTGCTACTACCGGAATCCCGAAGGTACCGCCGAGGCGCATCGTTTTGGCTGGCACCACACGGGCGATGTGGCCTGGCAGGACGATGAGGGCTACGTCTACATCGTCGATCGCAAGAAAGACATGATCATCACCGGCGGCTTCAACGTGTTTTCGGCGGAGGTGGAGAGCGCGATCAACGCCCACCCGGCGGTTGAGAACTGCGCGGTCATCGGCGTGCCGGACGCGCGCTGGGGCGAGGCCGTCACCGCCATTGTGCTGCTGCGCCCGGGGCACAGTCTGACGCCCGATGAACTGATCGAGTTTGCAAAGGAGCGCTTGGGCAGCGTGAAGGCGCCGAAGAACGTGGAAATCTGGCCGGACTTGCCGCGCTCGCCGGTTGGCAAAGTGCTGAAGACCGAGATTCGCAAGAAGTTCTGGGTGAATACCGACCGCGCGGTCAACTGACTTAGCGCCCCGTCGCACGCCGCGGGTTTTGAACTGTGCGTAGGCCAAGGGCGTACTCACACCTACAGGCTTTCAAGTGCGCCGGCTGCGGGGCGCTACAGAAGCCATACAACGACTAGCAACACGTTCCGGGGAGCCAGCCATGCGCATTCGTAAATACGACGCCAACTACAGTCGCCGCCATTTCCTGCAACAGACCGCGCGCGGCCTGCTGGGGGCGGGGGTGTTTGGATCGGTCTGGGACGCGGTCGCTGCCAACGGCACCTTCGAGAACGTCTATCCGGACGAACTGCAGTCGATCGAGGTCTACACCAAGGGCAAGCTGAAGCCTGGCGATGTGATCGACGCCAACAACGTCGATCAGGTGCAGGACCTGCTGGACCCGATCCGTTTCATGCAGATCAAGCAGATGGGGCGGAAGATCGGGCTGGTCGAAAGCACCAAGGACATGACGCATCTCTCGCCGGTCGACTACATCGAAGCCACCCTGCGCAACAAGGGCAAGGCGATGCTGGACGCCAAAGGCAACTGCTACACCACCGACGGCCAGCCGTGGATTGGCGGCTGCCCGTTCCCGGAGCCGCAGTCGGCGCTGGAAGTATTCGTGCCGATTACGCTGTCGTGGGGGCGGCACGATGTGTCGTTCTACATGATTAAGGATTACGAAATCAATCCGGACGGCGAGCAGGGCTACACCTACGAAATCGCCTGGTGCGAAATGGCCGCGGTCGGTCGCGTCACGCTGGACCCCAAGCCCTACATGCCGGGGTCGGAGAAAAAGCTGCGCTATCAGTCGGTCTTTTTCACGCATCCGAACGATGCCAAGGGCACCTCGTTCCTCAATATCTGGGATTACGATCAGGCGACGTTCCCCGAACTGCTGGGCTATCTGCCGGCGTTCAAGCGGGTGCGGCGTTTCCCGGCCAGTCAGCGCTTTGAGCCGCTGATTCCGGGCACCACGCTGTACCTGTCCGACGCCTGGGCGGCGGGCGACCCGTACCTCACCTGGGGCAACTTCAAGGTGGTCGGTCGCGGTCCGTTTCTCGCTGGCCTGACGCAGAACTGGAACAGCGACGAACCCAACTGGGAGGGCAAGGTCCATGGCGGGCCCAAGGGCATCACCTTCTGGGATACCAAGGTCGAACTGATCCCGGAAGTGATTATCGTGGAAGCCGAGCCGACGTCTTACCCGCAGGCGCCGGTCGGCAAGAAGCGCGTGTGGTTTGATGCGCGCACGCTGCTGCCCGTGAACATGGTGACCTTCGACCGTCGCGGCGAGCCCTTCAAGTCTTTCGACGGTTGCTACTCGCTATACGAGAACGGCGACAAGAAGGTGATGGACGGCAACCGGCCGTACTGGTCCTGGGTCAACGTGCATGCGCACGACGTGCAAAGCAATCGCATGACCCGGCTAGAGCAAACCCGCACCATCCGCGGCGGCTACGAGATGAAGGTCAATGACCAGAACCTGTACGACCAGTACCTGACCGAGGCCGCGATTCGGCGTTTGGGCACCTGAGATCAGCGGCGCATTCGTAAATCTCCCGTGGGCGCGGCAGCGCCGCGACGCCAGCGGCAAGTCGGCGACAAGCACAAGTCGGGGCAGGAAGCCCCTCCCACAAATGCTGTGCGAGGCCGCACCGCATTCCTGTTGGACCGACACCCGCACCGCGCCCAGTCCCTGACCTCCCGTGGGAGCGGCAGGCCCCGACGCCAGCGGCAAGTCGGCGACAAGCGCTAGTCGGGGCAGGAAGCCCCTCCCACAAATGCTGTGCGAGGCCGCACCTACAAGATGAGCGGCCTCGTCGCCGCCTCGCGTTTACCGCCCCAGCACCGTCACCGCAACCACGGCCTCTTCGACGCCGATGATGCCGCCGCCATTCTGGGACAGCCCGACCTTGGCGCCTGCCACCTGTCGCACGCCCGCTTCGCCACGCAGCTGCATGACGAGTTCAAACACCTGCCCCAGCCCGGTAGCGCCGATCGGGTGACCTTTGCACTCAAGCCCGCCGGATACGTTCACCGGCAGCCGACCGCCGAGCGACAACTCGCCGCGCTCGGCAGCCGGGCCCGCATCGCCCAATGGGGTCAGGCCCAGCGCTTCAAGCTCGATGATTTCACCCATGGCGGTGGCGTCGTGCACCTCGGCTAGCGAGACGTCCTGCGGCCCGATGCCGGCTTCAGCCCAGGCCCGGCGCGCCGCATGGGCCGTGGCATGGTTGGCGTAGTCCTCCGGCGCGCGGTCGCTGCCAGTTTGCAGCACGCTGGCCAGCACGCGGATCGCGCGGCTGCTGCGGCCTTTCAGTTTGGCCAGTCCCGCGGCATTGCACACAATCGCTGCCGCCGCACCGTCGCTGACCGGCGAGCACATGGGCAAGGTCAGCGGATAGATGATTGGCGGCGCGCCCATCACCTCGTCGATCGAAAACGGCATGCGGTACTGCGCCAGCGGGTTGTGCACCGAATGCGCGTGGTTCTTCGCGGCCACCGCGGCCAACTGGCGCTGGGTCGTGCCAAAGGTCTTCATGTGCAAGCGGCAGAAGCCGGCATACACGTCCATAAACACGCTGTAGGGCTTGGTCGACGTGGTGCCCGGCGGCACCGGCACACCGTCGCCCATGCGGATCAGCGTGTCGCGGCTGGTCTCCACCTGATGGACATCCCATGCCCCGTCAAACGCGCTGAACATGCGGGCTTTGTCGGGTGAAAACATTTTCTCCGCGCCAATGGCCAGCACGATGTCGGCGGCACCGGCGCGTACATAGTTGGCGGCGAGATGGAAGGCGGTGCTGCCAGTGGCGCAGGCGTTTTCCACGTTCACGACAGGCACCCGCTGGATACCCGCGTCGCGCAGCGCGATTTCGCCCCGCACCATGTCCTGACCTTCCATGTGGCCTTGCACACAGTTGCCGTAGAACACCGCCTGAATATCGCTGGTCTCGGCGCCGGCATCGGCCAGCACCCCGGCCAGCGCGTCTGCCGCCATTTGCTTGATGGAACGATCGAGCTGCTTGCCGAAAGGCGTCATGCTGACGCCGGCCACGAAGACGTTGTTCATGTGTCGAGTCCTCCCTTGGAGTCGAGCATGGTAGCCGCTCAGCGCAAGGGCTGTCTCAGGGGCCCGAGGGGATTATCTCTAGCCGGGGGATGCGCGCCCTTGGCAATTCATTCGTTGCTAGACACATAAGAAGCGGCCAGCACTGGGGCAGCCTTTTTCCTGAGCGGCCTACGTAATTCTGGACATCACCAACCCCGAAGCGCCGCCGACGTTGCTGGCCGAACTGTCGCCCACCAACCAACAGTTCACCACCTCGCTGCCGCAGGTGGTGGCGGTAACTGATGCGTCGGGCGCGACGGCGGGCAAGTGGTTTGGCGTCTTCGGCTCCGGGCCGACCAGCCTCGTCGACGTTAAATATGTAAGCAGCGCCGCGGTCGCGAGGCCCAACGCCAATATTTTTGTCTACGACCAGGCCGTCGTGCGCACCGCCACCGCAGTGTCCACCCCGGTACACACCTTCACTTTGCCCGCGGCAGATATGGACCAATACATCGGCGACCCCGGCAGCGCCGACCACGACATCGATATGAAGGATGAGGTGTTCTACGTCGGCTCGGTGGGCAGGCCTGTGCCGCCCGCCTGCTGGTCAATGCCGACAGGGAAACCGAAGACCAGCAGGCGCTCTACGGCATCATCGACAAGACCTGCTCCGGGGCCGCCGTTCCTGCCGCGGTGAGCAATCTGGTAGATGTCACCAGCGCCCAGGTCTTGACCAACAACACCGTCACCGGCGTGACGCTGGCCACGGGCTCGGATGCTGACGGCAACGGTTCCATCAGCACGCAGGAGCTGCGCAATGCGGT
>JALRCR010000095.1 GCA_023257255.1 Gammaproteobacteria bacterium | reverse complement strand
CGGTGGGGCGACACGCGCGCATTCTGGTGGGTCGCGACCGTCTGGCCGAAGCCCGCAATCTGCCGCCCGAGGCCTGGGATCTCCGCAAACACGCCACGCTCACACACGTGATTTTTCCGAACAGCCTGCTGATCTATCACCCGGATTCCACCAGCCACATGGCGATGTTTCCCACCGCGCCGGGCGAAATGAGCTTCGTGCACACGCTGTTCACGCCGGAGGACGCGAGGACCGAGAAACAGATTGCCCACTGGGATCGCAACTTCGCGATGATCGATGGCGGTGTGTTCAGCGCCGAAGACCTGTTTATCTCGGAAGAAATTCAGTCGACGGTTGCTTCGGGTGCCAACGACAGCCTGCTGTTCGGCCGTCAGGAGCATTTATTGCGGCGTTTTCACGCCAACGTCGCCGCGCTGCTGAATGGCGCCGATTGACCGGCTGCGGCGGCCTTGAGGCAATCGGGAAGTACGGCGTGCGGCAGGTCGCCGCGTGAGCAGAGGCGCTAGAAGCGCCACTCGTATTCGAGTTCGAACTTGGCGGCGCCGTCCGGCGCGTCTTCGGTCAGCCCGACCAGATAGCCCACGTTGTACTTGAGCTTATGGGTACCGCCGAGCAAAAACGTACCGCGCGCCACCGGCCCGATGAAGTGTTCCTGCTCGTCGCCGTCCTTGATGTCTGCGACTTCGCCCATTTCACCGTAGGCCTCAACGCCCGGCTCGAAAGCCGCCATCAAGCGATAGTAGGTGCCCCAGGCGTAGCCAAACTCCACGCCGTCGGTGGGGCCGTCGGCAAAGGCCTGCTCAAACGCCGGATTGACCGTAGTGACGAACTTGCCAAAGTCTTTCTCGAGCAGGATTTTCCACTCCAGCTTGTGCTCGTCGTCGCGGTCCAGCCCCTTGGCGTATTCCACATAGGCGCCGACATCCAGCCAGTACTGGCCGGGCTCGGTCAGCTGGACAATGTTTTCCCACGCGATCTCGGTCAGCGAGTTCGATTCGCCGGGCTCGCCCTCGGCTTCAAGAAACACCGCGGTGTGCCAGCGCGCCAGCGGGCTGTAGCCAATCTCGTAGAGAAAGCTGCGGCCGTCGTCTTTGCCGGGGTCGTCGTCAACGCTGCGATTGCCGCGAAATTCGAGTTCCCATTCGCCGTGTTCCACGTAAGGCGAGTAGACCTTGAACCCGGCCTCGGCGTCGGGCGTGGCCAGGGCCGACAGGCCGACCGCCAAACCCACCGCAAGTGCCATCTGCGGGCCCTTGCCCGCGCCGCTCCGGTCGCGACGACCGAGCAGCCAGGAGGCCAGCAACAGGACCGCGACGGTGCCGGCGTAGGCCATGACCTGGCTCTCCATGGGCGCGGCGGTGTAGCCAATCAGCGCGGCCAGCGCCTGCCCGGTCAGGCTGTGGTCGGAGATGAGATGGGAGCTGTCCCAGGCCACATCGGACAGGGAACTCAGATACCCGGCCTGATTGAGATAAGCCATGCCGCGCGCCGCCATGCCGGCTGCCAGCAGCGCGATCAGGCCCGAGGTCGCGGCGAACAGTTGTTTGGTAGGTACGAGCTTTAAGCCGCGAAAGACGGCATAGCCCACGAGACCACCGACCACGGTGCCGGCCACCGCACCGGTTAACGCACTGGGCACGTCGGTGCTGCCGCCGGCCAGCATGCCGTTCAGAAAGAGCACAATTTCGGCGCCTTCGCGCAGCACCGCCAAGCCCACGGCCACCGCCAGGGCGTAGATCGGCCGGGTGCCGCCCGCCACCGATTTCGCCAGCGCACCCGCCTCCTTGGCGAGTTCCTTGCCGTGGCGGGACATCCACACCGTGTGCCAGCCCAGCATCAGCACGGCGGTGAACAGCACGCCGGCATTGAACAGCTCCTGCCCCATGCCTTCTGCCGCACTGGCCAGCCGTTCGGCGAACAGCGCCGTAATCACGGCGCCAGCCAAGCCCGCGCCAACGCCAGTCAGGATCCAGCGCGTACGGCCCGGCAGCCCGGTGGTCGCGGCCGCCAGAATGCCAATGACCAGCGCCGCTTCCAGCACTTCGCGAAAGAAAATCAGAGCCACTGCAAACATGTACCGCTCCTCAAACGCCCTGCGGCGTTATTCGACGATGACCCGGCCTTGCGCCGTCGCCTGATTGAACTCACCGAAAAACGGATACACGCCGGGCTTCAGCGGGCCGATGAAAAGCGTCACCGAGGCGCCGCCGGGAATCACTTTCTCGCGCTTGAGTTCGTAGCTCTCGAACTCTTCCGGGGTGGGGTCCAGGTTTTTCACAATCAGCTTCACTTTGGTGTTTGCCGGGACCTTGAACTCGGCCGGCTCAAAGCGGTGGTCCTTGATCGACAGCTCGATGGGCGCCTGTTCGGCTTGCGCCACCGTCGGCAAGCTCAGCGGGAGCGCCAGCAGGCTGATGACCAAGAGGCGTCGAATGGGGTTCTGGACGGGCATCGCAAATCTCCTGAACGTCGAATTAAGTTAAATGATATAGATTCGCATTTACTTTACAATGCCAAGCACGGCACCCCTCAACGCTGCACGCCGCGGCGCCGCCCCTTTCGGTTGCGGCGCCGTCGCCGGGTTCAGGCATAGAGCGCCGGTTTGCGCCCCGCCCAGGGCAAGGCCTGTTCGAGTTGGCCGGCCAGGCTGTAGAGCGTCTCTTCATCGCCGGGCCGTCCCACAAACTGCATGGCGAGCGGCAGACCCGACTTCGCCTGCCACAGCGGCAGCATGATGGCCGGCTGCCCGGTGGTATTGAACAGGGCGGTAAAGGCGGAGTAGCCCTGGATGATTTGTTGCCACCAGGCGCGCATATCGACGCCTTGCGCGTTCTGATCCAGCTCGCCCAGTTTTGCCACGTCGCGCGCCAGTCCCGGCGTCAGCAGCACGTCGTACTGGCGCATTACCGCGCCCACCCGTCGGCACACGGCGTTCTGCCAGACCATGGCCTCCTCCAGTTGCAGGGCCTTCAGCGACTGCGCGTAGCGGTAGACCTCCAGCGTCACCGCCTCGACGGTTTTGGGCCCGATCTTGCGGCCCGTAATCGCCGCAAACTGCTCCATGAAATAGCCCAGCGTGGTGGCCCACAGGCGAATGGACGATTCGTTGAACTGCTCCTCGTCGTACTGCAGACGCACCGGCTCGCAGATGTGCCCCAGATCTTCCAGCAGGCGGCGGGTATCGTTCAGCCGGTTTTTGATCTCGCGCGTGATCGGCGCGCCGCCGGGCAGGCGGTCGACCACGCCCACGCGAAGCTGGCCGGGCGGCGTGACGGCCGCGCTGAGGAAACCGCGACGCGGCGGCGGCGCATCGTAGAAGTAGCCGTCGTCCGGCCCGGCCAACAGGTCGAGCAAGGCCGCGGAGTCGCGAACGGTGCGGGTTTCGGCGAACTCGATCGCCATGCCCCAGAGGAAAATACCGGCGTCGGGCCCGGTGGGCGTGCGGCCGCGTGAGGGTTTCATGCCCACCACGCCATTACAGGCGGCGGGGATCCGAATCGACCCGCCGCCATCGTTGGCGTGCGCAACCGGCACCATGCCGGAACCGACCGCCGCCCCCGCCCCGCCTGAGGATCCGCCCACCGAGTAGCCGGTGTTCCAGGGGTTGCGGGTCGGGCCGTAGACCAGCGCTTCGCTGTTCGCGTTGAACGCCATCTCCGGGGTGGTGGTCGTGCCGATGGTCACCAGACCGGCAGCACGGCAGCGCTTCATGAGTTCGCTGTCGTTCCCGAACTGCACGCCCGCCGCCAGCCGCGACCCCGCGCTGGTCCGCATGCCCTTGAAGTGCATGCCGAACTCCTTCACCAGAAACGGCACGCCGCGGAACGGGCCATAGGGCAAACCGGCCTTGATCTCGGCCAGCGCGTCGTCGCGCAGCTGCTGGACCACGCAGTTCACTTGAGGATTAAGACGTTCGATAGCCGCGAGCGCGGTCTCGACCAAATCCGCCGGCGACACCTCGCGCCGACGTACGAGTTCGGCAAGACCTAGCCCGTCGTACTGAGCATATTCGGCAAAAATCATCTGCGTCTCCCCCTGCGTGTTGTCATTGGATGGCGCCGCGCACGGCGCGTGCAGGAGATGGCGAATAAGGCGAAATACCCTGCACCCGGCAAGGATCAACGAGGCCTGCGGTCAATTCAAGCGGGCGGCACGGCGGCGGCGCCAATAGCGGAAGAGCATCACGCTGGCCGCGACCCCCAGTGCGCCCAGCACCACCCACAGCGACCACTGATGGGCGTGCGCCATGGCTTCGCTGAAATGCGCGGCGTCGTGGCCAAATTTTTCCCACAGCCAGTGCCCCAGCCACACGAAGACCGGCACGCTGATGAGTGCAGCCAGTCCGTCCCACCACAGGAAGGTGAGATAGGGCACCCGCAGGGAACCTGCGGAAAAGAAGATCAAACTGCGTAAGCCGGGCAGGAAGCGCGCGATGAAGAGCCCTTTCGCGCCGTGTTTGGCGTAGAAGAGTTCCACCCGGGCGCGTTTGGCGGCGGGAAACAGCCGCTGGCCAGAAGCAGAACCGAGCAGGCGCCCACCCAGCCGCTGGCCCATCAGAAACATCAGCGAATCGCCGCCGATCACCGCCACGTACATCAGCACACTGACTTCTTGCCAGGAGCGGCCTTCCACCGCCGCCAGCGCACCGGCCACCAGCAACACCACATCTTCGGGCACCGGCACACCCAGCCCGCACAGCACCAGAATGGCGAACGGACCCCACAGCGACAACAACGGCCCCTGAAGCGTATTAAGGAAAGTTTCTAGCATGGCTGGATCGGTGGAGAAAACTTCCGGTAAGACCGCAACGTCGTGACAGCGTCTGCGGGTGCGGGCGCATTGGCCGGGGAAGGATGGACGGCGCGCAGGATCGCCCACTAGCCCCCCCATTACAACCGCTCGGCACAACGACCAAAGCGGCGCTTAAGCTCTACAATCGGTGCTATCGGCCGCTGTGGTGCAAGCCCTGAGTCGAAACCGCCGCGTGTCAGCGGCCCTCACACGCGAGCCGCCGAGTCTGGGGCGTGATACCGCAGAGGTTGGTCTATGACGATTGCCGAACATCAATCCGCTGTGACCTTTCCGCCGGAGCCGGAGTTCTCCAGCGGCCCCCATCTGGTGTGGATGGCCATGCCCGACGGGCAGGTGCACTACCTCAACCGCCGTGCGCGGGCGTTCTACGGCATCGACAGCCTGCACACCGCCAACGAGACCTGGCAGCAGCGCATCCATCCGGAGGACCAGCCGGCGGTGATGGCGGCCTGGCAGCGCACGCTCAAGGACGGCACGCGCTATCGCCACGAATACCGCGTGCTGGGCGACGACGGCCACTATCGCCGCTGTTTGTCGCAGGCCATGCCGGTGCGCGATGGAAACGGCGCTATCCAGCGCTGGCTGGGCTCTACCGTGGATGTCGAGGCCCACTATCAGCGGCTGGAATCCGCCCGCATCATCGAACTCTGCTACCGCACGCTGCTCGGCGGCGTGCTGCCACCGGCGCACGACGCGGGCATGCTGACTCCCGATTCGGCCGGCCTCGATTTCCGCCAGTTCATCGAGTTCATGCCACAGCTGGTGTGGTCCAGCACACCGGACGGCCGGGTCGATTTCGTCAACCAGCGCTGGCGCGATTTCACCGACATGCCGGCGCACAAGGCGGCGGGCTATGGCTGGATGGCGGCCGTGCACCCGCAGGATCAGGCGCCGCTGAAGGCGCGCTGGCAGGACATGATGGGCAGTCAGGCCGCCTTCCAGCTCGGCTTTCGCTTGCGCCGCCACGACGGCAGTTTCCGGCGCTGCGATCTGCGGGCCGAGCCGCTGTACGACAGCGGTGGGCACATTCATCGCTGGATCGGCGCGGTCACCGACGTAGAAGAGCAGCATCGGCTGTTCTCGTCCCTGCAGGAAAGCGAACGTCGGCTTCAGGAACTGCTGCAGCACTTGCCGGAACTCTTCCTGCTCTACGACGAAGCCGGCCGGGTGCTGGACGCCAACCAGTTTGCCTGCGTGCGACTGGGCTACACCCGAGCGCAGCTTCTCCAGCAGCCCATGGCCGCCCTGCGCAGCGCCCCGCCCGGCCTCGCCCAGACGCCGGGCGCGATGCGACCCGGCGAGACCGCGCGCCAGCGCTGGCTGCTGCACTGCCGGGACGGCCAGCGGTTTCTGGCCGAGACCTCGAACGGCAGCCATCTGCTGGCCGGCAGCCAGGTATTTTTCATGCTGGCGCGTGACGTCTCGGCCGAGGAAGCGGCCGACGCCCAGCTGCGCGAACAGGCGCGGCTGATCGAACACGCGCCGGTCAGCGTGTCGAACTTCGATGGCCGGATCGAACTCTGGAGCAGCGGCGCCGAGCGGATTTTTGGCTATAGCGCAGCCGAGGTGCTGGGCCAGCCAATTCAGGATCTCTTGCAGGTTGAGCTGCCCTGTCCCGCACGCGAGTTCCTGCAGCATCTCAGGCATCAGCGCAGCGTGGTGGAAGAAGCGCAGGCGGTGCATCGCAACGGGCAACGTCTCCGCGTCCGGGCCCAGTGGGCCCTGTCTGGCGAGGCAGGCAATCGGCGCATTTTGGTGACCTATACCGACGTCACCGCCCAGCGCGAGGCGGAAGCCCAGGCGCGGGCCGCCGAGCAGGCGCTGCTCGCCGCGCTGGCGCAAGGCAGCGCCGGCACCTGGAGCTGGGACCTGCAAACCGACCGGGTGGTGTACGACTATGCCGCGCAACGGCTGCTGGGACTTGAAGCCAGCGCCCTGCCCCGCTCGGTAGAGCGCGCCCTGAGCTTGCAACTGCTGTTGCCGGCGGAGCGCGTGGAAATCGAACAGCGGATCGCCGACGCCCTGCGCGACGGCTGCAGCTGCGAGTTCGTTTTCCAGATTCCAATCGGTGCAGCCACCCGCTGGCTGCTGACGCGCGGCGGCCCTACCGCCGAGGCCAATACCTGGGCCGGGGTGATCGTCGACGTCACCGGCCGTCAGCAGTCGCGCGCCGCGCTGCAGGCCTCGCAGCAGCAGCTGCGCGCCTACGCCCACCAGTTGAACCAGACGCTGGAACAGGAACGTGCGCACCTCGCCCGCGAACTGCACGACGAACTGGGACAGCGGATGACGGCGTTGCGCCTGGACCTGCGCTGGCTGGAGCGCCAGCTACCGCAGGACACCCGCGAACTGGCGCCGATCGGCGCGCGCTTTGCGGCGATGGACAGCCTGATCGAGCAGACCCTGACCCAGGTGCGGCACCTGAGCACCAGCTTGCGCCCGCAGGAGCTTGAAGGCCTGGGCCTCAAGGCCGCCATCGAGGCGCACGTGGCCCAGCTCGAGCGGCGCGCCGGCATTCGCTGCAAACTCAAACTCGCCAACTGCGAGACGCTGGGCGCGGAGCATCAGCTCACCGTATTCCGGGTATTCCAGGAAGCGCTGACCAACGGTATCCGGCACGGCCAGGCCACGCAGTTCACGGTGCGCTTGAACCAGTCCCGCCGTACGCTGAAACTGCAGATCGACGACAACGGCACCGGCTTGTCGCAGACCCGCAGCCGAGCCGGCGTTGGCATCATCGGCATGACCGAGCGCGCCTATCAGCTCGGCGGCAGCCTGGCACTGGCGAGCCGGCCGCAAGGCGGCACGACGCTCACTCTCAAACTGCCCTGGACCGCGTCGCGAACATGAACATCATCCTCTGTGACGACCATCCGCTGATTCGCCGCAGCCTGCGCGAGTTGCTGCAGGAAATCCGCCCGGACGCGGCCTTGCGCGAGGCCACCAGCGCGGCCGAACTTTTTCAGCTCCAGCGCGAGCAGCCGGCACAGATGGTGGTGCTGGATCTCTCGCTGCCGGATCGCCACGGTCTGGAATGCCTGAGCGAACTGCGCCAGCGCGACCCGACGCTGAAAGTACTGATCCTGAGCATGCACAACGAGGAGCGTTTCGCGCTGCGCGCGCTGGAACTGGGCGCCAGCGGGTATCTGGGCAAGCACCGCGCGCCGGCCGAAATTGCCGGCGCCCTGCAGCGGGTGCTGAACGGCGGGCGCTACATCGACCCTGAAACCGCCGAGGCGCTGGCGCGGCGCGCGTTCGGCGGGACCAAGCTGCCGCACGAGGCATTATCCCCACGCGAATTCAGCGTGCTGCGCGAACTTGGGCGCGGCCGCTCGCCGGCGACGATTGCGGAGCAGTTGTTCCTGAGCGCCAAGACGGTCAGCACCTACCGCTCGCGGGTGTTGAACAAGCTGGCCCTGAAGACCAACGCAGATCTGGTGCGCTACTGCCTGAGCCACGCGCTGATCGACTGAGTGCTGTAGGCGATCCCCTACATAAAAAATCGCCAGCGTCTGACATCACGCGCCAAGGCTGCCGGCTTGGGCCCAGGCTGGCCCACTGGCAGACTGCCGGTCAGTGTCAAGCCTGCTCGTCTGCTATGCCGGTTCTCTGTTCGCGCGCCCTGCCCTTCCCGCTTTTCACCCGCGCCGTCCGTAGCGCTGAGCGGTCGCGCCATGCTTGAGTTCAGCCTGCTCGAACGCGCCGCCATCCAGCACACACCGGCCTTTGCGACCAGTCGCGACGGCACTATCGAATTCGTAAACGAGCAGTACTGCGTCCTGCGCGGCGTCAGCGCCGAGCAGTTGCTGGGCTCGGCCCTGCCCTGGATGTCGCGGCTGGCCGCTGCGGCCAGCGTGCCGCCCGACCGGGCCTTATGGCAGGGCGAGTTACCGCCCGACAGCGGTAAGGGCCTACAGGGCACGGTCGTGCCGCGCACGACCGCGGCCGGCGAACTGGCCGGCTTCCTGTGTCTTGCCAGCCCGCAGCCCCTACCGGCCGCCACCCTCGGCGCACCCGTAGATGCCGACCTCATCGGCATTTTTCTGACCTCCGCCGAAGGCAATCCCCTGTTCATCAGCAATGAGCTGTCCGCCCGCTATCAGCAGCTGCCGGAAGAACTCTGCGGGCTTGAGGCGCCGGTCTGCTCGCTGGAGCAATGGCGGCACAGCCCCAACACCGGCTGGCGCAGCTGGCTGCGCGGGAGCGCGCCGCGCTTCAGCGCGGAACTCGAACTCACCACCCGCGCTGGCAGCACTGAAAAACTGGAGCAACGCGCGACCCGGCTGCAGGTCGGCGAGCAGTGCCTCGGAATCGTCGGCACTTTGAGCCTGCGCAAGACCACCACCGCGCAGGTGCATGAGCTGCGCGCCCCCGGCGGCGCGCCTTGTTTGCAGGATTTACTGGAGCAGTTGCTGAGCCACGCCGCGCGCTTTGCGCAGGATCTGCTGCAAGGCGGGCGGCTGCACGACCTGCGCGAAGTCGACCACTTCCTGCAGGGTTTGACCGCCGTGGCGCTGGCCGCGCCGATGGGCCATCTCGCCGCGTCGCAGCCTGCAGCGCCGCCCTCGTCGCAACGGGAACAGGTCGCCTAGAACCGCCCCGCCCGATCGTGCGCGCTGGCCCAGTCCAGCAACGGCCCCGCCGGCACGATGCCGGTGGGATTAATCCCCGAATGGCTTTCGTAGTAGTGCCGCTTGGCGTGTTCCGCATTGAAGGTGTCAGCGACGCCAGGCCACTGATAAAGATCCCGCGCGTAGCCCCAGAGCTGGGGGTAATCGACCAGTCGCCGCAGATTGCATTTGAAATGCCCGACGTAGACGGCATCAAAACGCAGCAGCGTGGGCAGCAGCCGCCAGTCGCATTCCAGCGGCCTTGCGCCCAGGAGGAAACGCTGGCCGGCGAGGCGCGTTTCCAGCCAGTCGAGACTCTCAAACAGCGCCTGCACGGCGTCTTCATACGCCGCTTGGGTGGTGGCAAAACCAGCGCGGTAGACGCCGTTGTTCACGGTCTGGTAGATGCGCGCGTTGAGCGCGTCGATCTCCGCCTGCAATGCCGACGGGTAGTAGTCGCCGGGTACGGCGCCAACGCCCTCGAAAGCGCTGTTCAGCATGCGGATGATTTCGGAGGACTCGTTGTTGACGATGCGCGCGCGCTGCTTGTCCCACAGCACGGGCACGGTCACCCGACCCGAATAGCCCGGCTCGCTCGCGCGGTAGATTTCATACAGACAGGCCGCGCCGTGGATCGGATCCGGGACCACGCCAGGCCCCGGCGAAAACACCCAGCCCTGATCGCGCATCAGCCAGTGCACCACTGACACCTCGATCATCCCGGTCAGGCCTTTCAGCTGCCGGTAAATCAACACCCGGTGCGCCCAGGGGCAGGCCAGCGAAACATAAAGGTGATAGCGCCCCGGCTCGGCCTTGAAGCCGCCTTCGCCACTGGGGCCGGCAGTGCCATCCGGCGTTATCCAGTGGCGGAACTGGGCGTCCGGGCGCACGAAGCGCCCGCCGTGGGCCGCGGTGTCGTACCACTGGTCGTGCCATTGGCCGTCGACCATCACACCCATCTCAGCGGTCGCCCTGCAGCAGTACGCCTTTGGCCGTCAGCGCGGCGACCTGCGATGCGTCGTAGCCCAGCATCTCGCCCAGCACCTGCTGGTTGTGTTCGCCCAGCAGCGGCGCGACCAGATCCGGCAGATCGGGCTGGGCGGAGAAATGCAGCGGAAAACCCGGAATGGAGAACTGTCCCAACACCGGGTCGACAATGTCGCGCACCGTGCCGCGCGCGCGAAAATAGGGATGATGGATCGCATCCACCGGACTTAGCACCGGCGCCGACGGCACGCGGAACTGCTCCAGACGCTCGAGAACTTCATCGGTGCTGGCAAAGTGCGTCAGCCACTCTTCGATGATGGGCGTCAGTTCCTGCTGGTTCGCGGCGCGCACATTGCTGGTCGCAAAGCGCGGGTCGTGTTCCAGATCCAGCCGCCCCATGGCTTCGCACAGCCCCCGCCACTGCAGCTGCAGGGCAAGAATCACCAGATAGCCGGTGGGGCCTTTGAACACCGCAAACGGCGCGACCAGCGGATGACTCGATCCCGCGCGATGAGGCACGTAAGCGCCCTTGCTCAGCGTATGCGCCTGCACCGGAATCTCGAACATGTGGAACAGGCTGTCGACCATCGCAATGTCGATCCACTGCCCGATGCCGGTCCGCAGGCGGTGGAACAGCGCATAGCCGATCGCCGAGAAGGCATGCACGCCGGAAGACACATCCGCCATGCTCAAGCCCGCCGGCAGCGGTGGGCCATCGGCGTAACCGGTCATATGCATAATGCCGGCGAAGGCCTGCGCCACCCAGTCGTAACCCGTCTTATGCGACAGCGGGCTTTCGCGCCCGTAGGCCGAGATCGACGCCATGATGAGCGCGGGATTAATTTCCTTCAGATCCGTCCAGGCCAGCCCGCGTTTCTCCATCACGCCCGGACCGAAGTTCTCGACCACCACGTCGACCTTGGCGACCAGTTCCTTGACGATGGCAATGCCTTCATGCGTACGAAGGTCCACGCAGAGGCTCTGTTTGCCGCGATTCTGCTGCACGAAATAACCGCTGCGTCCGTCCACCACCAGCGGCAGCAGGCGCGAAGGATCACCGCCGGGAGCGGCCTCCACCTTGATGATTTCTGCACCCATTTCCACCATAAGGCGCGTGACCGTGGGCCCTGAGAGGTACTGGGTGAAATCCAGCACCTTGATGCCTTCAAGCATTTTCATGTCATGCCTCCTGACAGGCCTCGGCGATGGAACACGCCGTCTTTCATCACGCAGCGGATGCGGGAGAGATCCTGCAACAGCTTCAAATCTTTCAGCGGATCGCCGTCGAGCAGCAGGAGGTCGGCCAGATAGCCAGCCTTGACCCGACCCAGCAGCTCCCCGCTGCCGCCGGCCCAGGCTTCGCCGGAGAGCACGTCGTCGTATTCGTGCACGACGCCGTCCTCGTCCTCGATCCGGCGCGGCACGACGAACTCGTCGGGATAGACGACGATGCCGACC
>JALRCR010000094.1 GCA_023257255.1 Gammaproteobacteria bacterium | reverse complement strand
AGATAACGACCGACGAGGGTCTGGTCGGCTGGGGCGAAGCCCACGCCGGTCGCGCGCCCACGGTGATTGCGGAGCTCATTCATTCCACGCTGGCGCCAACGCTGCTGGGGCAGCGGGCGGACGATATCGACGCCCTGTGGGCCCGGATGTACCGCTTGCAACTCGCCAGCCACGGCACCGGCGCGGCGGCCGCGCTGGCGGTGTCGGGCATCGACATGGCGCTGTGGGATTTGCGCGGCAAGGCGGCCGGGCTGCCCCTGTATGCGCTATTGGGCGGGGAGCGACGCGCGCTCCGCGCCTACGCCGGCGGCATTTCCTTTGGCTATGGCGCGCTGGGCGCGCTGCTGGACGAGGCCGCCCGCGCGCGAGATGCCGGCTATCACGCGCTCAAGCTGCGGCTGGGGCTGGATGTCGACGAGGATCTCGAACGCGTGGCCGCCGTCCGCGCTGCGTTGGGCACCGCGTTTGATCTGCTGACCGACGCCAACTGCAACTACAGCCTGCCGCAGGCGCAAACGGCGCGGGTGGGGCTGGACGAGCTTGCCGTCGGCTGGCTGGAGGAGCCGTTCCCCGCGCAGGATTTTCGGCACTGGCGCGCGCTGGCGCAGGTCGGACGAACGCCGCTCGCGGCCGGCGAAAATCACTATTTATGCGCTGATTTCGAGCGCATGGCCGACGACGGCGTGATCCGCCTCTGGCAGCCGGATCTTTCCAAGTGCGGCGGCATTAGCGAGGCACGGCGGATTGCGGCGCTGGCGGCGCCGCTCGGCGTGCCGCTGCATCCGCATACTTCGGTGACCGGGCTCAATGTGGCGGCGTCGCTGCATTTTCTGGCAGCGCTGCCGTCGCCGGGTTATTTCGAAGCGGATTTCTCGACCTTCAACCCCTTGCGCACGGCGCTCTGCTGGCCCGTCATCACGCCCGATGCCAACGGCTGCTTTACCCCGCCAAGCGGCCCGGGGCTCGGCGTTGAAGTCGACGAGGCGGCGCTGCGGCACTATCCGGTCATTCGCGGCGCGGGCTACCGCTAGCGGCCGCGCTTCACGTTCATTCCACCGAGGTCAAACATGTCTGCAACTGCCGCTGCGTCCGGGCTGGACGAAGACCGGGTCTACGCCCGGGTCACGCGTCGCCTGATCCCGTTTTTATTTCTGTGCTACGTGGCGGCTTACCTTGACCGGGTGAACGTGAGTTTCGCCAAGCTCACGATGGCCGTTGATCTTCAGTTCTCCGATACGGTCTACGGCTTCGGCGCGGGGGTGTTTTTCTTCGGCTACTTCCTGTTTGAAGTGCCCAGCAATTTGCTGATGCATCGCATCGGCGCGCGTCTGACGCTGGCCCGCATCATGATTCTGTGGGGGCTGATTTCGGCCGCCATGATGTTTGTAAGCACCCCGACGCAGTTCTACGTCATGCGGTTTTTTCTCGGCGCGGCGGAGGCCGGCTTTTTCCCGGGCGTCGTGCTTTATCTGACGTATTGGTATCCGGCCGCGCGGCGGGGGCGGGCGCAGGCGCTGTTTGTCACGGCGGTGGCGATCGCGGGAGTGGTGGGCAATCCGGTCTCGGGCTGGATCATGGGCAGTACCCACGGGACCCACGGTCTCGCGGGCTGGCAGTGGTTGTTTCTGCTGGAAGGGCTGCCCTCGGTGGCGCTGGGCCTGTTCGCGCTGTACTGGCTGGACGACCGGGTGGAGGACGCGCGCTGGCTGAGTCCGGCGGAGCGCGCGCTGATCGCGGCCAACATCGCGGCCGACGGCGCGCACAAGACCGCGACCTCCGCGCTGGCGGGCTTGCGCGACCGCCGCGTGTGGCTCTTGTCAGCCATCTACTTTTTTCTGGTCAGCGGGCTGTATGGCATCAACTTCTGGCTGCCGACGATCATCAAGGGATTGGGCGTAACCGATCTCGAGCAGATTGGCCTCGTTAGCGCCATTCCCTGGCTGGCGGCGGTGTGCTGCATGACGCTGGTCGGGCGTAGCGCCGACCGGCGCGGCGAGCGACGTTTTCACATCGTGGTGCCGGCGGTGCTGGGCGCGGTGGGGCTGGCAGCCTCGGTGCCGCTGGCCGGGCATCCGGTGCTGGCGGTGGCGGCGCTGGCGCTGGGCACCTGCGGGCTGTTGTCTGCCCTGCCGCTGTGCTGGAGTCTCGCCACCGCTTTTCTGGGCGGGGCGGCGGCGGCCAGCGGCATTGCGCTGATTAACTCGTTTGGCAATCTCTCGGGCTTCGTGGCGCCTTACGTGGTCGGCTTTATCAAGGAGCAGTCGGGCTCGACCGACCACGGCGTGTACGCGCTGGCGTTATCGCTGGTGATCGGCGCGGCGCTGGTGCTGTGGCGGGTGCCGCCAGCGCTGGTCAATCGTTAGCCTTTGGGTTTACCGCTAAAAAGATCGTCGTCCAGATTGGCCAACAGGTCGTCGAGATCCGATTGTGACATCGGCGAGTCCGCTGCCGGCTCGTCCGGGGCGTCGAGGTCGATAATCACTTCGGCCGCTGGCGGTGGCGGCGGCGGGGCAACCGGTTTGGGCGCTGCCGCGGGTTTGGGCGGCGGGGGTGGTTCAGGCGTAGGCGGACTGGCCCACTCGTCGATGCTCAGCAACTCGTCGTGCGGCACTTCGCCGATGTCCTGCTTCTTGGCAGCTTCTTCGGCCTGCTGACGATTGAAGGCCGCGCTGTATTCGGCCATCAGCGAATCCAGCACTTTCTTGGTGTCGGCGAGCTCCATTTCCAGTGCCGAGTTGGTGTCCTGCAGGGCCACCATTTCCGATTCGTCGACCTGACCGCGCGGCGTCACCCGCAGCCACGGCGCCACCAGCTTGGTCACCTCGGACGGCACATCGGCCAGCGTCTTGCCGGTGCGGCCCAGATGCACGCCGATCAGCGCGTTGTAGAACGCCCGTTCGCGTTCGATGAAGTCCGAGACCACCCGTTCCGCCTCGTCGGGTTCCATGCGGTAGATCTCCTGCATGGTGGTCAGCAGGGCATCGCGGCGGTGTTTTTCGGTGCGCTCGACGGTGCCGACCAGCGTGGTCACGCTGTCGACTGCGGCCGCGCGTTGATCGTTGCTGCCACGGCGCAGGTAGAAGGTCAGGCCCAGCGCCAGCAGTGCAAACTCAACGCTGAGGATGAGCAAAGCCAGTTCGAGTGAAGTGAACATCACAGTGAGACTCCTTTGCTCGGCACTTCCTTCTGGCGGGTCTTCCACCAGAGCGGACCCAGCACCAGCGCCAGCAGCAGGTTGCCGCCCAGCACCAGCAGCGCCACCTGACCCAGACTGAGCGGCGGTGCGGTGGGCACCGGCACTGGCGGCGCGGGCGTGGGCGGCGCAGCCAGGGCGCTGGCCGGCGGGCCATCGACCATCAGGGTCTGCGCCGCGAGTCGCAGGGACAAGACATGACCGTCAACGCTGTCCATGACCGCAAGCGGGCTAACGTCGTACTGCCCACCGCCCGGCAGTTCAAGGTCCAGCGCCTTGGGCCCGGCGTCGCTGCTCGCCAGTTCGCGCGCGTCGCGGAAGCCGTCAGGGCCCTCGATCAGCACATAGCCCGTGATGCTGGCCGGTTTTACCAGCGCCGCTTCGCTTGCCCACTGAATCTGCAGGCGGGGCCGGTTGCCATCCGCGCCGGCGCTGGACTTGGCCGTGAAGGACAGCGGCGCGGCGTGCACCTCGACCCGTTGTCGCTTTTCGCGCTCAAAAGTGCCGCTACGGGCGCGCACCGTCAGTTCATAGGTGCCGGCAACGAGATGGGGCGAGGTGCTGGAGACATAGCGAAAGGCGCGGGTGTCGAGCGGCATGTCGAGCATGTCGCCGGTGCCGGCGTCGCCGGTAAACGCGGCGGCGGTAGTCACAATTTTCAGGAAATCCGCGCGCTCGATCGGCTGGCCGTGTTCATTCAAACCGGCCGACAGCACCACCTGCTGGCCGGGCATGAGGTGACTGGGGACGGCGTGCAGGTCGAGCGAGAGATCGGTCACGACCAGCGCGCGGTTGTCCGGATCGGTCGGGCCGCTGAAGGACCAGCTGCCCGGCGCCGGCGTGCGCAGAGTGACCAGATCGTAGCCCGTGTCGCTTTGCCAGCTGATGGAATCGCTCGCCACGGCGGCGGTGTGTTCGCGGCCGGCCGGGTCTTTCAGCACCAGCGGCGCGGCGCTGGCCGCGCGGAAGACCAGCAGCGTGACTTCGCTCACGCTGGCATCCACCGAAAAGCTGTTGCCGGACAGCGGTAGGGTATCGGGACTCGCCGCCTGCTCGAAGATGTGCAGGAAGGCGCGTTGCAGGGCGGCCGCGGTGGGCGCGTTTTCACGCCAGCCATCGGTGCCTTTGGCCAGCCGCTCCAGGAGTTCGGCATCGACGTCCGCCGACAGCGCAATGGCGTGGATGCGCACGCCCTTGGCTTTCAGATCCGCCAGTTGCGCGCCCAGCACGCGGGCCCGCGAGTCGGCGCTGGCCGCCGGATCCTTGGACACATCAACCTTGCCGTCGGTCAGCAGCACCAGATGCCGGTCGCTGTCCGCCGCGCCGGCTTGCCAGTCGCGACTCGCCGCCGCCAGCGCGGCCTCGATGTGGGTAAACAGGCCGCGCGAGTGGATTTTGCCGGCGCTCGCGCGCGCTTTCTGCTTCCACTGCGGGGTGACGGTTGCCACCGGCATCAGCGGCACGACGCTTTGATCAAACAGCCAGATGCCGGCGGTGGCGTTGGCCGGCAGGAGTTCTGCCAGCAGTTTCAGCGCGGGAATGCGCAGGTTTTGCGGGTCGGTGGTTTTCATGCTGCCCGAGACATCGACCAGCACCCGGATGTCGGGCGCCGCCGGCGCGTTCACACCGAACAGGAGCAAGGCCAGCAGCAGGGTGCCGGGCCGCAGAAGGGTAGGCTTCATCAACGATGCTCGCCGCAGTTGGGGTATGGCTGTATGGCGGCACTGACCGGGAGAACTTGATCGCCCCGCGCGGCCGGCATTGCGGCCGTCCGGGGCACGGGGCAGGATGCGGCGGCAGTTTCTTCCACACGGGGCGCATTGTGATCAGCACCTATAGTCTGCAGGCCGGACAACTCCACGTCGGCGACGGTTTCATTCCCGCTGAACGGATGGCCAGCGCCACCTGGATCGATCTGCTGCGCCCGACGGTGGAAGAAGAACTGCACGTTGAAGGACTGCTGGGCTGCGAACTGCCGACACGCGAGGAAATGCGTGAAATTGAAGACTCCCGGCGGCTGGTGGCGCGGGCGGATGCGCTCTTGATGACGACCTCGGTCATGGTGCAGTCCGAATCCGAATACCCGCGGGTCGACGACGTCACCTTCATCCTCACGCCGCACTGTCTGGTGACCGTGCGCTACGCCGAACCCCGGGCCTTCAGTCTCTATGCCGGTCGCGCGCTGGCCGACGCGGCGAGCTGTGAAGACGGCGAGCGCGCGCTGTCGGGCCTGCTGGAAACGCTGCTGGAGCGGGTCGCCGATCACATCGAGCGCGTCAGCGACGATCTCGACCAGATGGTGCACGCCGTGCTGGCGCCGGAGGAGGGGGCTCGACGCACCGGCCCGCTCGACTATGCCGGGATGCTGCGCCGGCTGGAGCGCAACCAGACGCTGATCGCCCGCAGCCGGGCGAGCCTGATGGGGCTCAGCCGGATTTGCCGGTTTCTGGCGCGGACCGAACTGGAGGACCGCCTGACGTCCAGCACCCGCTCGCGGCTACGGACCCTGCAGGGCGATGCCCACTCGCTGATGGAACACACCGGCTTTCTGGCCAATAACATCAGCTTTGAACTGGCGGCCATTCTGGGCATGGTCAACATCGAACAGAACGGCATCATCAAGTTCTTTTCGGTGGTGTCGGTGGTGTTTCTGCCGCCCACCCTGGTCGCGAGCCTCTATGGCATGAACTTCGACCTTATTCCGGAATTGCACTGGCATTTTGGCTATCCCTGGGCGCTGCTCCTGATGGCCCTGTCGGCCGCGCTGCCCTATGCCTGGTTCCGGCGGCTCGGTTTTCTGTAGGCCGCGGGCCCAGGATCAAATAGGCAGATTGATGCGAATTTTCCGGTAGCGTTGACCGTGACCCGTCCGGGCTGGAATGCTTCGGGCGTCTACCGCAGTTTGATTCGCGCAGGGGCAGCAGACGATGGCCAAACACGGCCAGCAAAAAGAGCAAATCCGTATCGAGGCCCTGCGCGATCCGCGCTGGGACCGCGCCGACGTCTGGCTGATCGGCATCGACGATACCGACAACCTGGAAAGCCGTGGCACCGGTTTCCGGGCCCGCCAGCTCGCCCAGCAGCTGCAGCAGCGCGGGCTGGCCCGCCTGCGCGGCGTGACCCGCCACCAGCTGTTTGTCAGCCCCGAGATTCCCTACACCTCGCATAACAGCAGCGCCTGCCTGGCGATGGACTTTTTTGACGAGGACCACGCGGCGGTGATCCAGCATTGCCGCGAATACCTGTTGCGGGAGAGCGCTGAAGGCTCCGACGCCGGGCTGTGTATCGGGCGGCAGTCGGCGGTGACCGCGGCCGCCATTGCCTTTCAGGGTCGCGGCCTGGCTGCTGCCGCGCAGTCCGGGGTTAACAAAGCTGCTGCCGTTATCGGAGGTCTACTGCGGCTGCCACCGCCCGGGCGGTCGGCACCATCAGCGCTGCGGCCACGCCGAGCGTGGACCACAGCGAACGGGTCTGAGTCATCGTCATGACTAAAAGCTCCCTTGCCTGGAAGAGTGAAAAAAGAACGAAATCCTGAGCCGCCAGTGTGCCAGTTTGTGCTTTGATTTGAAGCCCTGAAACGCACAAAAAGCGTGTTTTAAATAGGCAAAATAAAGCCGCTATGCTAGGGTCGGGCCAGACGATCACAGGAGCGCCGCATGCACATCGAACTTGGGTTGCGCTGGCATTTGCAGGGCAAGGACCGCGAGGAACTGCCGCCAGAACTCATTGCGCTGCTCGACGGCATCGTGGTCGGCGGCAATCTGCGCTACGCGGCGCGGGCGGCCCGCCTGTCCTACCGCCACGCCTGGGGCCTGGTGAAGCAGTGGGAAAAGTTCTTTGACCACGCGCTGGTCGCGCTGGAGCGCGGGCGCGGGGCCACGCTGACCGACGCCGGCGAAGCCCTGCGCGAGGCCTGGCATAAAAGTCTGGAGCGGGTGCAGCCGGCCTTGACCGACGCCGCGAGCTTCGCCGCGCGCGCGCTCGAGCCGCTGACCCGCGCGCAGGAGGAGGGCAGCCTGACCGTGGTCGCCAGCCACGGCTTTGGCCTCAGCACGCTGTGCGATCTGCTGCGCGAGCAGGAGGTCGCCGTCGACCTGCAACTGCTGGGCAGCGAGCAAAGCCTCGCGCGCTACGCGCAGGGCGACTGCAAGCTGGCCGGATTCCATCTGCCCGAAGGGGAGCTGGGCGCGCGACTTTGGCAGCGCTTCATGCCCTTGCTGGATGCGCGTCGCGACGTCCTGTTGCTGGTGGAAACCCGCGAACTGGGCTTTATCAGCCGCCGCGATAATCCGGTCAGCGGCATTCGCGACATCGCGCGGCGCAAGCTGCGCTTTCTCAATCGACAGCCCGGCGCGGGCAGTCGCCTGGTCTTCGACCTGCTGCTGGCCGACGCCGGGCTGAAGCCTTCGGCCATTCCGGGCTATCACCACGAGGAATACACCCATCTGGCGGTGGCGGCGGTGGTGGCCGGCGGCGAAGCCGACTGCGGTTTTGGGGTGCGCGGCGCGGCGGAGCGCTTCGGTATGGCCTTCACGCGGGAAGTCAGCGAGCAGTACCTGCTGGTCTTGCCGCGCGAAGCCATGCATCGCAAGCCCTATTCGCTGTTGAAGCGCCTGCTGTCGTCGCAGGCCTACAAGCAGGCCTTGGGGAGCACAGCGGGCTCTGAAGCCCGCGGCTCGGGGCGCCTGATTGAATTGAAACAAATCCCGACGCTGCTGCGCCTGCCGGCCCGCCGCGCCGCACGGCAGCCCGTGGCCAAATGAGCACGCGGTGCTGGTGGGGCGCGCTGCTCCTGCTGGGCGCCGGCGCGGTGCAAGCGGCCGGCACGCCGCTGCGGGCGGCGGTGGTGCCAATCGTCGGACAGGCCGGGTTTTTATCCAGCGTGCTCGCGCCGTTCCTCGCCGAGCGCGGCCTGCGGCTCGAACTGACGGCCATCCACGGCCGGGAAGTGGTGCGTCTGGCGCGGGCCGGCAAGGCCGATCTGGTCATCATTAATGCCCGCTTCAAGGCCCTGCCAAAGCTGCGCCGCGACGACGTGATTGGCCCGCCGGTGCCGGTATTTGCCAATCCCATTGCGCTGCTCGCGCCGGCGGGCGATCTGGCGGGTGCCGCCGCCGCGCCTGACGTTGTTTCGTTTACCCGGCTATCCGGCGGTGCAGGCCTTCTGGCCGCCGCCGGCCGAATCTTCTACCCCTGAATCAGGAGACCCCGATGAGTAAGGAACAATTTGAGGCCGGCCTCGCGACCCGCCGCGAAGTGCTGGGCAATGACTACGTCGACCGCGCGCTCGCCAGCGCCGACGATTTCTCGCGCCCGTTGCAGGAACTGGTGACCGAGTTTGCCTGGGGCACGGTGTGGCAGCGCCCCGGCCTGCCGCGACGTGACCGCAGCCTGATGACGGTGGTGATGCTGGTGGCGCTGAATCGTCCGCATGAACTGCGCCTGCATTTGCGCGGGGCCTTGAACAACGGCCTGTCGCGGGAAGAAATCCGCGAAGCGCTGCTGCACGCCGCGGTGTACTGCGGCATGCCGGCAGCGGTGGACGCCTTCCGCGCGGCGCGCGAGGTGTTTGCCGAACTCGACGCCGCGGGCTAAGTCGCCTGCGCGGCCTCAGGTGCCGCGCAAGAAAGGCAGCAGCGCCGCCAGCACCTCGTCCGGCCGTTCCTCGGGCAGGAAGTGCCCGCAGTCGACGCTCTGGCCGCGCGCGTCGCGGGCGTAGTCGCGCCAAACCCCAAGCACGTCGTAGTGCCGATGACTAAAGCCCTGCGCGCCCCACAGCACGAGCAGCGGACAGTCGATGCGCTGCTCGCGGCTGGCGGCGTCGTGTGTGAGGTCAATGCTGGCGCCGGCGCGGTAGTCCTCGCAGGCCCCGTGGATGGCGGCCGGCTGGCTGAAGCACCGGATGTACTCGGCGACCGCCGCCGGGTCGAAGCCAAATCCCGGCGCCGCCCAGCGCCGCAGGCATTCCTGCAGATACCAGCCGGGGTCCTGCCCAATCATGTGCTCCGGCAGGCCGTCTGGCTGGATCAGGAAAAACCAGTGGTAGTAGGCGGTGGCAAAGACCTGATCGGTCGTGGTGAAGAGGTGATGCGTTGGCACGATGTCCATCACACAGGCGCGGCTGACGCGCTCGGGATGGTCCAGACACAGGCGATGCGTGACGCGTCCGCCGCGGTCGTGGCCGACGACCATGAACTGCGAATGCCCGAGCGAGCTCATCAAGTCGGCCATGTCATCGGCCATGCTGCGCTTGGCGTGTGGCAGATGGTCGGCGGCCGACGGCACTTTCTCGCTGTCGCCATAGCCGCGTAAATCCGGCATGACCAGCGAGTAATGGTCCGCCAGTCGGGGCGCGAGCGTATGCCACATGGCGTGGGTTTGCGGGAAGCCGTGGAGCAGCAGGAGCGGCGGGCCGTCGCCACCGGTGCGCACCGCGAGCCTCGCGTCACGGGTCTCGATGTGACGCAGGGTGAAGCGCGAGTCAAACAGCGCGGTCATGGCGAGCAGCCTCCTGGGTAATTCTCGCCACAGTCTAAGAGGCGGGCCTCGCGCCGTCATGCCGGCCGCGTCCGTCGGCTATGATCGACGCCTCTCCAGTTCCCCTCAGCAGGAAGTTGCCATGCACGACGCCACTTCGATCTCGCTTTCCGGTCGCAGCCTGCTGGGCAAAGCCTGGGCGCTGAGCAAACCCTACTGGTCGTCGGAAGAACGCTGGACCGCGCGCGCGCTGCTGGTAGCCATCATCGGCATGGCCCTGTTCATGGTGTTTCTGGACGTCCAGTTCAACAGCTGGAACAACAATTTCTACAACGCGCTGCAGGAGAAACAGAGCACCGACTTCTGGGCGCTGATCCTGTGGTTTTCGTTCCTCGCGGCGGTCTACATCGCGGTCGCCGGCTACAACCGCTACCTCAATCTGCTGCTGCAACTGCGCTGGCGCCGCTGGCTGACGGATCGCTATCTGCAGGACTGGCTAACCGACCGGGTGCACTACCGGATCGAACTGAAAGGCTATGGCACCGACAACGTCGACCAGCGGATTCAGGAAGACCTGAAAGACTTCGCCAGCCTCACGCTGAGCCTTGGCCTCGACCTGCTGAGTTCGGTGGTGACGCTGGTGACTTTCGCCCACATCCTGTGGACCTTGTCCGGGCCGCTGACCTTGCCCATTTTCGGCGGCATCACCATTCCCGGTTACATGATGTGGGTGGCGCTGGTCTACGCCATCATCGGCAGCACGCTGACCCATACCGTGGGGCGCGCGCTGTCTGGCCTCAACTATCAGCAGCAGCGCTATGAGGCGAACTTTCGGTTTGATCTGGTGCGGCTGCGCGAGAATGCCGAAAGCATCGCGGCCTGGCGCGGCGAGGAGGACGAACGTCGCGGCCTCCGGCGGCGCTTCCACGATGTGTGGCTCAACTTCAGCACGCTGATGCAGTACTCGAAGCGCCTCACCTGGTTCATCACCGGCTATCGCCAGATCGCGATCATTTTTCCGTTCATGGTGGTCTCGCCGCGCTACTTTGCCGACAGCATCAAGTTCGGCGTGATTTTCCAGACGGCGTCGGCCTTCGGGCAGGTGCAGGGCGCACTCAGCTGGTTTGTCACAGCGTATGGCGAGTTGGCGCAGTGGCGGGCGACGCTGGACCGTCTGACCAGTTTTCACGAAGCGATTGAAGCCGCGCGGGCCGAGGCGTTGGCCGGGCAGGGCATTACGGTGCGCGAGGGCACCGGACCCGACCTCCAGCTGAACGGCGTTGATGTCCTGCTCCCCGACGGCCGCGCGCTGCTCGGGCAGGTGCACTGTCGACTCAAAGCCGGCGAGCACACGCTCATCACCGGCGCGTCGGGCATCGGCAAAAGCACCCTGTTTCGCGCGCTGTCCGGCATCTGGCCCTTCGGGGGCGGCACGGTCGAAGTCCCCGCCGGCGCCCGGCTCATGTTCCTGCCACAAAAGCCTTATCTGCCGATCGGCCCGCTGCGCGAGGCGGTGGCCTATCCGGCGGGCAGCGCAGGATTTACCGATGAACGCCTGCGCGCGGCCCTGCAGGACTGCGAGCTGGGTCATCTGGCCGGGCGCCTTGACGAGAACGAACACTGGGCGCAGCGGCTCTCGCCGGGCGAGCAGCAGCGGCTGGCCTTTGCCCGCGCCTTGCTGAACGAGCCGGACTGGCTGTTTCTGGACGAGGCGACCTCGGCGCTGGATACCGCCACCGAGCAGCATCTCTATCAACTGCTGCGCGAACGACTGCCCGTCACCACGCTGGTCAGCATTGCCCATCGGCCGACGGTGGCGGCCTTCCACCGCCGCCAGCTTGTCTTGAGCAGAGGCGTGAGCGGCGAGGCGGTGCTGACCGAGGCGCCGCTATGAGCAAAGCAGGATTCGCTATAAACGGATAAATCGCTTGATACGCTTTTAGGCCGCGCACTAGACTGCCGCCCAGTTTTAAGGGAGGCCGCTCGTGCCCGCGTCGTCCGTATCCGGCGATAAGCCGTATCTCACGCCCACCGAAGCTGCCCGTCTGCTGATGGTGGCTCCCGTGACCCTGCGGGCCTGGGCGACCAAGGGGCTGCTCACCGCCCACACCACCGCCGGCGGCCATCGCCGGTTTCTGCGCAAGGATCTGGCGCAGTTCGCCGCCAAGCGCGGCATGCATCTGCTGGAACCCGCGCCCGA
>JALRCR010000093.1 GCA_023257255.1 Gammaproteobacteria bacterium | reverse complement strand
GCCCACATCGCTCGCCTTGTCGAACAGCCGCACGTTGAGCCCCTGCTCGTTGCGCAACTTGTGCAGGGCGTAGATGCCACCAAAGCCGGCCCCGATGACGATGGCGTCAAACTCGGGCGCGGTGGCGGGAAAAGTGGTGCTCTCGTTCATCGATGTTCTCCTCTATGCCGTCAGGCCGCAGGATGCGGCAGGCTCAGGCCGCATATTACGTCGATAGCGGCATTAAAACAGGCAGGGTTTACATTTGGGATCAGCGTAAAAACTATTCGGACGAGAGTTTGGGGTCAGAGTAAAAATTATTGGGACTTACGGTGGCCCCAAGTGCTTCAGAGAATTTTTACTCTGACCCCAAACTCTCAAACTCCCCAGACTCTCGCGTTGATCCATTTCCCCTGCAACTGACGTAGGCTCTCAGGTAGCGCCCCGTCGCGCCTCATTATCGCGTCCGCCCGTCTCGCCCGTGCCCGCCTGTCCACAGGTGGCGGCAAAGCCGCCGGCCGCTTGGAAAATTTTCGGACCCAGGATCTCCCGCATGAGCAGCACCGCCCCCTCCAACCACTACGAGATCGTCATCATTGGCGCCGGCTTTTCCGGCGTGTATCAGCTGTATCGCCTGCGCGATCTCGGCTTCCGCGTGCATCTGGTGGAAGCCGGCGCCGGCCTCGGCGGCATCTGGCACTGGAACTGTTACCCCGGCGCACGGGTAGACACCCACTGCGACATCTATCAGTTCTCGCGCGAAGACCTGTGGCGCGACTGGACCTGGAGCGAGCGCTTCCCCGGCTGGGCCGAAATGCGCCGCTACTTCGACTATGTGGACGAGAAACTGGGCCTCTCGCGCGATGTGAGCTTTAACACCCGCGTCGAGCACGCGGAGTTTGATGACGCGGACCAGCGCTGGCTGCTGTCTACCAATCAGGGCACCACGCTCAGCGCGAACTTTGTCGTGGTGTGTACCGGCTTCGGCTCCAAGCCCTATATCCCCGAGCTGAAAGGCATGGAAAACTTCGCGGGCGAAGCGCACCACACGGCGCTGTGGCCGCAAACCGGCGTCAACCTTGCCGGCCGGCGCGTCGGCATCATCGGCACCGGCGCGAGCGGCATTCAGGTCGCGCAGGAAGCCTCCAAGGTTTCCACGCATGTGACGGTCTTCCAGCGCACGCCGAACATGTTCCTGCCGATGGGCCAGCAGCAGCTCTCGGCGGAAGACAACGCCCGCATGAAGGCCAACTGGCCGACCAGCTTCCAGCGTCGCGGCGAATGCTTTGGCGGCTTTGACTTCGACTTCATCATGAAATCCGCGCTCGAATACTCCAAAGAGGAGCGCGACGCCATTTACGAACAGCTGTGGGCCGCCGGTGGCTTCAACTTCTGGCTAGGCACCTTCTTCGACATCTTCACCAACGAAGAAGCCAACCGCACGGCCTACGAGTTCTGGCGCAACAAGGTGCGCGCACGCATCACGGATCCCAAGCTCGCCGACATGCTGGCGCCGATGGAGCCGCCGCACCCGTATGCGGTGAAGCGGCCGTCGCTGGAGCAGTGGTATTTCGATCTGTTCAACCGCGACAACACCACGCTCGTCTCCCTCAAGGAAACCCCGATCGAAGAAGTCATCCCGACCGGTGTGCGCACCAGTGCGGGCGTGCATGAATTTGACCTGCTGGTGTTCGCCACCGGCTTCGACGCGGTGACCGGCGGTCTGACCAGCATGAATATCCTGAGCGCCGACCGCAGCACCACCATCAAGGACAAATGGCGCAAAGGCGTGCGCACCCAGCTGGGTGTCGCGACCTCGGGCTTTCCCAATCTGCTCTTCAGCTACGGCCCGCAGGCGCCGACCGGCTTCTGCAACGGCCCGTCCAGCGCGGAATACCAGGGCGAGTGCATCGTTGAACTGCTGGCGCACCTGCGCGCACAGGGTCACCGCCGCATCGAAGCCGAGCCGGCGGCCGAAGACCACTGGCGCGACCACATCATGGAGCTCGCCCAGCACACGCTCTTCCCCAAGGCCGATTCCTGGTACATGGGCGCGAATATCCCGGGCAAGCAGCGCGAAATGCTGATGTATCCCGGCGGGCTGCCGCGCTATCTGGAAGAGTTCAAGGCCTGCAAGGACAAGGGCTATTCAGGGTTTCGCCTGAGCTGAGCCCAGGAAGGGGCGCACCGGGTGCTGCGCGACGCGCAGCCCGGGCGCCCTAGCGCTCCTCCACCAGCCGGAACCCGATGATTCGCCCGCGCCCGGAGGTTGCGGTCCAGTCGCGGGTCGTGACTCGCAGGTGTTCCGGATCCTCGAACCACGCGCCACCGCGCAGCACGCGCCGGCCGCAGTCGCCTTCCCAGCAGTCGCTGGTCCACTGCCAGACGTTACCCAGCATGTCGAAGAGCCCGAACGGATTGGCCGGGAAACTACCGACCGGTGAGGTCTGCGGGTTACGCCACTGGGTAGCGCAGCCGTCGCAGTTGGCGTGGTTGACGCCAATTTCGTTGCCCCAGTAGTAGGCCGTCGTGGTCCCCGCACGGGCGGCGTGCTCCCACTCGTCTTCGGTCGGCAGGCGATAGCGCTTGCCGGTTTGTGCGTTAAGCCAGGCGATGAACGCCTGCGTATCGTCCCAGCTCACGTTGATCACCGGCCGCTGCTCGCGGCCCCATCCGGCGTCATCCGGGCGGAAGCCGTTACAGCCGCCGGCCGCCACACAGGCATCCCACTGCGCGAACGTGACCGCGTATTTGCTCATCCGGTAGGCGCGCCCGGGGATAGGGATGAAATCGCGCGCCATGGCCTCGGCCAGCGCCTTGTGGCCGGCATCCGCCGCTTCCAGCGCCTGCAGCTGCTGGCGCAGGCGCTGCAGGATCAGCGTCTGGTCTTCGGCGCGGGCGGGAACAGGACAGAGCAGCAGCGCAAGCAAGCAGGGCGCGCAGGCCCGCAGGCTGTTACGGCACCAGCGGATGGCGTCGACCGCCCTCATGGCGCGACGCTCCTTTGGTCGGCGAGCAATTCGGCGCGCCGCGCCGCGAGGCGCTCGGCCTCATTCAGGGCCTTGCGCGCGGCGGCGGCGTTTTTCGCCGTCAGCGCGGTCTGGGTGGCGGTGGTCGCCGCCGCAAAGGCCCGGTCCATCAGCGCCACTTGCGCCGCCTGTGCGGCCGCGCGCGCTTGCGTGAAGCGTGCAATCGCCGACTCGAACTCGCCCGCATCCGCCAGTTGCACCGCCTCGGCGCTGAGTGCGTCGAGCTGCGTCCGCTCGGGCGGCTCGCCGACCCGCTCGGCCTTCGCGAGCTGGGCCAGCGCCTGCCGCGATTCTTCGTAACCGGTACGGGCTGACTGCAGGCTCGCAAACTGCACGGCCAGCGCTTTTTTCAAGGCCGGATCGATGCGTGTCTGGTCGGCCTGCTGCGCACCTGGCGTCTGGCCCGGTCCCAACGCGCGCGTGCCGCCAGCGGCGAAATAGAGTGCCGCGGCGGCAACCAGCGCCAGCAGGGCGAGCGGCCAAGCTGGCCGACGCTCGCGCCCGAAAGACGAGGGCTGGGCAGGCTCGGCCGCCGCGGAGTGCCCCGCCGAGGTGGCTGGCGCAAGGGTCAGCGTCTCCGCGTGGTGGCCCGGACTGACCACCACCGTGCGCTGGAGATCCTGATAGCCGTCGGCGACCGCCAACAGGCGCACCGCGCCGATCGGCAGCGACAGCGGCTGCCCCGCCCAGACTTCGCGGCGGACGGCGCCTTGCGGGTCGGTTAACTCCAGCACCACCCGCGCATCGGACGGGCTGAGGTGCAGCGTCAGCAGGCCCACGCGGGATTCGCCCGTCGCTGACGACGCAGCCAGGCGCGGGTGCTGCGCGCTGCGGCCCGAAGGCGGCACGGTTTGCGTGCGTTGCAGGGACTGCAACAACAGCCCGACATCCATTTCTGTGACGGATCCCGAGGGCGGCAACTCATCCAGATTGACCAGCGGCGCTCGCTGCCCGGAGGGCGTCAGCGTCACGCCTGCCATGATCTGGTCGGCCGACTCGAAGCGATGCCAGTTCCGCTCCATCGCCGCGACGGCAGCCAGCACCTCGCCGGCCGAACCCAGGCGGTCTACCGGGTCCTTGGCCAACAAAAGATCCAGCAAGGGCTGCAGCCCGCGGAGCGGGGGCGGCAGCGGGGCCGGCGGCTGAAAAGCAATGCTGTAGAGATAGGAGGCCGAGGACTCTGCCTCCAGCGGGCTCAATCCGGTAAGCATCTCGAACAGCATGACGCCCAGGGCATACAGGTCTGACCGCTGATCGAGCGGCCGGCCCAGGGCTTGTTCCGGGCTGAAATACCGCACCGTGCCCGGATTAACTCCCGTTCCCGTGAGGTTGGTGGAGGCGTCCATCACCTTGGCGATACCAAAGTCCATCAAGAGCGCGTTCTCGCCCTGAAACATCACGTTATCCGGTTTGAGGTCCCGGTGAATGACGTTGCGCGCATGCGCCGCCTGCAAGGCCCCTGCGACCCGGCGGGTGATGGCCAGCGCCTCTTCGACCGAACACGGCCCATGGCGCTGCAGGCGGTCGCGCAAACTACCGCCTTCCAGAAACGCCATGGTCATGTAGGGGCGCCCGTCGTCCAGCAGGCCGTACTGGTAGATCGGCACGATGCTGGGATGCGAGAGGCTGGCGGCGGTCCGCGCTTCGCGCTCGAAGCGCACCCGCAGCTGCCGGTCGTCATCCAGCCGCTGGTCGATCACTTTGACCGCCACCAGGCGGCTCAGGGCATCTTCCCGCGCCAGCCACACGGTGGCCATGCCGCCGCGCCCGAGTCGGGAGAGCACCGTGTGTCCGGGCAGGGCCAGCGGCTGGTCATCCGCCATGACAATTGTCGAGACGATTGATCATGCGGCTAGGGTGCCAGAGGTCGGAGAGGGGAGGCAACGCAGCCGCCGTAGCGGCCGCAGGCAAGGGCCTCAGCCGGGGACCTCGACGCGAAAACTCAGGGTGAATTCGCCGCTCGGGTCGTCGGCAAAGTGTCGGCCGAGGCAGAGCGCGCCCGCGCCCAGCAGCACCGCGGACTTGCCCGCGAGCGGCACGTCCACGCTGCCGTTCTCGACCCGCAGCCAGGTGCCGCAGCGGCTGCGGTCGCGCACCCGCCAGACCTGGCCGTCAACAATGAAGTCCAGATGCCGACCGGAGACATTGGTCCCCTCCACCACCACACTGCCCCCGCCTGCCGGCTGGCGCCCCACCTGCACCGGGGACTGCTGGGCGGAGAAGCGCCTCTCGCGGCCACCGACGCTGATCCAGAGTTCGGGCAGCGGCAAATCTTGCAGCGAGAGATTGACGAATTCGGTGCTGTTACCACCCTGCCACTCGTAGGTGAAGACCTCGATTTCGCCGACCCCTTTCAGCACCCGGCTGCCGAAGGCCTTGCAGCCGGCGCGGAGCGGCGCGGGCAGGTCGCTGACGGTCGCCTCACTGATAAAGATGCGGCCGGATAGGCCTTCAATCAGCTTGTGCAGCCGCGCCGCGGTGATCACCGTGTGGCCACTGATATCAAAACGCCCCAGCACCTCGGCGACCTGTACAGGCCCGCTGGCCAGCCCGGCATACAGCCCCAGACCGGGTTCCTGCGCCGCCTGCATACAGGCAATGCTGGCTTCCAGCGCCCGCGCCGTGACGTTATCGCCCGGCGCGAAGTAAACGATGAGGTCGTCCCCGTCTGATTTCACCGCCCGCCCGCCGTGGCGCTCGACTATCGCCTGCAGGCGCTCGAGCAAGGCCCGCAGCAGCCGACCCGCCGCCAGATCGCCCAGCCGGCTGGTCAGCGCGGATGAATCCGCGATATCGAGAAACAGGACGGCGGCGGGGGCAACGGGCGCGGGCATCGCGGTATCGGAGAACACATGGCGGAGTGAACGAAAGATCGCATGCGGTCTTCTGCGGGTGCAATAGCATCACGGCGCCGATGCTTGCTGTTGCGCCGCGTTCACCGGCAGCCTCCACCGCAGTCCAAGGTGCCGACCGACGGCGCCGGGCTTGTCACCATCCCCCCGACGGAGGACTGCCATGGATGTCGACGCGCTGCTGAACGACCCGACCTTCTTCGCCAGCGACCGCTACTACGCGCTGTTCGACCGGATGCGCCGGGAAGATCCGGTGCACTGGACCGCGAGCCCCGACGGGCGCGGCTACTGGTCCCTCTTCACCCATGCCGATTTGAAGCAGGTGTTGAACGAACCCCTGCTGTTCAGCTCTGAGCGCGAAGGCGTGTTTCCGGTGCTGGACGCCGAAATGGCCAAGATTGCCCGCGACGCCTGGGGCGTCGGGCAGAACGTGGCGATGATCGACCCGCCGCGGCACACCGAATTCCGCAAGGTCATCGCCCAGCCCTTCATGCCGAAGCCGCTGGCCGACAACGAGGCGCGCACCCGGGCGCTGATCGACGGCATCTTCGACGCCCTGCCGGCCAACGGCGAAATCGATCTGGTCACTGACCTCGCGGTACGCATCCCTATGGCGGTGATTTGCGATGTGCTGGACCTGCCGGCATCCGACTGGGACCGACTGCTGCACTGGGGCAAGCTCGCCATCGGCGGCTCAGACGCCGAGTACAGTCTGGGCAGCGCGGCGGCGACGATGGATTTTGGCTATCAGTGCCTGAAGGACTACAGCGCGGCCATTACCGCCACGCGGCGCGGCTGCCCGCACGCCGACCCGCTCAGCCAGCTCGCCAACGCGCAGGTCGAGGGTCGACCGATGCGCCAGAGCGAGGCGACCTACAACGCGGTGCAGGTCATCCTCGCCGGCTTCGAAACCACGCGGAATGCCTTCTCCGGCGGCGTGCTCGCGCTGCTGCAAAATCCGGCGCAGATGGCACTGCTGCGCGCGGACCCAAAGCTGCTGCGGCTGGCGGCGGAAGAATTTGTCCGCTGGTCCAATCCCGTGATCTCGCTGATGCGGGTCGCGACCGCCAACACCACGCTGCGCGAGAAGACCATTCGCGAAAACGACCGGCTGGTGCTGTGGTTTCCCTCGGCCAACCGCGACGAGACGGTGTTTGATCGACCTTACGAGTTCGACGTTACCCGCCATCCCAATCTGCACCTCGGCTTCGGCGCCGGTCCGCATTTCTGCCTCGGCGGGCCGCTGGCGAAGCTCGAAATCAGGCTGGCGATGGAAGCGCTCATCGCGCGCTACGACGGCATTGAGATCACCGGCCCGGTGGAATGGGTGCAGTCGACTTTCGTCGGCGGCCTGAAACATCTACCGGTGCGCCTGAAGCGCAAGGGCGCGCGCCCGACTGAGGCGGCGACCGCCTGAGTCGGGGCAAAGCCCCTCCCACGCGCCCCGTGGGAGCGGCAACGCCGCGACGCCAGCCCCAAGCCCGCGACAGCCTCAGACGGGGCAGCCCCCGATCAGTGCTGTGCGAGGCCGACCCTCGTTCCCACAGGAGCGGCCGGTCGGCCGCACCTCAACTGGTTGATTACGCCGAGTTCGATCGCGACGCGGTCAGCAGGCCTACAGCTCCTTCATCCTTTTGTAGTCGGCGTAGTACTTCAACACCCGCTGCACGTAGGTGCGGGTCTCTTCATACGGCGGAATCTTTCGCCCGTGCCGGATGACGGCGTTCTCCCCCGCGTTGTAGGCCGCCACCGCCAGCGTCACGTCGTTGTTAAACATCCCCAGCAGGTCTTTCAGATAGCTCGTCCCGCCTTTGATATTGGCGTGCGGGTCCTTGCGGTTGTGCACGCCGTAGCGCTCGGCGGTGGCCGGCATGAGTTGCATCAGCCCGACCGCACCGGCGCGGGAGACGGCTTCGGGGTTGTAGGCGGACTCAGCCGTGATGACCGCATGCACCAGCGCGGTTGGCAATTCCTGATCGCGGGCGGCGCTGGCGATGGCCTCGCGGAAGCGCTTGCGGCTGACCGCGAGCTGCTTATAACTGGTGCGGCCCGTGGACGACTCGTTCCAGCCCTTCCAGGTCCTGACCAGCCGCTTGAATCCGGAATGACTCGGCCGATCGGTCAGCGTGACGCGGCCGTATTTATCAACGTACTTGTAGATGTCAGCCTGCGCGGTCGGCGCGAGCAGCACGCCGGCAGCCAGCAGGCCAGCAGCAAAGGTTTTGAAAACAGGCGATGACATTGCGGGCGTTTGCTTGCTTTTTAAATGTCAGCGTTCAGTTTAAGGCCTGAAAGTAGGCGAAATATTGACACGAGACCAGCGCCGCGGCGGCCAGCAGGGCGGCGCCGAGGTCGTCCAGCATGATGCCCAGCCCGCCGTGGACGCTGCGGTCGGCCCAGCGGATCGGCCAGGGCTTCCAGATATCAAACAGCCGGAACAGGGCGAATCCCACCAGCATCCAGCGCCAGTCGCCTCCCGCGCTGAGCAGGGCCACCGGCATGGCCGCCACCTCGTCCCACACGATTGCTGGATGGTCATGCACCCCCAACGCCCGCGCCGTGCGCCCGCAGAGCGGGATGCCCAGCGCGAACATCAAGGCCGTTAGCACCAGATATAACGGCAGCGGCAGCGTAGCCATGAGCGCATAGACGCCCACGCCCACCATCGAGCCAAAGGTGCCGGGCGCGCGCGGCGCCAGCCCGCTGCCGCCACCGAGGGCAAGAAAATGCCCGGGGTCTTTCAGCCAGGCAGAGGTAAGCAGGTTGGACATCAGCGCTCCCTTGACGACAACCCGGGCGTGGCGCGGGCGGCCAAGGGTATACCAATGCCCCCCCGCATGAGTCACCATTCGACCGCATTTGAAGGAGGCCGCGTGATTACCCTCGGCGCTATCGCCATCCAGTTTGAGCTAGTCCTGCACGGCGATGCCGACCTGCCCATCGCGGGCCTGTGCGGCGTGACCGACGACCTGCCGGGTCGCCTTTCTTTCGTCACCAGCGGCAAACACGCGCGCCTCGCGGCAGCCTCGCGGATCCCCGCCTTCGTGGTGAAACCGGGTGCGCGGATCCCCGGCAAAGCCTGTGTGGAGCACGCCGCGCCGGAATACGCGATGGCGCGCATCGCCACCCTCTTTGAACGCTCCCGCTACTCCCAGACCGAACGCATCCATCCCTCGGCCGTCATTCACCCCAACGCTGAACTCGGCGACAACGTCCAGATCGGTCCCTATGTCGCGATTGGTGACGGTGCGGTGATTGGTGCCGGCTGCGTGCTGCACGCCGGCGTGGTGGTGATGGACCGCGCCGTACTGGGCGAGGACTGCGAGCTCTATCCCCACGCCGTGGTGCGCGAAGACTGCGTGCTCGGCCAGCGCGTCATCCTGCAGCCCGGCGCCTCGATCGGCGGCGACGGCTTTGGCTTCGTCACCTACAACGGCGAGCACGTGAAAATCCCGCAGCTCGGCAACGTCGTGCTGGAAGACGACGTGGAAGTGGGCGCGAATACCACCATCGATCGCGGTCGTTTTACCGAAACGCGGGTTGGTCGCGGCACCAAGATCGACAATCTGGTCATGCTGGGGCACAACGTGAAAACCGGCGAGGGCTGCCTGCTGGTCTCGCAGGTCGGGATTTCTGGCAGCACGAAGCTGGGCGACCGCGTCACGCTGGCGGGTCAGGTCGGCGTTGCCGGGCATTTGCAGATCGGCGACGACATCACCGTGCTGGGCCAGTCCGGCATCACCAAGTCGCTGCGTCATCCGGGTCTTTATGCCGGCATGCCGGCGCGGCCGGCGGAGAGCTGGCGGCGCGCAACGGCCTGGCTGTACGCCGAAAGCAGCAAGGCCGCCGGGCCGCAGGCCGAGGACGAAGACCCGGGCTAAGCCGCCGCCGGCGCGCCCCTCGCCCGCCCGACTTCCAGAATCATCACCCCGCCGACGCAGCACAGTGCGCCGGCCAACTGCACCGACCCCATCACTTCCCCCAGCAGCCACCAGGCCAGCAGCAGCGTGGTGGGCGGACCCACGGCGGTGATGATCGCCGCCCGCGCCGCACCGATCTTCGCGATGCTGGCCGAGATCATGAACAGCGGCAGCACGTTGGTGAACGCGGTCATGCCGAGAATCGCGAGCAGCAGCGAAGGCGAGAGCGACCACACGGCCGACAGCGGGGCCACCGCCGCGAAATGCAGCGAAAGCCCCAGCGCCGCGCTGGTCGAGGCCACCACCATGAAGCCGACGCTGCCGATGCGGCTGCCCACATGCTCGTTGGCCAGCAGGTAGCCGGCGAAGAGGGCCGCCGACAAGAGCACCAGCGCCGCACCGTGGGCGTTGGCGCGCCAGAGATCGGCATCAAAGCCGCCCACCGCGAGCACGACGCCCAGCCAGGTCAGGAGCACCGCCACCGTTTCGCGCCATGCCGGCCAGCGCCGCCCGAGCGCCGCCCGCACCAGCACCACGATCGCCGGATAGGTAAAGAGCAGCACGCGTTCGAGGCTGGCGTCGATCAGTTGAAGCGCGCGGAAATCGCACCATGTGCCCACGTAATAGCCCGAAAGACCACCCAGCGCCGCATAGGCCAGCGTGCGACGCGGCGCGGCGAACACCCGGTGCAGTTCACCGCGTAGCGCCGCCCAGCCCCAAATCAGCGGCAGCGACATCAGGGCGCGCAGCACCAGCAAGGCTTCCAGCGTGATGCCGGCCTTGTAGAGCAGCTTGGCGATAATCCCTTTGGCGGCCATCAACAGCGCGCCGGCGATCACCAGCGCCACGTAGAGCGGCGCGGCGTGGTCCTGTCGCAACGCGGATCAGGCGCTGGCTGCGAGCGGCGGAAACGGCGAGGCGCGGCTGACCATGGCCGGCATCCGCGACCCCAATGGGCCTTCCAGCCAGCGCGCGGTTTCGATGATGGCAGGCAAGGACACCGTGCCGTGCAGCCCCATGCCCTGCAGCATGTAAAGCACGTCCTCCGTGCCGACATTGCCGGTCGCGCCCGGCGCGAAAGGACAGCCGCCAACGCCGCCACAGCTCGCATCAAACACCCGTACCCCGGCCAGCGCTGCCGCGTAGACGTTGGCAATGCCGGTATTGCGCGTGTTGTGAAAGTGGAGCCGCAGCGGAATGCCGTTCAGGCGCGGCATCACTCGCGCGAGCAGCGCGCTGACCTGCGAGGGCACCGCAACGCCAATGGTGTCGGCCAGCGCAATTTCGCTCACGCCCAGGTCGACATAGCGCTGCACCATCTCCACCACTCGATCGGGATTGACCACGCCCTCGAAGGGACAGCCAAAGCTCGCCGCGATGGTCACGCCAAAGAAGCGCTTGGCGGCTTGCGCCTCGCGCGCCATCAGGCTGATCGACTCAAACATCGCCGCCGAGGTTGTGCCCTGATTGCGCTGACAGAACGTGTCGCTGGCAACGTCGACGGAATTGATTTGCTGCAAGGGGCTCGCCATCGCCCGCTCGAAGCCTTTCTGGTTCAGCACCAGCCCGATGTAATTCACCCCGGGCCGCTGCGGCAGGCCGGCCATCACCTCGTCGGCATCGGCCATCTGCGGCACGCGCTTGGGATTGACGAAGCTCACCACCTCGAGGCGGGTGTGGCCGGCATCGACCAGGCGTTCGATGAAAGCCAGCTTGGTCGCGGTATCCACCAGCGTTGGCTGGCTTTGCAGACCGTCGCGCGGCCCGACTTCGACAAGTTCAAAGGTGTCCTGCATGGCCATGGCCTCACTCCGCTGCGCGCGTAATCGGGGCGCCATCTTAACCCGATAGCCGTTCATCAGCCTGTCACGCAGGCTGCCCAAACTCTGCCGCGTTCACCTGCTTTCCTCGCCCTGCCCGCCTCCCCCACCTATGGGCGGCAGGGCGACGTCTTTTAAGCCCTGCGAAATTCCTAGTGCCCGCGCGGGCAAGCACACCAGCCGCGGCGCGGGGTAATCCCCCTCGGCGCATTCGCCCGCCCCAAATCCACGACTCACCAAGTCGGGGCGATGCCCCTCCCACGAATCCACTGGGAGCGGCAACGCCGAGGCACGGACGCGCGCCGTCACGGCGCAGCGGGCCTGGGTGATGTTCGTCGGCGGCGACGATGGCGCCAAGGATCTGGCGCGCGTGCTGCGCGTGCCCGGCACGTGGAACCACAAGTACGGTGCGCGCCGGCAGGTTCGCATCGTCGATGGCAACGGGCGGCGCTATCGTCTGGACGATCTCGAGGCCGCTGCCGG
>JALRCR010000092.1 GCA_023257255.1 Gammaproteobacteria bacterium | reverse complement strand
CCCCCGAAGCACAACGCATCGTCCTGCTGACCGCTCGCGGGGCGCCGACTAGACTGCGGGCTGGTGCCTTTGCAGGAATAGCCCCATGTCGACCGACTTTCCGCCCGTGCCGGTGCACGACCTTGTGCTCGTCATTACCCACTTGCAGAACGACTTCTGGCATCCGGATGGCCGGGGTTACAGCTTCACCCGCGATACGCTGCCCTTCCCGGATACCAAAGACCGCATTGCCTCGGTAATCGACGCCTGCCGCGCGCACGGCGTGCCGATTATTTACCACAACGAAACCTTCCGGCCCGGCCACCCGGAGCTCGCGATCCGTCGCGGCGGCTACGTGCGCGGCTCCGGTCGCGTGTTGCGCCTGCCTGAAGAAAACATGGCCGTACGCGGCAGTTGGGGCGCCGCGACGCTGGACGAACTGAAGCCGGAACCCGGCCGTCCGGAGTTTGAAATCGATAACGCCAAGGTTGATCCCTTCACCTGCAGCGAGTTTCAGACCTTGCTGCGTAACCTCAACCGCAACGTCATCGTGCTGGCCGGCCTTGCCACCAACTTTGGCATTGAAATGACCGCGCGCAGCGCCAACGAGCACGAGTACGGCGTGGTGGTGTTGTCCGACTGCACCGACCGCATGCTGGGCGCCTACAGCGAGGCGACGCTGGAGGTGCTGCTGCCCTACTTCGGCCGCGTGATGGACTCGGCGACCTTCATCGCCGAACTCGGTACGGCCTGAGGCTGACCCTCACGCGCTAAGGCAGCGACTGCTCCTCATCCAGCAGGGCGCGCACGCGCTCTGCCGGATTAATCAGGGTCTTCAGGTAGCGCTGTGCCTGCAGCCGGCTGGCGTCTTCCCTGATTCGCAGGATTTGGTCATCGACCGTTTCTTCGTGAAACGCGGCCTTGGTCAGCATCACCACCAGCTCCAGCGCGAGCACCAGCGCGAACAACACCGCCCAGAACGCCCGCGCGTGCGGCTTGTCCTGCAGGTAGCTGACCAGCGCCTCCATCCGTGCCAGCAGGCCGGCCTCTTCCTGCGCGCGCGCCACCGCCGTCTGCAGCGCCGTGGCCTGCGAGGTCTCGAGTTGCGCCAGCGCCTGCGTCGTCTGCAGATAATCCCCGCGCAGCAACTCGGCCTGACGCGAAAGCTCGCGATAGATCGGGCCCAGGCTGGCCTTGCCGCTGCCGCAACGCCCATTCGCCTCGCAGTTCGCCGCGGCCTGCGTACGCTGCCATTCGTCTCTCACGCGCGCGGCATGCGCCGAGACCTGCTCGCGCTGCTGGCGCATCTCAATCGCCAGCCGCGTCTCGATGCCGTCTTGCAGCGACTGCGCAATTTCCTTTTTGAACAGCACCAGATCAAAAGTCGAAGCCGCCAGCAGCGCCACCAGCAGCGCGAGCGTCACCCGCAGGAGCGCGACGCTGAGGCTGCGCGGCACGGCGAGGATCAGACGCTCCAGCACATACACCAGACCGGCGCAGAAGAGGCTGACCCACAGCGCCGACCACGGGGCCAGTGCGAAAACCTCCGTCGCTACCGCATGGCTGGTCAGCGCCCACAGGGCCACCGGAATGTGCATGGCAAGCCCGAAGGCCTTGATGCGCGCCCGCGTTGACGAATGCAGACGCGGCAGCCGTCCCAGATCTTCGCCCACCAGCAGGCCGCAATAGTGCAGGAACATCTACAGGGCTTCTTCAGCCACACTGGCCATGAGCTGGAACTCGACCGCCGTCTTAACCCCGCGGAGAAAACCAATCTGATACTGATTGAGCGCCTCCAGCACCCACCCTTTGCCGTCGGCCGCCGCCAGAATTTCGCTGCGCAAGACGCCGATTTCCCGCTCTACCCGTTCGCAGGCCAGCTGCAGCCGTCGCTCGACGCCACGATCGAGGCCTTCGGTTTCGAGCAGGCTGTCCTGCAGTCGAAAATGCTCTGCGATGCGTCGCTCAACCAGGCTTTCCAGCAGCTTCTGAAAGCCTGCGATCAGGCCGTGCCGCCCCTGCTCCAGCGCCTCGCGGCTGCGATAGGTCGCGCCGTCATGCGTGCCCTGGGCCAGATGGTCGTCTTTGAAAAACTGCAGCAACTGCGGCGCATCCAGCAAGCCGGCGCGACCCGTCGACGCGCGTCCCCGGGGCGTGTCGGCCTGCGCGCTGTCTGGCGCCGCAGACACGCCGGAGGCGGCGAAATGCGGGTTGATGTGGGGCAGGAAGTCCACCACGTTGTCGGGCGCTGGCCGCGACCGCGGGCGCGGCGGCTCGCTGTAGGGCGCCGCCGCTACCCGCTCGTTCGCTTTGAAGAAAATAGATTTGAATAATCTCATGGTGGTTCGTCTACTCCCGGCATCGGCTTGTCGTTACGGCTTTCGGGCCACGGGGGGCGCGGACACGCGCTGCCTGCGCACCTGAAAGCCCCACAGAACAGGAAGACGACCGCGTTTAAAAATGTTTAGGAAAATTTTTCCGCCCGCCGCCGCGACCGCGCTCACCGGCATAAACTAGAGCCGCTCCGCCACAGGATTTGCGCATGAACAGCCCCGCTGACCTTGCCCCCAAGCCCGCCACGCTCATCGACGACCGCCCGGCCGATGGCGTCTTCGGCGTGCATCACGAAGCGTTTCTCAATCCCGCGCTTTTCGAGCTGGAAATGACCCGGATTTTCGAGTCCACCTGGGTCTACGTGGGGCTGGAAAGCGAGGTCGCGAAACCGCACGACTACGTCACGACCCAAATCGGCCGGGTGCCGGTCATCATCAGTCGCGATGCCAACGGCCAGCTGCACGGCCTGCTGAACAGCTGCCGGCACCGGGGCACGCTGCTCTGCCCGCTCAAGAAAGGCCACCAGCGCGTGCATGTGTGCCGCTATCACGGCTGGACTTACGACAGCGCGGGCCGCTGCGTGAGCGTGACTGGCAAGGAATCGGCGCAATACCCGGCGGCATTTCTGGCCGACAACCACGACCTCGTGCCCGTCGCGAAGGTCGAAAGCTACCGCGGTTTTATTTTCGCCAGCCTCTCGGCGCAGGTTCCGACACTGGCCGAGCATTTGGGCGATGCGCGGATTTTTCTGGACCTGGTCGCCGATCAGGCGCCCGAGGGACTCGAGTACGTGCCGGGCAACGTCAGCTATACCTTTGATGGCAACTGGAAGTTCCAGTTCGAGAACGGGCTCGACTACTACCACTTCTTCCCCACGCACGCGTCCTTCGTGCAGATCCTGCGCCAGCGCCCGCCGGCCGAAGTGCCGCCCGAGATGGCCACCGATCTTGGCGATCCGGACCCGGAAGCTGCGGCCAGCTTCAGCTTTCCCTACGGCCACGCCGTGACCTGGTCGGTGGGCCTGGGCGGTCAAGGTCCCGACCGCCGCCCGCTGCCGCGGGATACCCAGCGGCTGGCCGCACTGCGCGAGCGTTACGGCATGGAGCGCGTGAAGTGGATGCTCCGCCAGCGCAATCTGACCATCTTTCCCAATCTGCAGATCGTGGACATTCAGTCCCTGCAACTGCGCTACTGGCAACCGCTGGCGGTGAACAAAACGCGCATGCACTCGCACTGTCTGGCGCCGATAGGCGAAGCGCCGGCAGCGCGCGCGTTTCGCATTCGCCAGTACGAGGAGTTTTTCAACCACAGCGGGCTTGCCACGTCCGACGACAACCTCATGTACGCCTTCTGTCAGGACGGCTATCCCGCCGCCGCCGGCCGCATGGCCAGCCAAGGCTATGCGCGCGGTTTGGCGCCGACGGGGGAGCGCCGCTACTGCGGCGACGAGCTGGGTCTCGGTTCGCCCCACTGGACCTACGGCAATCGCGAATATGGCGACGAAACCTGTTTCCATGCCGGTCACCGCGAGTGGCTGCGCCTGATGAGCCGCGAGGACACCCCATGAACACCCCGGACGCCAGCGCAATTGCCAACGAGCTTCTCGTGCGCGAAGGCTTTTTGCTCGACCGCCGCGACTGGGCCGCGTGGCTGGCGCTGTATACCGAAGATGCCGTGTTCTGGGTGCCGGCCTGGCGCGACGAGCACAGCGAAACGGATGACCCCGAGACCGAAATTTCCCTCATCTACCACACACAGCGCGAAGGTCTGGAAGAGCGCGTGATGCGACTGCGTTCGCGCACCTCCCTGACCACCATGCCCATGCCCCGCACCACCCACTTCATCGGCAATCTGGGCGTGACCGGTGCCAGCGCCACGCGCATCGACGCGCGCTGCAGTTTTCAGGTGCAGATTTTTGAGCCGCGCACGACCGTCCAGCGCGTGCATTTCGGCTACTACGAAGTGGCGCTGGTGCGCTCGACCGGGGACTGGCAGTTCGCCAGCAAGAAAATCCACCTGCAGAACGACAGCGTGTCACCGGTGCTGGATTTCTATTTGTTGTGACGGCCGATGCGCCATCTGGCGCCGACAGTGCGCGGGCCGCTCACTCAAGAATCTGCTAGCCGAAGCCGATGTGCAGGGATGGCTCGCTCGCAGCGCGCGCCACCTCTGCCCGGGGCCGCCCGCCGGGCGCCACCGGCAGGACCCAAAGGCTACGCACGATGTCACCTCACGCAGATCAGCGCACAGCCGCCCGCAGCCCGCGCGGCTATTCATTCCTCTGGCTGCCGGGCACCGGCCTGATGGGCAGCGTCCAATTTCCGGTCAAGGCCCTGATCATTTCCGTTATGTTTCTGCTGCCGGTAGCCCTGCTCGGGTACTACTTCGTCACCGCACAGAACGCCTAGATCGAATTCAGCGCAAAGGAGCGCGTGGGCGTTAGCGCCTTCCAGCAGCTGGTGCCGATTTCAGGCGCACTGCTGACGGTGCGCGATCTCAGCCGCGCCGCCGCTGGGGGATACGACGGCGCGGCGTCGATCGGCATCGGCAAGGAACAGATGCAGCAGGCGCTCAAGGCGTTCGGGGAGCACCTCGGCGCCGCCGGCGATCCGCTCGGCCTGCGTGCAGATTTCGACGCCTTGCGCGCCGTCTGGCAGCTGGCGGTGCAGTCCCCCACCGGCCTCAATGCCGACGGCACCTCGGTCTATGACGCGGTCAACGAAAAGCTGGGCAAACTTGTGGGCAGCATCGGCGACAACTCGAATCTGGCGCTCGACCCGGACATCGACACCTACTATCTCTTCAGCACGATCAACATCCTGCCGCAGCTACGCTCGGATCTGGGCCAGATCTGGGCCTGGGGGACCTACGCCCGGGAACGACATGCGGCACAGCAGGCGGCACTGGCCACGGGCGATGTGATCCGCTACGCGGTGTGGAGCGCCAATGCGCAGACCGGGCTCGGCACCGCGCGGGCTTACCTTGCCAAGGTGTTTGCCGCCACACCGGCCGCGCAGGCGAAGCTCGACATGGGCTTCTTTGAACAGGCCGACGCCTTTATGGCCGCCGGCGGCGACGCGCAAACTCAGGAACAGGGCGAGGCCGCAGGCGCGCTTGGCTTCTTTACCACCGGCGAGGAAGTGGCGCAGCGCCTGCAAGGCTTTTATGCGAAGGCGCTGCCGACGCTGGATGAGCGTCTAGCGGCGCGTATCGACGGCTTGCGGCAGAAGATGCACTGGGCGGGCGCGATGGTGTCCGGGGTCTTGTTGCTTGCCGCCTATCTGTTCTACAGCTTTTTTCTGGTCACCAGCCACGGCCTGCGATCGGTGCAACAGCAGCTCGTCGAACTGGCCGACGGCGACCTCAGCCAGCCGCCCGCCGCACCGCGCACGCGCGATGAAATTGCAGAGGTGCTGCGCTCGCTCAGCACGGTGCACGGCGTGCTGGAGCGCTTTCGGGCGGCGCAAAGCGAAATGGCCAAGCAACACGACGCTGGCGTCATTTCGCATCAGATGCCGGCCGCCGAACTACCGGGAAGCTACGGCGCGTTGGCCGCCGGTGTGAACGCAATGGTGCAGTCGCATCTGGATCTGAACGCACGCGCGGTCGACCTGATGGATCAATATGCGAACGGGCGCTTCAACGAGAGCATGGAGCCGCTGCCGGGACAGAAGGCGCGCATCACCGAGGTCGTGAACGCGGCCAAGGCGCAAATGGCACGGGCCGCCGCCGCGGCAACATTTAACCAGCGCATTCGGCTCTCGCTGGACAGCCTGCCGGTCAGCGTGACCGTCACCGACGCAGACGCGCATCTGGTACACGCCACGCCGCCGGCCAAGGCGCTGCTGAAGCGCTTGGGTGGCCCATCCTTTGATACGGAGGCCTTCTACGGTAACCCGCTCCGAACGCTGTTCAGCAACACCCGGGACGCGGACGGCTTTGACCATGCGGTGCGTTCCGGCGAGACCGTGGACATGGAAATCGAGGGTCGCAAACTGCGGCTGCTCGCGCGCGCCGTGCACGACGAGCGGGGCCAGCCGATGGGTCACATCATGCAGTGGGACGACCGTACCGACGAGATTACGGCCGAGCAGGAGGTTTCGGCCATCGTGAGCGCCGCGGTCAACGGCGACCTCAGCGGACGCATCAACATGGCCGGCAAAACCGGTTTCTTCGGCAATCTCTCCGCCGCCATGAACCAATTGCTCGACACCAGCGAGGGCGTGATGAACGACACGGCGCAGGCGCTATCGGCCTTGGCGCAAGGCGACCTGACCCACCGCATCACGCGCGAATACGCGGGCCTCTTCGGCGAGGTCAAGCAAAGTGCCAACGCCACCGCAGAGCGTCTGACCCGCGTGATCGGCGAGGTGCGCGGCGCGTCGGATGCGCTGACCGTGGCCGCCTCCGAGATCAGCGCGACGGCACAGGCGCTGTCGCAAGCGGCCAGCCAGCAGGCGGCCGGCGTTGAGCAGACCACGAGCAGCGTCAACCTGATGTCGGCCTCGATCGCGCGGAACAGTGACAACGCCCGCGTCACCGACGGCATGGCCAGCAAGGCCAGTGAGGAAGCGCTGGAGGGCGGCAGCGTGGTCGGCCAGACGGTGGCGGCCATGCGGAAGATTTCCACCACCATCGGGATCGTGGACGACATCGCCTACCAGACCAACCTGCTGGCGCTGAACGCGGCCATTGAGGCCGCCCACGCCGGCGAACACGGCAAAGGCTTTGCGGTGGTGGCCGCCGAGGTCCGCAAGCTGGCCGAGCGCAGCCAGTTGGCGGCGCAGGAGATCGGTGATTTGGCCGGCACCGGGGTGTCAACCGCGGAGCATGCCGGGCGCCTGCTGGACCAAATCGTGCCCAGCATTCAAAAGACCAGCCAACTCGTGCAGGAGATTGCTGCAGCCAGCAGCGAGCAGCGCGACTCGGTGACGCAGATCGGCAGCGCCATGACGCAGCTCAATGAGACCACGCAGCAGAACGCCTCGGCCTCTGAGCAGCTGGCGGCCACCAGCGAGGAGCTCTCGGGCCAGGCCGATCAGTTGCAGCAAAGCATCGCCTTCTTCAAGACCGGCGCACAGCTGGCCGCAGCGGTGCCCAGTCGAACGCCGGGCCTGGCCGCTCCAGCGCGACGCGGCTAGCTGGCGCGTGGTAGCGGCGGCGGCCACTTCAAGCGGCAGTGCGGCGAGCGCGCCGCGATAGCCCTCGCACATTCGCCAAACGCTATCGCGGCCGACCGGCCGCTCCCACAGAGGCCGCCCGGGGAGTCTCCCTCTTCTGTGGGAGTGGCGCGCAAGCCGCGAAAAGTCCCTGGCGCTTTCGTCAGACCCAGTCGCGGCCAACCGGCCGCTCCCACAGGGGCCTCCCAGCGCGCCTCCCTCTTCTGTGGGAGCGGCGCGTGCGCCGCGATAGTACCCGGCGCGTCAGCGCCTGCCGCCCGGCCGTGACATAAACCCGCGACACACCCCGGCCAGCTTGTGTCCGTCGGGGTCGCGCACGTAGGCCACGTAAAAGTTCCGCTTCATCCCGTCATTCCCTTCCTTAAAAAATGACCTTCGCCGGATGACCGGCGGCCCCGCCTACGACAAATCGACCCCGTCGTAGCCCTTGTCGGTACAGCGCTGCAGCGTGCGGGCGTACTTCGGCCCGCCCCCGGCATAGATGTTGTAGCGCGTCTTGCCGTATTCGTGCCCCGGCAGGTTGCCGTTGTAGCCCGTGATCCAGCTTTTGGCTTTGCCCATCAGCACGCCCTGATACATGTCTTTCACATGCTGGTGCCAGTGCTGTTCCGGCGCTTCCTGCGCATTGAAGCGCGTATAGCCGTGCTGCCAGAGGTATTCCAGGAACGGCGTCACCCAGTCGACCGCCAGTTCCGCGCCGCGCGGAAAATTGGTGGCTGCGGTCTGTGGCCCGGCCAGCATCACCAGATTCGGCATGCCGCTCACCATGAGCCCGAGGAAGGTGATCGGACCGTCGGCCCATTTGTCGCGCAGCTTCAGCCCGTTCGCGCCCTGAATGTCGATTTTGTCGAAGGCGCCGGTGAAGGAGTCGAAGCCGGTGGAGTAGATGATGACGTCGAATTCAAAGCTGCGGTCGGTGGTGCGCAGGCCCTCAGGGGTGATTTCCGCAATGGGCGTCTCGCCGGAGTCCACCAGTTCCACGTTGTCGCGGTTGTAGGTCTCGAAGTAGCCGGTTTCCAGCGGCACGCGCTGGATGCCAAAGCCGTGATCTTTGGGAATGAGTTTCTCGGCCAGCGCCTTGTCGTGCACCCGGCCGCGAATGCGCTCGGCGATATAGGCCGAGAACTCCGCGTTGGCGGCTTCGTCGGTGAAAATTTCCACGAAGTTCTGCAGCCAGATCCCGAAGCCCGGACCGTCGTAGAGCCGGTCCCATAGTTCGCGACGTTCGGCCGGCGTGACGTCGTAGAAGCCCCGCCGGTCGGGCTCGTGTTCGAAGCCGCCCGGGGTACGCGCGCAGACCGCAAAAATCTCCTCGTAACGGGCACGGATTTTGGCCATTTCGGCCTTGTCGATTTTCGCGTTGTTCAGCGGCGCGGCCCAGTTGGGGCGGCGCTGGAATACCGTGAGCCGCCCCGCCACCTTGGCCACTTCGGGGATGATCTGGATCGCGGTTGCGCCGGTCCCGATAATCGCCACGCGCTTGCCGGTGAGATCGGGCTGGTCGTGCGGCCAATCAAAGGGATGGAAGGACTGCCCCTTGAAGGTCTCCATGCCTTTGAAGCTGGGCCGCGTGGGAATCGACAAAATGCCCAAGGCCGTGATCACGAAGCGCGTGGTGAGGCTGCGACCGTCGGCCAGCGTCAGCCGCCAGATGTCGGTCTGCTCGTCGAAGTGCATCGAGACCACCCGGCAGTTGAACTGCATGTGCTTGCGCAGATCGAACTTGTCGGCCACAAAATTGAGATAGCGCAGCGTCTCCGGCTGCGGCGAGTACCACTCGGTCCAGTCCCATTCGTCCAGCACTTCCTTCGAGAACGAATAGCCGTAGGTAAAGGACTCGGAGTCGAAGCGCGCGCCCGGATAGCGGTTGTTGTACCAGGTGCCGCCCAGGTCGCTGTAGGCCTCCAGCAGGGTGGCTTTCACCCCCAGATCGGCCAGACGCTTGATTTGATAGATGCCGGCTACGCCGCCGCCGATCACGATGACTTCGTAGTCGCGTGGCGCGTTGGCGCGGGCATTGTCGGCGGATCGGATTGCGGTAGAAGTCATCGGCGGTCTCCGTCATCACACTGTGCTGTAAACACCGGTCAGCCCACGCCAGCCGGCTTGAAAAAATCACGCCCTCCACGCCACATCCTGCGGCCTCCTCTCGCGCCTCACTGCCGGGACACGTTTCGCCCAGCGGGGCTGTTGAGCGCCGGCACACGGCGCTTCAGGATTCGTCGGGGGCTGGCGTGCGGCAGGACTTTCCGGGCCCGCAGCCCGGCACCGGATGATGGGCGGCAGACGCTGATTACTCAAGCCTGCGCCGCGTGACGCGCGGCGCCCGAACGGGTAAGACTGCCGACCTGTTTCCGTCCGCCAACGCAAGGAATTGCCCATGACCGCCGACCACCGTCTTGACTACGAGGTCTCCGAACGCATTGCCGTCATCGCGCTGAACCGCAAACCGGTGAACGCCATCGACCACGCGATGATCGACGCCATCCACGCCGCGCTCCGGCGGGCCGATGCCGACCCCGAAGTGCGCGCCATCATTCTCACCAGCGCCCTGCCCGGCATGTTCTGCGGCGGCATGGATCTGAAGATGGTCGCCGCCGGCAGCACGCAGGATCTGCGCGAGTTCGTCTACAAGTTCTACATGGAGACGATGAACATCCAGTACGCGCTGACCAAGCCCACCATCGTCGCCATCAACGGCCCGGCCCGCGGCGCGGGCATGACGCTCGCGATTACCAGCGATTTGATACTGGCCGCGGACGACATTGACCTTGGCTATCCGGAAATCGACATCGGGCTCATCCCGGCCATCCACTACGCCCATCTGCCGCGCCAGATCAGCCGCCACAAGGCCTTTGAACTGCTGTTTGGCGGCCAGCCGATTCCCGCCGCAGAAGCGGTGGCGCTGGGGATCATCAACCATGCCGTGCCGCGCGCCGAGCTCGAGACCAAGGCACTGTCGCTCGCGGGCGTGCTGGCGGCCAAGTCGCCGACCATCATGGCGCTCGGCCGGCAGTCGTTCATGCGGGCGAACGATCTGGACTATCGACGCAACGTCGAGAACCAGATCGAAACGCTCTGCAATATCTTCAGCACGCCGGATGGGCGCGAAGGGATTCAGGCCTTTGTGGAAAAGCGCCCGCCACGCTGGCAATAGGCGCGCCTCAGCGGGCGAGGAGCTGGTTCAGCGCCGCGCGGAGCGGCGTTACCGGGTCGGCGGACAGACGCTCAAAGCGCGCCGCCACGTGCTGGTCGGGGCGCACCAGCAGCGCGCCGCTGTCTCCGATCTCCCGCACGCGCGCCCAATCGCCGCTGTGGTCCTGCCAGTCGCAGCGCGGGCCGATGACGACCGTCGCAATTGCAATCCCCAGCGTCTCGGCGAGCATCGCCGCCGCCTGCGCCCAGGGCTCGCCGCCGATGCCGGTGAACAGCGTGAAGCGGCCGTGGCCGCACAAATCGAGCGTGGAGCACCTGCGCCCGTCCGCCGCGTGCAGCCACGCGTGCGGCAGGCGCGCGCCGGGAAACGTCGTCGGCTGATAGTTCAGTTCCGCATCGCGCGTGAAGCCCGGATCGACGCCGCCGTCGGGGCACACGGCGCTCGATTGATAGCGCTGGTTCATTTCCACGCCGTGGGCGTCGAACTCATAGGCCTTGAACGCAATGGCCTGACGAATGGCCTCACGCTGCGCCTCTGCCGCCGGCGTCGCGTCGCAGCGCGCGTCCATGTTCTGCTGCATGGTGACCGGATCCACCGAGTCGAGCAGCCCCAGCGCCTTGAAGATCGGCCCGAACTCCTCAATCGACTGATTCGCCCGCCGCACAATCTGCCGCGCTACCGGCGCGCGCTCTGCGGTGTAGGTCTCGAGCAACCCGGGACCGGCCTGTTCCTTCAGCACCAGCGCCATCTTCCACGCCAGATTGAAGGCGTCCTGAATCGAGGTATTGGACCCCAGTCCGTTCGAGGGCGGATGCCGATGGGTCGCGTCCCCCATGCAGAAAACCCGACCGTTATGCAGGCGCGTGGCGTACTGGTTATTGACCGTCCAGGTCGAGACCGACTGCAGTTCCACCGGCAGATCCGGTACGCCCACAAGATCCCGCACCACCTTCACCGCGAAGGCTTCGTCCACCGCCGGTTCACCCTGCTGGATGTCGTAGCCCCACACGATCAACCACTCGTGCCAGGGCCTGATCATGCGCACCAGGCCCATGCCAATCCCGCCCACGTTGGAACCCGGCTGCAGCACCCAGTACAACACCGAGGGGCGATGCGCGACGTAGCGCGAGAGGTCGGCCTTGAACAGGATATTGATCGACCCGCCCACCCCCATGCTGCCTTCAAACGGCAACCCGGCGTGGGCCGCAACCAGCGAGTTGCCGCCGTCGGCACCGATGAGATAGCGCGAACGCACGCTGATGGTTTGCTCGGTGAGCCGGTCATAGAGCGTGGTGGTGACGCCTGTCGCATCCTGCGCATGGTCGATGTACTCGGTCGACATCCGCGCCTGTGTGCCGCGCGCGCAGGCGGTCTTGAACAGCAGCGGCTCCATGAAGGTCTGCGGCAGGTCGTTCATGTGGCAGGGCGAGGCCAGCTGGTGGGCGGCGCGCGACAGCGGGTGCGTCCCCCAGGTTGACAGCCGCCCGATCTCTTCGCCCGCAAGCGAGGTGCAGAACACGTTCTGGCCCATCAGGTCCTGCGGTGTCGCGTGCAGATAGGCCTCGGCCTCGACGTCGGCGCCCAGATCGCGCAG
>JALRCR010000091.1 GCA_023257255.1 Gammaproteobacteria bacterium | reverse complement strand
GACGCTCTTCCGACTGAGCTAAGCACCCGAAGGGAGCGCTACTTTAGTAGATCCTTTAGCCCTTTGCCAGATTTGAATGCAGGGATTTTGCTTTCGGCGATCGCGAGCGCTTCACCCGTCTTCGGATTGCGTCCGGTGCGGGCCGGGCGGGTCTTGACCTGGAAGGTGCCGAAGCCCGCGAGCGCCACGGAATCGCCGGCAGCCAGGGCCTTGCCGATCGCGGCAAGCGTCGCGTCAACGGCGCGTGCGGCGGCCATTTTGCTGAGGTCGGCGGAATCCGCGACGGCGTCGATAAGATCAGATTTATTCATGCAATGTCCTCGTGGGAACCATTGGTTCCAGTTTAAAAAATACATTTTTGACGGCGCGCGCCGAGGCGCGCGGCATCACCATGGGTACTCAGTGTGGACGAATCGAATCCTGCTCGCCCGACTCTTCCGCCACCGCCGGCGCTGCCTCCTCGTAGGAGGCGGGCAAGGGTTCGGGCATACGCTGTAGCGCCAGCGTGAACACTTCGTCGATCCATCGCACCGGCTTAATCTCAAGGCCCTGTTTGATGTTCGCCGGAATCTCTTTCAGCTCACGCTCATTCTCTTGTGGAATCGCTACCGTCTTGATGCCGCCACGCAGGGCCGCAAGCAATTTTTCCTTCAGGCCGCCGATGGGCAGCACTTCGCCGCGAAGGGTAATCTCGCCCGTCATCGCCACGTCGGCGCGGACCGGAATGCCCGTCAGCGCCGAGACCAGCGCAGTACACATCCCAACGCCGGCGCTGGGGCCATCTTTGGGCGTGGCCCCTTCGGGCACGTGGAAGTGCACATCGTAGTGGCGGTAGAAATCCGGCTTGATGCCCAGCGTCGCCGCCCGGCTGCGGATGACGGTCAAGGCTGCCTTGATCGACTCCTGCATCACGTCACCGAGACGCCCGGTGTAGGTTTCCTTGCCCTTGCCGGCAACCACCACGGCTTCAATAGTCAGCAGATCGCCGCCGACCTCGGTCCACGCCAGACCGGTCACCTGCCCCACGCGGTCTTCTTCTTCGGCGCGTCCGAAACGGAAACGCTTCACGCCAAGGTATTTTTCAAGCAGCTTCGGATTGACCGTGATGAGCTTTTCAGCCGGCTTCTGCAGCACCTGCTTGACCACTTTGCGGCAGAGATTTGCAATCTCCCGTTCCAGACTGCGCACGCCGGCTTCGCGGGTGTAATAGCGAATGATGTCGCGCAACGCGGCCTCGTTGACCGCAAGCTCGGACGGCTTGAGACCGTTGGCCTCAATCTGTTTCGGCAACAGGTATTTTTGCGCGATGCTGACCTTCTCGTCTTCGGTGTATCCGGCAAGCCGGATGACTTCCATGCGGTCGAGCAGCGGTCCAGGAATGTTGAGGCTGTTGGCGGTGGTGACGAACATCACATCCGACAGGTCGTAATCCACTTCCAGATAGTGGTCGTTGAAGCTGGTGTTCTGTTCAGGGTCCAGTACCTCCAGCAGCGCGGAGGCCGGATCGCCGCGAAAATCCATCGCCATCTTGTCGACTTCGTCGAGCAGGAAAAGCGGGTTCTTGGTGCCGACCTTGGCCAAGTTCTGTAGCACCTTGCCGGGCAGCGAGCCCACATAGGTGCGGCGATGACCGCGAATCTCGGCTTCATCGCGCACGCCGCCCAGCGACATGCGCACGAACTTGCGGTTGGTCGCCCGCGCGATCGAGCGCCCCAGCGAGGTCTTGCCGACGCCCGGCGGGCCCACGAGGCAGAGAATCGGGCCCTTCATCTTCTTCACGCGCTGCTGAACCGCGAGGTACTCGAGAATGCGTTCCTTGACCTTCTCCAGACCGTAGTGGTCTTCGTCGAGCACTTCTTCGGCCTTGACGATGTCGGTGCTGATTTTCGAGCGCGTCTTCCACGGCACATTCAGCATCCAGTCGATGTAGTTGCGCACCACCGTGGCTTCAGCGGCCATGGGCGACATCATCCGCAGCTTTTTCAGCTCCGCTTCGGCGCGCTTGCGCGCTTCCTTGGTCATGCCGGCGCGCTTGATGCGCTTGGCGATTTCATCGAACTCGTTGGTGCCGTCTTCCAGATCGCCCAATTCGCTCTGAATGGCCTTCATTTGCTCATTCAGGTAGTACTCGCGCTGGCTCTTCTCCATCTGCTTCTTGACCCGGCCGCGCAGGCGTTTTTCCACCTGCAGCAGGTCAATTTCGGTTTCCAGCATCAGCAGTAGCTGGTCCAGTCGCTCGCGCAGATCAACCAGCTCCAGGATCTTCTGTTTGTCCTGGATTTTGATCGACATATGGGCGGCCACGGTGTCCGCGAGGCGCGAGGCGTCGTCGATGCTCGCCAGCGAGGAAATGATTTCCGGCGGCACTTTCTTGTTCAGCTTCACGTACTGGTCAAACTGATTCATCAGCGACCGCGTGAGCACTTCCATTTCGCGCTCCGAAGCCGGCACGGAGTCGAGCAGTTCGGTCTCGGCGGCAAACATGTAGCCGAGGTCCTCAAACGCCCGAACCCGCGCACGCTGCACGCCTTCAACGAGGACCTTGATGGTGCCGTCAGGCAGCCGCAGCAGCTGCAGGATGTTGGAGATCGTGCCGATCTCGTGGATGTCCTGCGGGCGCGGGTTATCGTCCGCCGCGCTGCGCTGGGCCACCAGCAAAATCTGTTTGGTTTCGTCCATGGCGCGTTCAAGCGCTTTGATGGACTTGTCGCGCCCCACGAACAGCGGGATGACCATGTGGGGATAGACCACCACATCACGCAGGGGAAGCACAGGGATCAGCGTCGAACTGGTACTCATGGGCACATGTCCTCAATGATGGTCCGGCGGATGGCCGAACGCAGTTCAGGGGATGCGGCGCGCGCTGACACGCGCCAGAGCGCTACCGACAAGGTAGCGCTCTCGTTACGAGATGCTGAGGGGACCAGCAATTAAAGGCAACTCAGTCAGCGGCGGCTTTGGGAATGTCGGCGCCTTCATAGATGATGAGGGGCTTGGACTCGCCGTTGATGGCGGATTCGTCGACCACGACTTTAGAAACATTATTCAGCGACGGCAGGTCGTACATCGTGTCGAGCAGGTTGGCCTCCAGAATGGAGCGCAGACCGCGGGCACCGGTCTTGCGCTCAACCGCCTTACGGGCCACTGCGCGCAGGGCGTCTTCACGGAACTCAAGCGCGCAGCCTTCCATCTCGAACAACTTGCCGAACTGCTTGGTCAGCGCGTTGCGCGGTTCGGTCAGGATTTGCACCAGCTGGTCTTCGTGCAGTTCGTCGAGCACGGCCACTACCGGCAGGCGGCCCACGAACTCGGGAATCAAACCGTAGCGGATGAGATCTTCCGGCTCAACCTGATGCAAGGTTTCGGTCGCTGTCTTGCGAGTGTCCTTACTTTTCACTTCGGCCGAGAAACCGATCCCGCCCTTCTCGGAGCGATCGCGGATGATTTTCTCCAGCCCCGCGAAAGCGCCGCCGCAGATGAACAGGATGTTGGAGGTGTCGACCTGCAGGAACTCCTGTTGCGGGTGCTTGCGACCGCCCTGCGGCGGCACCGAAGCGATGGTGCCTTCGATGAGCTTCAGCAGTGCCTGCTGCACGCCCTCGCCCGACACGTCGCGCGTGATCGAGGGGTTATCGCTCTTGCGCGAAATCTTGTCGATTTCGTCAATGTAGACGATGCCGGTCTGAGCTTTCTCTACGTCGTAATCGCACTTCTGCAGAAGCTTCTGGATGATGTTCTCGACGTCCTCGCCCACATAGCCCGCTTCGGTCAGCGTGGTGGCATCGGCAATCGTGAAGGGCACGTTGAGCAGGCGCGCCAGCGTTTCCGCCAGCAGCGTCTTGCCGCTTCCGGTCGGGCCGATCAGCAAGACGTTACTTTTCGCGAGTTCTACATCGCCCTGCTTCACCCGGCTCTCGAGGCGCTTGTAGTGGTTGTACACCGCCACCGCCAGAATCTTCTTGGCGTGCGGTTGGCCGATCACGTACTCGTCAAGGATGTTCCGGATTTCGTGCGGCACCGGCAGCTTCGAGCCACCCGCCGCGCCCGACTTGTCCTGGATTTCTTCGCGAATGATGTCGTTGCAGAGTTCAACGCACTCATCGCAAATGAAAACCGAGGGCCCAGCGATGAGCTTGCGCACCTCGTGCTGGCTCTTGCCGCAAAAGGAGCAGTACAACAGACGGTCGTTATCGCCGCCCTTGGAGTTCTTGCCATCGCTCATGGCCGATTCCTCATCACTAGTTCTTGCATAGCCCCCGCACCGGCCTCAGGCGCCGCAGCGCCAATCAACGGGTGCCTCAGGGCAGTTTGATAGATTCGCGGGTGCTGAGCACCGCATCGATGATGCCGTATGCCTTCGCGTCTTCGCCGCTCATGAAGTTGTCGCGGTCGGTATCGGCAGCCACCTTTTCGACCGTCTGTCCGGTGTGCTTGGACAGGATGTCGTTCAGGCGGTCGCGGGCTTTCAAAATTTCGCGCGCGTGGATGTCGATATCCGTGGCCTGACCGGAAAAGCCACCCAGTGGCTGATGGATCATCACCCGCGAGTGCGGCAGGCAGTAGCGCTTGCCGGCGGCGCCGGCGCACAGGAGCAAGGCGCCCATGCTGGCCGCCTGCCCGATGCACAGCGTGCTGACCTGCGGCTTGATGAACTGCATGGTGTCGTAAATCGCCATGCCAGCCGTCACCGACCCGCCAGGCGAGTTGATGTAAAGGTTGATGTCTTTATCCGGGTTTTCCGATTCCAGAAACAGCAGCTGGGCCACGATGACGTTCGCCATGTAGTCCTCGACCGGTCCCACCAGAAAAATCACCCGCTCCTTCAACAGTCGGGAGTAGATGTCGTAGGCCCGTTCGCCCCGGGCCGACTGCTCGACCACCATCGGGACCAGGTTAAGTGCGCGAATTTCTTGGGTATTCATTTGGTTGGAACCGCTGTTTTGCCGGCTTATTCCGGGCTTTGTTCCTGAGCCCGAGTCTGCCCCGGATTCATCAGATCGTCAAACGAGACGGACTCGTCAGACACGTTGGCTTGCGCCACCAGCCAGTTCACCGCTTCTTCTTCGATGCACATGGCTTCGACTTCCTGCAGGCGGCCCGGCTCGCTGTAATACCAGCGCACAAAGGCTTCCGGCTGCTCGTAGCTGGCGGCCATCGATTCCACCATCGCACGGACCTTGGCCGGCGTCGCCTGCACGCCCGAGGTGCGGATGACTTCTGCCATCAACAGGCCGCGCTTCACGCGCTCCTGCGCCTGCGGCGCGAACAGCTCGGGGCCGGGATGTCCGACGCGATCCGGATCCACCCCGCGCATGCTCAGGTTGCGGCGGGACTCTTCGTGCAGACGCCCGGACTCCGCGGTGATCAGCGCTTTCGGCAATTCAAGTTCGTGCGCAGCGCTGAGCGCCTCCATGGCCTGCCGGTTGAAGCGGCGGGTCACGGCGCGGTCGCGTTCGCGCTGCATGTTCTCGTGCACTTCCTTACGGAAGGCCTCGACGCCGCCCTCGGTGACGCCAAAGCGGGTCACGAATTCATCATCGATCGTCGGCAGCTGGCGCTCGCGAACTTCCTTCACGGTGACCACAAACTGCACCGGCTTGCCGGAAAGATCGGCGCGGGAGTACGGGTCGGGGAAATGCAGGTCCAGAGTTCTGACCTCACCGGCCGTTGCGCCGGTCAAGCCCGCCTCGAAGCCATCAATCATGTTGGCGTTGCCGAGTTCCAGTTCGTGGTCGGTCGCGCTGCCGCGTTCCAGCGGCTCACCGTCGACGGTCCCGGCAAAATCTACCAGCAGCTGATCGCCCTGCTGGCCGGCGCGGCTTACGGCCACCCAGCTCGCGTGTTGCTTGCGCAGCACTTCCAGCATGTTGTCGATGTCGGCATCGCCGATGTCGCAGACCGGGCGCTTGACGCTCAGTTCCGCCGGCGGCTTCAGCGCGACTTCGGGGTAGACCTCGAAGGTCGCGGTGTAGGACAAGCCCTGGCCTTCGTCGGCCGCGACCGGGTTGAACACCGGGTCGGCCACCGGCCGCAGCTGGTGGGATTGCAACGCGTCCGAGAAAGATTGGCGCAGCGTGTCGCTGAGCACTTCCCCGCGCACCCGCTCGCCAAACTGACGCTGCACCACCGCCAGCGGGGCACGCCCCGGGCGAAAGCCGTCAATCCTGACCGACCGGGCGAGCTCGCCCAGCTTCTGCCGGATCTGGCTGCCAATCTGTTCTTCGGGGACCTGGACCATCATGCGCCGCTCGAGCGCGCCGGAGTTTTCTATGGATACCTGCATGGGACTATCGATATTTTGGTATGGATTGGAGGTTGCCGCGTTGATTCGGGACTACTCAGGTCAGGCTCATGGTGCGAAAGGAGAGACTCGAACTCTCACGGGTCGCCCCACTGGTACCTAAAACCAGCGCGTCTACCGATTCCGCCACTTTCGCGAGGTGTTTGACCTGTGTCCGTCCGTTCAGGGGTCTGGCTTGTTCCCATTCGGGTGACGCGCCGGAGCTTAACGATGACTGCACGGGAGCCTCGCAGTATAGGGGGGCGCCACCGCGCTGGATACCCCGGCTGGCTGCGGCGGAACTGGCTATACTTCCTTACGCCTCTGCCTCGCAACGGGATCCCTCAGCTATGCGCGCTATTGTCCTCTTGCTCACCCTGTCGACCTTGGCCTCGGTCAGCCCGCTGGCGTCGGCGGTAACGGTGCTTCAGTGCAAGGAGCCGGACGGCTCCGTGTCATTTCGCGAACGCTGCCCCGCAGGCAGCGAGCAGGTAGGCAGCCGCAAGGTTAACGTTGCCGGACCGCCGGACGCCGCGGCGCAGTTGGCGGAGGTCGTGCGGAAATCACCCGTCACGCTCTACGCAATCCCGCAATGCGACGCCTGCGATCTGGTGCGCCAGCAGCTGCAGGCGGCCAAACTCCCGTTCACCGAACACGATGTGGCCAGCGATGCTGCCCAGCAGGAAGCCCTGAAAGCCGTCTCAGGCGCGCTGACCGTGCCAGCGGTCACCGTCGGCACGCAGCTCTTCACGGGCTATAACCGTGCCGCGCTCGACACCGCGCTGAAAGCCGCCGGCTATCCACTGCCGGCCAGCGCCGAGGCGGCCAAGCGTGAGTAGCTCGGCCAGCCAGCTCGACGATTTCGCGACAGCCGACGCGGTGCAGGCCGCGTTCTATGAAGCCTTCGCGCGCGGCGACCGCCGCGCCATGCAGCGGCTCTGGATCGATACTGACGATGCGGTGTGCGTGCATCCCACCGGAGACGCGCTGCTGGGGCGGGCGCTGATTGACGGCAGCTGGGCGGGGATTTTGGCGGGCGGTGGTGCCGGCAAGATTGAGTTCGAGCCCATTGCCACCAGCGCCAGTCCGGACCTCGCGATTTTTACGGGCTATGAGCACATCACGCCGGCCGGTAGCCGGATTCCCTACCCGCCGGTGCTGGCCACAAATATTTACCGGAAGACACCGCTCGGCTGGCGGATGCTGGCGCACCACGCCAGTCCCATCATGCAGCCCAGACCCTCGCTCCCGGCGACGCCGGGGGATACCCGGCACTGAAACCCCTCAGGACGCGCTGACCTACTCCTGGCGGGGCGCGTGGGGTGACAGCCGCTCAAACAGGGTTTCGGGCGACACCCGCAAGGCCGCGCCGGTCGGACAGGACCGCACGCAGGCCGGGCCGCCTTTCAGGCTTTTACAGAGGTCGCACTTCACCGCTTTTTTCTTGACGTCCGGGTCGTAGTCCGGCGCGCGCTGGCCTGGCGCCTTGCCCAGTCCGAACAGCAGCCACAGCAGGCCGCCGCCAAACTTTGCCCGTTTCTCGGGCACCATCTCGATCACACCGTAGGGGCAATTCCGCTCGCAGTTGCCGCAGCCAATGCAGGTATCGGCAATAAACACTTCACCGCCCGGGCCGCGTGACAAGGCGTTTGGCGGGCACTCTTTCATACAGTGCGGATGCTCGCAGTGGCGACAGGCTATCGGGATATGGATTTGCGCGAAGGTGGCCCCCGCTTCGCGTTGCATGCGCGACACCCCGCCGTGGGTCTCGGCGCAGGCTGTCTCGCAGTTATTGCACTGAACGCAGAGTGATTCGTCGATCACCAGCACATTGGTCGCTTCGCCCAGACCTTGCTGAATCAGCGGCTCAACCTGGTGTCGGGGCGTCACGCCGCGAATCTCTGACAGGATGTTGGCCTCCTGACGCTCCATCATCGTCTGGCGCATGAAGCCCGCAAACTGGGTGCCAGCGGCTAGTCGGTTGTGCACCGATTCGCGCTTCAGGACCAGCACTTCGGACATCACGTTGGCGGTGGCGGTGGCACCGCGCGGAGCTGAATCGAGCAGCGCGATTTCGCCAAAATAATCGCCGGCGGGAATGTAGGCCACGAAGGCATCCACCCCCTCGATGTTGCGCGAGATCGTGACCGAGCCCCGGCGCAGCAGATAAAGCCCATCGGCCTCTGCGCCTTCCTTGAACAACACCTCGCGCGCCTTGTATTGGCGCAGCTCCACGCCGTCAGCCACCATTTCGGCGGCGCCTTCGGCGGAGGTCTTCATGTAGGACATGAGCGCGTTGCGCACGAAAGCCTCATCAATCAGGCGGCGCACCGAGTCGGACGAACTCATGAGCTTCAGCATGGTGCGACGTGGCGTTTCAATCACCACGCAGGAGTCGCCGGCAAACACCGAGGCCGTGCGGCGACGGCCGCCAATCAGGCCCATTTCGCCGAAGAACTGCCCGCGTCGCAGCCGGATTTTGCCGCCGCCAGCGGGATTGGGATTGTCGCTGGGGTCGATGAACGCCGCGCCGTTGATCAGCGTGAAGAAGGTGTTGGTGTAATCGTTCTTCACGAACACCGCATCGTTGGTTGGCACCCGCCGCACGATCGATTCAAGCAGAAACTCGCGCACCTGCAGGCGCGTCATGGCACCCAGCAAGGGCACGTCCCGCATCAGGCGATCTATAAGCGGCGAGACCAGGGGGTCGGCCTGCCAGACCCGCAGGCGTTCGCGCAGCAGGGGCTCGTCTACCGGTTCGACGGCGATCCCGTTAAGGGTGTCGACCACTTCGTAGCCCTGATTCATCGCCTGCTTGATGAGCGGAAAGCCGCCCAGTGCGCCCACGATGTACAGCCCGGGCACGTTCGATTCGTAGCGCTCGCTCAGGTCCGGCAGCGCCGCCGGCGAGGCGTTGGGGAAGACCACCCCAAAACCTTCCACCAGCTTGCGGGGGGGGATAGCGCCAATGCGCCCGATCACCCGATGACAGGCGATGACTTTCTCGCCGTCCTTCGCGTTGAATACAAACCTGAGCGGCGGTTCGCTGCCCGTTTCTTCCACCCGCACCGCGCTGGCCGAGTAGCAAATCGTGATTTTTCCCGCTTTCTCGGTCGCCAGAATCAGCGCGCGATTGCCGTCCTTGCAGGTTGTAAATTCATCGCCGCGGTTAATCATGTAGACCGTGTTGTGGTCGGCCAGCGCCACGGCGTTTTCGATCCCCGCATCACCCGGGCCCACCACGACGATGACTTCTTCCTTGTACTCGTCCGGATCCGACAGCGTGTATTGGACGCGCGGCAGGTTCTCGCCGGGCACGCCCAGCTTGCGCACATTGCCCTGCAGGCCAATGCCCAGAATCACGCTGCGCGCGGTGTAGCCGGTGCCGTCCTCGCATTTCACGCTGAAGACGCCCGTGACTTCATCGCGTTTGATGCCGTCGACTTTCTTGCTGTAGGCAACGTTGACGCCCTGTGCCGAGAGTTCGGCGTCCCAGGTGGCGAGGATGCCTTCGCGTCGCCCCTCGCCAAAGCTCATTCCGCTACGGAGCGGAATATTCCCCGGCTCGGCCATCACGAACTTGCCCTTCTGGTAGTTGTAGATGGTGTCGGACGCGTGCGCGGCCGCCTCCAGCAAAACGTGGGTATTGCCGTGATGCCGGGCGCGGGAAGCGGCGGACAGACCAGCCGGTCCGGAGCCCACGATCACGATGTCGTAATCGGCCTCGGCAGCGGCATTGAACATGGACGGATTGGCGGACGCAGGCATCAGGACCTCACTTGCAAGCCTAGGGTGCTGCGAAGGGTTGCCAGTCGCTGCTTGAAGGCAGCCGGCGCGTATTGCTCATCGTGGCGCAGGGTCTTGAGCAGATCACCCAGCGCTGTTTTCAGGGCCGGCGTGTCGGCAAGCGCCTGCTGCTTCAGCAGGTCGTTGGTCACGTTGACGATGGCCATATAGGCCTGCTCGGCACCGGCATAGTCGGCGTAACTGCTTTCGCTTGCTTCATCCACCAGCGACACCAGCACCTGACGCTGTAGCGCCGGTGGGAACGCCTGCTGCTCAAGGCGCGGCATCAGCGCCCCGATGGTGGCCGACAGCTTGCTCACCACCTGCAGGGGCTCTAGCCCGCCTTCGGTTTCCCCAGCGGATACCGCGAGATGCGTCGCCCGCACGGCGCGGTCAAACGCGGCGGAAGATTCCGGATAGGCGGCCCGCACGATCGCCCGCAGCATCAACAAATTGCTGTCGTTCAGGCGAATCCGGCCCGGCCCCACGCCCATGCGCGGGTTCCAGCGCTTGTCGCTCATCGGATGGTGGCACGCGTGGCAGTCAAACAGCACCAGCTCCGGCATCAGACCATCGCGGCCACGCTTGGGATCGGTCAGCGTGTCGAGAATTTGCCGCGCCGCCAGCGCCTGGCCCAGCGCCCACACGCGCATCGGGTCGTGCTTGCCCTTGCGCTGTTCGTAGTCGGCATCGATGCGGTAATGGGCGGGCTCTAGCGCGCTGAAGGTGCCGAGCTCAAAAGAGATGCGCGGATGGCCGGCGCCCATGATTCGGTGGGTGACAAATCGCGTCTCGTCGCCAAAGTGGCAGGACAGACACAGCTTGGCCTGTGCCAGCGGCTGGTCGGTCGGATAGAGCCCGCGCGCGACGTTTTGAGCGTGGGTAGTGCCTTTGACGGTATGTTCGGTCACCCACTGCCCGGCGGGCCCGTGACAGCCCTCGCAGCCCACGCCCTCCGACTGCACAAAGCGCGCGCCACGCTGGGTCGGCGGCGGGTTGTGCGCATGGCAGTCGAGACAGATTTTGACTTCAGTCGCCGGTTCGCGATAACCCAGATTGCGCACGATACGCGCCGAGGTCGCGTTCTTCAGCACCTCGAAGGTGTTGGTATGCCGATCGAGCCGCGACCATGTCGTGTACTCGTTCTGCAACACCGGGCTCCCCTCCCACGGCGTGATTGAACCGTGGCAGGTCGAACTTGCGCAGTTGACCGTGCCGACCGTCTCGTGCGGCGAGCGGTGGGGCATCACCGACGCGTCGGCCCGCGCCAGCTGCGCCAGCAGGAGAATGACGACGCCCGGCAGCCACGCAAGCGCAGGACGCAGAAGAGAAGTCGACGACGCGGCAGGCCTGTGCATGCTGGGGCTCTCTCGACGGGGTAGCGGGGTAGGCAACTTCATTTTTCTGTCTGCGGCAGGTAGTCGCCCGGCGCGCCCTTATTGGTGACGGTCCACACGCTGCCATCTGGGTTTCGGTACATCTTGGCCATTTCTTCGGCGGTGAACGGACGCGCGCCAATGCGCCCGAAAACAGCGATTTGCCCGCCGGTTTCATCCACGGCGCGGTCGCGGTCCAGGCCTTTCGACAGCGCCAGCGCCGCGCTGCGGGTCTTGTGCCAGGCAATCAGCTGGGGCTTCGGTTCGGGCGAGAACCCGTAGAACCGCGGCTGGGTGTCCGGCGCGGTCAGCTGGATGACTTTCAGCCCGTTCACGCCGTCGGCCACATAGGCAAAGAGCGAGGCATTGGTCGAACCGACCACGACGTCGCTCGCGTCGTTGAGCGTTCCGTCGGCGGTGAAGCGCTGGTACTCGCGCGGCGCATCGGCGCGTTCAATGTCCACAATCACCAGCCCGTCCTTACCCGCCGCCACATAGGCGTAGGTGCGGGCAAGATAGACCCGGCGCGCATCTTCCAGCGCGATCTTCGCCGGCAGCAGCACCGGCTTGGCGGCATCCGTCACATCCACCACATGCAGTCCGTCGGCCGCCGTGACGTACAGATAGCGGAACTGCAGCGCGCTGGCCCGGGCGCCCGCCAGCGGCACCGACGCCAGCAGTCGCGGCTTCAGCGGATCGTCGAGGTCTACAATCTGCACGCCCTGCGGCGTGGTGATGAAAGCGCGGCTGCCGCCAACCACAATGTGACTCGCGCCCTTCAGCACATCGCCTTCGTTCCAGGTCGCGGCCCGCGTGAGGAAATTGTTGCGGGCTTCGCCATCGCTGAAGGTATCGACGTTCACCACGATCAGACCTTCCTCGGCGTCGGTGATAAACGCGTAGTGATAGACCGGATGGAAGGGCTGTTCCTGGTTGGTCTCACGCATCAGCGGCCCGGTGTTCCGGGCGGGCGCGACGGGCTGGTTGGTCGGCAGCGCCATGCAGGTCGCGTTCGTGGTATCGACATGGGTATCGTGCCCCAGCGGCGAGAACGGCGCGGTGACGATG
>JALRCR010000090.1 GCA_023257255.1 Gammaproteobacteria bacterium | reverse complement strand
CCTCCGGACCTTCGAATGCGCTGTCATTGGTGATCGGCAGGCGCACCATCAGCCGGCCCTGCGCGTCGGTCGTGGGCGTGCCCGAGCTCGTCCAGACCGAGCCGTTGAACCACTCGAGCGTACCGGCGGCCGCGGTGTCGGTGCCGTTTGAGCTGGGCCGCGCGGCCGACCGCCTGAACCGGGGGTTTTCGCGGGTCTATCAGCGCCATCTGGTCGGCAGCCTGCAGCGCAAGGTACGCGCCAAGGCCGCCCGCATGGCTTATCCCATCGACCTGACGCAACTTGAGCAGTGGCGCGACTTCCATACGTACGACGAACGGGTGACCGCGCCGCTGCACGGCTTTCGTGACGCGGCGGACTATTACGCCCGGTCGAGCTGTCGCCAGTTCCTGCGGCACATCGCGGTGCCCACGCTGCTGGTCCACGCCGCGGACGACCCGTTCCTGCCGACCGACGCCATTCCCGTGGCGAGCGATCTGGCGCCCTCGGTGCGGCTTGAGCTCGCCGCACGCGGCGGCCACGTGGGCTTCATGGCGCGACGGCGCCGGGGCGGCGCGCACGCCTGGCTGGAACAGCGGCTGATTGATTTTCTCTCGACCCAACTGCCAGCCGGTATTTCTGGCGAATCCCGCGGCTAGAATAGGCGCTCTATGCGTACCGCCTTTTCCATTACCCGTTTCGCCGCCAGCCGCGCCGGCTATGCCCTGCTCGCCCTGGGTTGCGCCAGCCTGCTGGGCTTCGGCTATTACCTGCAGTTCCAGCAGGGGCTCGAACCCTGCCCTTTATGCATCTTCCAGCGCATCGCGTTTTTCGCGGTGGGCGCCGTGGCCCTGATTGCCCTGTTGCACGGGCCGCGCGGCACCACGCCGCGCGTTTATGCGGTGCTGCTTGCCTTGCCCGCGATGGCCGGCCTTGGCGTCGCGGCCCGACAGACCTGGCTGCAGCACCTGCCGGCCGATCAGGTGCCGGAATGCGGGCCTGGACTGTCGTTCATGCTCGATATGTACGCCCCTTTCGAGGTGCTGACGCGGGTACTGCGTGGCACCGGCGACTGCGCCAAGGTCGACTGGACCTTCCTCGGGTTTTCCATCGCCGAATGGGCGCTGCTCTGCTTCAGCCTGATCGTGGTGTTCACGGTGCTGCAATGGCTGGCGACGCGACGCCGGGAATGGTTGTGAGGCGCTGGCTGCTGCTGGCAAGTCTGCTGCTAAGCCCGCTGGCCCGCGCCGGCGCCCCCGAGTTCTCCTACATGACCCTCAACGGCCTCACCCACGTGGCCTGCGTGATGGTGGGGATCAGCCCCGAACTCACCGCGTTTGGCGTGCGTGGCGAGGAACTGGAAAGCCTGTTGAAGGCTCGACTGGCGAGCGCCGGCATCAGCGTCATCAGCCCGGCGCAGGCCGTGACCGAGCCCCGCGCCGCCCTGCTCGAAGCCCGGCTGTTGGCTAACAAGGACCCGCACGGTTTCTACCACTACGGCATCACGCTCAACCTGCGCCAGAAGATTCCGCTCGGCAACCGCGCCGGCGGCTATGTGTCGCAGGTCGGGTGGAGCGATGGGGAGAGCGGGCTGATGCAGTTCAACGAAAACTTCCGGTTGCACGACGCGCTGTCCAGCTTGCTCGACAAATTTATTCGCGATTTCACCGCGCAAAACAGCGCCAGCCCCCAATAAGGTTTTCCGATGCTTACCCAGCTTGTCAGCGAATGGGCGATCGCGATTCTCGATCGCACCCACTATTTCGGCGCCGCCGCCCTGATGGCGGCCGAAAGCATGATCTTTCCGGTGCCCTCTGAAGCGGTGATGCCCTTCGTGGGCTTTCAGGTCGCGGATGGCAAATGGAATCTCTGGCTCGCGATTTTCGCCACCAGCCTGGGCTCGCTCATCGGCTCGCTGCTGTCCTATGCCATGGGCTACTACGGTGGCCGGCCGTTCGTGCTGGCGCTGGGCAAATACGTGTTCCTCAACGTTCACGATCTGGACCGCACGGAACAATTCTTCCACGCCCGCCAAGGGGCCTGGACCATTTTCATCGCGCGCTTCATTCCGGTGGTGCGCCACCTGATCTCCATCCCCGCCGGCACCGGACGCATGCCCCTGCTGCCGTTTTGCGTGGCGACCGTCGCGGGCGCCACCTTGTGGAACGGTTTTCTGCTGTGGGTGGGCATGCGGCTGCGCGAGCACTGGACCGAGGTGCAGCACTACGGGCATGAAATCGACCTTGTGATCGTGGCGCTGATGGTGCTCGGCGGGCTGTGGTTTCTGCGCCGTCGGTTGCGCCAGCGCCGGGCCTGAGCGGCCAGTCCCGCCCCGCGTTCGCGGCCTTGATCCCGGCTGGAGGAAACGCCGGGCCGAGCCGCTATGCTCGCTATCAGCCAGCCACAACGGGGAGTCTGCTCATGGCCAAACCCATCATGTCCGACGACGCCATGTATCTCTTGCTGCGGATGGGCGACATCGACGAATTCAACCGGCGCCGGGCTGCCGGCGAAACCTGCGACCTGCGCGGCTGCGACCTGAGCAGGCTGGACCTGCGCGAACTCGACGCCCGGGGACTTGATATGCGCGACTGCTATTTTCGCTCGTCGGATTTACGCGGCATCGATCTGCGCGAGACCCGGCTCGAAGGCGCGAGCTTCGCGCAGGCCTTCGTATCCGGCTGCTACCTGCCGGCAGAGCTCAGCCCTGCGGAAATGATGATGGCCCTCGAGCACGGCACCCGGGTGCGCTACGGCGTTTAGCGCAGTTCAATCGGCGGCAGCAGGTGGATGACCAACTGCTGCGCCGGTTCGACCAGTTTGCTGGCATCCGGCAAGCTGTCCAGATATTCCGCCCAGTCGCGGTGGCGAATGGCATCCCAGCGGGCCAGCGGGATGAGCTGCACCTCGTCCACAAGCTCGCCAAAGCGCCAGCCCTGCAAACCGACGTGCTTGCGCACCCGCCCCACGGCGCCGTCTTCCGTGCCGGCAAACAGAAACGCGAAGGTCATTAGCAGATGCTGATGCCGGTCGCGATAGTTGAACGGCACCCCGTAAAAGTTGGCGATCACCCCGGCTAGTGGTGGTGATGGTCGTGATGGTGGTCGTGGTCGTGGTCGTGGTCGTGGTCGGCGCCAGGTTGGCCCGAGCTAAGCGCGGCGCGCGTCGACTGCAAGGCCTCGGCCGCCAGCAAGCCCTTGCCGCTGACCAGTTTCTCGGCCGCCGCCAGCCACAGTTCGTAGTACGGGGTATGCGGATGGCGGGTGGCGTCGGCGGCAATCTCACCGCTCAAGGCATCGACCCATTCCTGCCAGGCAAAGCGCCCTTCCTGATGGAGCTGGATAACCAATGCGAAGGCCTTGGCCTCCCAGGGCGCGGCAAACACCACGCCGTCTTCGTCTTTCGGAATGCCCGGGGTCGTTGAGAAGTCGGGCTGACCGACGCAGGCTTTAGGCTCGCTCATCAGGCCGGATCCATGTAGTCGTCCCACATGTCGACGACCAGCGTGTCGCGCTCGCCACCTTCACGGCCCCACACGTCTTTCGCGCTGAAGTGCACGCTGTAGACGTGCTGGGGTTTTTGATCGCCGCCGTGGGCATGGGTGTCGGGGAACACGAACACGCCCAAATCCGCCGCCACCACGCCCACGCAGTTGCGCAGGTACAGCGGCAGACGCGTGTGGCCGCGGGGATTGATATTGCGCGTGCGGATCCGGTCACCGGCCGCGAAGCGCGGCGCCACGCTTATCTCCAGTCGCGTGCTGCCGCCGTCCGAGGCCGACGCGGCCAGCGCCTGTGCTGCGGTAATAGCCATCAGCGAGCCTCCTCTGCAATCTGTTGTTGACGCGCGGCCAGTTCCGCCGCCGAGAGCGCGCCTTTCTCGACCAGCAAGGTCTCGAAGGCGTGCAGCCAGTGCTCGTAGTAGCTGGTATTGAGGTAGGACGGCGCGCCCATGCGTTCGATGGCGTGACGGAACTCGTCCAGATTGAAATACCCGCAGGCCGCGACCGGCAGAAACATGCCGAACACCCGCTTTTCCCACTCGGCGTGGAAGACCGGCTCGTTCGACTCGGGATTGATCGGCCCGTGCCCGTCGCTACCGCCCAGATCGTGAACACCGTTCATGGCAGATCTCCTCAGGCTGAAACTTTAGTCACGCCAATCATGGCGTCGCGGGTAACCAGCGCTGCCAGTTCGTCTTCGCTCAGGTGCTCGGTACCGGGCGGGCGCTCGGGCAGCACCATGTAGCGCACTTCCGAGGTGCTGTCCCACACGCGCACTTCGGTGGCGGCCGGCAGTTCCAGACCGAACTCCTGCAGCACGCCGCGCGGGTCAATGACCACCCGCGAACGATAGGGCGCGGACTTGTACCACACCGGCGGCAGGCCCAGCGTCGGCCAGGGGTAGCAGGAGCACAGCGTGCAGACCAGCACGTTGTGCACCTCGGGCGTGTTCTCCACCACCACCATGTCTTCGCCCTGCATGCCGGTGTAGCCCAGCTCGGCGATGGCTTCGGTGCCGTGGCTCAGCAGGCGCGCCTTGTAGGCGGGGTCGACCCAGGCGCGGGCCACCACCCGTGCGCCGTTGCGCGGGCCGACCTTGTGTTCGTATTTGTCGATCAGGGCGTCGACCGCCGCCGGGTCGATGAGTCCTTTCTCAACCAGCAGGGATTCCAGCGCCTTGACGCGGATTTCCACCTCGCTAAGCGGGCGGGTATGAGCAGATGAAGCCATGGTCGGGTTCTCCTCAGGCCTTGGTCCAGTCGTAACGCTGTTCCAGCGCGTGGGCCGCGCGCAACAGGGTGCATTCGTCGAACGATTTCGCGATCAGCATCATGCCCACCGGCAGCCCGGCGGACATCCCGCAGGGCACACTCAGCGCCGGATGGCCGGTGACGTCGAAACCACTGGTATTGACCACCATTTCGAGCGCGCGGGCAATGTATTCCTCGCGGCTGGCGTCGGGCGCCGGGATCGGGGTGGCTTTCATCGGCACGGTGGGCATCACCAGCAGGTCGACCTGTGCGAAGGCGGCATCGTAGGCCGCCTTCAGTTTCAGCGCGAGATTTTGCGCCTTGGCGTAGAACCGCCCGTGGTAGTGCCGGTGCATGTACTCGCCGGTCAGCAGCACCAGCTTGGCGGTTTCCGACAAGTCGTTGGCCCGGCTGCGCCAGCCGCGGGCAAAGGCGTCCATCAGGCCGACGTTGTAGTAGCCCTTCCAGTTGGTGCCGAAGCCGTTGCCCTTGAGCATCAGTTCGGTCGCGCCTTCGATGGAGATGCCGTTCCAGATGTGCACCCCGTCGAGATGCATCGGGACGGACACCGTCGACACCACCGCGCCCAGCGCCTCGAAGCGCGCGGCGGCCTGCATCACCAGGGCATCGACGTCGGGTTCGGCGTTGGGCAGGCCAAAACCCTCCGGCACAATGCCGATGCGCAGGCCCTTCACCTCGCCGGTCAGCGCTTTGGTATAGGCCTGGGGGTCGACCCGGTACTGGCGCGGATCAAAGCCGTCTTCGCCGGCGATGACTTCCAGCAGCAGGGCGATATCGGCGGTGCTGCGCGCCATGGGCCCAAGATGATCCAGCGTTGTTTCGATCGGGAAGGCGCCGGTGTAGGGCACCAGACCGTGGGTGGGCTTGAGGCCATAGATGCCGCACCAGGCGGCGGGAATCCGGATCGAGCCGCCCTGGTCGCCGCCAATGGCCATGTCCACTTCGCCCGCAGCGACCAGCGCCGCGCTGCCGGCGGAAGACCCGCCGGTGGTGCGGCTGTGGTCGTGCGGATTCAGCACCGGGCCGTTGTCGGTGGTGTGGCTGCCACCGGAAAAACACAGGCTTTCGCAGTCTGCCTTGCCGGCGATTTCGCCGCCGGCATCAAGAATGCGGGTGACGAGCGTGGCGTCGACGTCCGGCACATAGCCTTCGAGCACCGAGGTGCCGTTCATCATCGGCACGCCGGCGACGCAGATGTTGTCCTTGATGGCCACCCGTTTGCCGGCCAGCGGGCCGCCAGCCGCGCCCTTGATGCTGGTCTTGCGGGTCCAGGCGTTCAGCGGATCTTCGCTGCGCTCGGGCCGGTAGCCGGGCGTGCGCGGATATTTCACCGGCAGTCGCGGCTCAACCATTTCCTGCAGGCGCTGATAGGACGCCAACGGGCCGGCCATCAGGCCCTGAAACGAGGCGACATCCTCGGGTGTAAGGTCGAGCCCAAACTGCAGGGCAATGTGTTCAAGCTCTTCGGCGGTCGGTGGTTTGACGATCATCGGGCGCTTCCTCGGGCCGGGGCCATTACCGCTAGTTGGCGAACGCGAACACCTGGTATTCCACCCGGTTCGGCCGCAGCCGGCCCTGACCCACCGCCATGGTGTGGTTGAGCCAGGCGTAACGCGGGTCGCCGGTCTCGAAGCGCGGCTGGCTGAAGAAGTAGGCGTCACCAAATTCGGTCTGGCCTTTGCCTGCCAGCGCGGCGGCGGCGGCTTCGGTCAACTGGGTGACCCCGTAGTACTGCACGTAGATATGCGCGCCGTCGTCGGTCAGGAAGGTAGCGCGCACGTCCAGATGGCCATAGCCGTCGCGGTCGATCACCAGCCAGTCACCGCCGCCCGACAGAATGCGGCCTTTGAGGCGGGAACCCTCGAACTGTCCGCCGGTCACTTCTACGATGAGGCGGTTACCATGGGGGCCTTCGCCCACCGGCGCAGACAAGCCCAGATCGGCGTGATAGGTCATCAAAGGTTCGAGCTTCATACGGCACTCCCGGAGACAGGTGAAAAATGAAGAAGCGAGACAGCACAGACGCTGGCCAATTGAACCACAAGCCGGGGCCGGTGCGGGAGCGTTACCGCCTGTCGGGCCTGCTGCTGCTAGGCCTGCTGCACAGCCCGCTGGTCGCCGCCGTCGAGCAATGTGCCGCAGGACCGGGCGCCGCCACTCGCGAGGTCGTCGCGCGCTACGGCAAATCGATCCACTTCGACGTCTATCGCAACGACAAGGCCGTGGGGCGACATGACGCCAGTTTCAGCGAGGAAAACGGCTTTCTGGTCATTCGCTCGACGCTGGATCTGGGCATCAAGCTGCTCTTCATCGAGGCCTATCACTATCGCTACGAGGCCACCGAATACTGGTGCGACAACGCGCTGGTGCGGCTGGAGGCCAAGGTCAACGACGACGGCAAGCTGAGCCGGGTCACCGCTCGCAGCGAAGCCGGCCAGCTGAAACTGACCGCCGCCGAGGGCGGGTCTGGCAGTGCGCCGCTGGGCAGCTTCGCGACCAATCACTGGCATCCCGGGGTGCTACAGACCGCGGCCGTGATCAACACCCTGACCGGACACCTCAATAAGGTGACGCTGGTGCCCTGCAAGGCGCCCGCGCCGGACGGCAGTCCGGCGGCGCAGTGCATGGACTACACCGGCGACCTGAAGGCTCGCGTATGGTACGACGATGCCGGCCGCTGGCGCGGGCTGGCCTTTGCCGGCACCGACGGCTCGGCCATCGATTACCGGCTGCAGCCCGCCGTACCCGCGCAGGCGGCCCGCACAGATCCGTAAGCAAGCGCCGGCGCGTAAACAGGCTGCCGGCGACCATCGACCCCACCGGCAAGGAGCGCAGCGCGCATGAACATCTGGATTACCGGCGCATCCTCCGGCATTGGGCTCGCGCTGGCGCAGCATTACGCCGCGCTGGGGCACCGCGTGCTGCTGTCCGCGCGGAACGAAGCGGCGCTGGCCGCGGCGCTAGCGAGCCTGAATCCCGCGAACGGGGAGGCCTATCCGCTGGACGTCACCGACGAAGCCGCCGTCGCCGCCACGGTTGCGGCAATCGAAGCGGCGCATGGTCCGATCGACCTCGCCATCCTGAACGCCGGAACCTATGCCCCGGTCCGCGCCGCCGAGTTCACCAGCGCGGCGGCGCGCCAGATGATGGACGTGAATTACTTCGGCCTCTGCCACGGCCTCGGCGCGCTGATACCGCGCTTCATGGCGCGTGGACGCGGGCAGATTGCGGCGATGTCCTCGGTCGCCGGCTACTGCGGTCTGCCCTATGCGGCGACCTATAGCGCGGCGAAAAGCGCGGTGCATCGCCTGTGCGAATCGCTGGCGCCGGAACTCGCGGTCGCCGGCGTGCAACTCTCGCTGATCAACCCGGGCTTCGTCGCAACGCCCTTGACCGCCCGCAACGATTTTCCCATGCCGTTTCTCATCGGGGCCGAGGAGGCCGCCGAGCGGATTGCCCGCGGCATTGCGCAGGGCCGGTTTGAAATCCGCTTTCCGCGGCGACTGGCCTGGCTGCTGCGTCTGCTCGCGAATTTGCCCTATCCCCTTTATTTCGCGCTGACGCGCCGGATGCTTCGCGCCCCATGACGCCGACCGGACTCACCCGCTATATCGATTTTATGTGCGACCTGTCGGAAGCCCGCCTCGCGACGCTGCCGCAGATCGTGACCGACGAGATGATCTTCCGTGACCCCTTCAACGACCTGCGCGGCCGCGAGGCTTTCGCGCACTGCCTGCGGGAAATGCTGGCGCAGATTGGGGAATTGCAGATTGTGGTGACCCATGTCGGGCCGCTAAGCCCGACCGGGAGTCCGACGGACGAACCGCAGCGCCACGTGCTGCGCTGGACTTTTGGCGGCAAGCTGCGGGCGCTGGGTAATCGACCGTGGTCGGTCACCGGGCTGTCTGAAGTCTGGCTGGCCAGCGACGATCGCGTCTGCGCGCACATCGACTACTGGGATGCCGCGCGCGGCCTCTACGAAGAACTGCCGCTGATTGGCGCGCTGCTACGCTGGCTGCGACGCAAGCTCGCGCTGAAGGGCGTCACGCAGTACTGAGCGCGCCGCGCTCAGGCGTGTTCGATGCGTAACTGCACCACGTCACAGACACCCAAACGGAACCCCGCCTCGCAGTAGCACAGGTAGTAGCGCCACATCCGCCGAAAACGCTCGTCAAAGCCGAGTCCACGCAGATCCGGCCAGACCTCATCAAATCGTTCGCACCACAGCGCCAGCGTGCGGGCGTAATCAAGCCCGAAGCGGATCGTACGCGTCACTTTGAGCCCGGCCGCGGCAAACACGGCGTCCAGAATGGGCTCGGTGGGCAGCATGCCGCCAGGAAAAATATAGCGCTGGATGAAGTCCGGATTGCGCCGGTAACGCGCATAGCGGTGCGGCGCGATGGTAATGGTTTGCACGCCCGCAATGCCGCCGGGACGCAGGCTGCGTTTGACCATCTCGGCGTAGGCCGGCCAGTACTGCTCGCCGACCGCCTCCAGCATTTCGATCGAGGCCAGACGGTCGTATTGACGGTCCAGCGCGCGGTAGTCGCGGATTTCGAGTTCGCAGCGGCCGGCGGCCACGGCCGGCGCCAGCCGCTGCCGCGCGTAGGCGGTCTGCTCCTGCGACAGCGAAATGCCGTGGATCTTCGCGCCCAGCGCCAGCGCGTGCTCGGCGAAACCGCCCCAACCGCAGCCAACTTCCACCACCTCGTGCTCGGGCTGGAGCTCAATCAAGTCCGCCAGTTGCTGATACTTCTGGCGCTGCGCGGTTTGCAGCGTGTCGTCGTCGTGGAGGAAACGCGCCGCCGAGTAGGTCATGCTGGGGTCGAGCCACGCCGTATAAAACGCGTTGCCCAGATCGTAGTGATAGGCAATGTTGCGCCGGCTCTGCTGCTCGGTATTGCGATGCCGCCAGTGATACAGGCGGTCCAGCCAACGCGCCGGCAGCGCGCCGCCCACCACGTCACCCCGGTCGCTGTCGTTGCTGCCCAGCAGTTGCAGCAGCGCGGTCAGGTCGGGCGAGTCCCATTCGCCGTCCATGTAGGACTCGGCAAACCCGATATCTCCGCGCGCCAGCGCGCGCCACAGCGCCCGCCCGGTGCCCAGCTGCCAGACGGCCGGGCGTTGGCCGCCGCTCGCGTTGCCAAGTTCAAGACAGCGACCGTCGGGCAATTCGGCGCGCAGCGCACCCGTGCGCAGGCGCCGGCCCAGCAAGTTCAGCGTCTGGGTCGCCAGCCAGGGCAGGCGACGCGTGGTGGCGGTGGCACGCGTGGGCGTGCTCGTCGTGGGTTCAGCCATGAGGTCCGGACTCCAGCGCCCGTGGGCGCTCCTGCAGGGGAATACCTTTCAACCAGAGGCGCAGCGCCTCCCAATGAATGCCGGCCATGACTTTCAGCGTGGCCAGCGGGAAACGCAGCAGCGTGCGGATTAACGCCATCCGCGACCAGCCCTCCCGCCGGCCGGTGAACGCGGCGTGCAGGCGGAGTCCTTCGTCGTCCCCGTAGCGAATGGCAAGCGCGAGATGCGGGCCAGCGGGCGTGAGGTCAAATTGATACTGCCCCTGCAGGTCAAAAAACGGTGAGACGTACAGTGCTTTGCGGCACTGGTGCCGGGTGATCCGCCGCCCGCCAGTGCTCGCCGGCATGAGGTAGTGGATGCGCTCGCCGAAGGTGTTGTTGACTTCGTAGAGCATCGCCACCAGTACGGCGCCGGCATAGCAATAGACCACCGTGATCGGATTGAACACATAGCCAAACAGGCGCGGCAGGCACAGCACTTCAAAACGATAGGGCTGTGCCGGATAGCCGCCGGCCAACAGGGCGTCCTGCAAAAAGTCGCGAAAGCTGCGGCCGTCACCCAGCCCGTGATCCGCATCCCGCCAGGCCAGCAGGGCCCGCCGGTTCACGCCGAACCACAGACCGTCATCCAGCGCCGGAAGTTCATCCAGATCGAGCAGGAAATAGCACAGACCGTAGCGCAGGCGGTGGGCGCGGGTGCGGGCACGGCGGTGCGTCACCCAGCCCGCGTAAAGCGCAGAGCGAAGGCTCATGCCGGCATGGCAGGTGCGCGACGACCAAGCGCCGTTCGCGAGCGCGTGCGGTCCCAGGCCCATGGCCGCGCGCTGCCACCCAGCGCCTCGGCCACCCACAGGCCTGACTCCAGTGCGTCTTCGTGAAAGCCGTAGCCGAAGTAGCTGCCACAAAACCAGGTGTTGCGTTGGCCCTGCAGGCGCCAGAGCGCGTCTTGCGCATCCAGCGCGTCGCTGTCGAACAGCGGATGCGCGTACTGGAACTCGCGGTGCACGCTGCCCGCGCGCGGCTCGCGCGGCGGATTGAGCGTCACAAACAAGGGCCGCCGGGTCTTCAGTGGCTGCAGGTTGTTCATCCAATAGGTGACGGTGGGCAGGCTGCCGACCTCCCCGAGGTGGTTCCAACTGGCCCAGGCCGCGCGGCGTTGTGGCATGAAGGACTGGTCCTCATGCAGCAGAGCGCGGTTTTGCGAATAGCGAAAGGCACCGAGCAGGCGCTGTTCCTCCTCGGACGGCGCGACCAGCACGTGCAGGGCCTGATCGGCGTGCGCGCCAATCACCACGTGGTCGAAGCGCTCCACGCGGCCGTCCTCCAACCGCAGTTCGACCTCGTCGTACAGGCGTTCGATGGAGACCACCGGCGCGCCGATGTGCACCGCCCCGGAAATGCCGGCGACCAGCTTGCGCACGTACTGGCGGCTGCCGCCGTCGACCGTGCGCCAGACCGGCCGGTCAGTGAACTGGACCAGCCCGTGATTAGCGCAGAAATCGAGGAAGGTCCGCGCCGGATATTCCAGCATCTGCTCCCCGGTCGCCGACCAGATTGCACCGGCCATGGGCAGCAGGTGGTCGTCCAGGAAAGCACGCGTGTAGCCGTGTCGCGTCAGCAGTTGGCGCAGGGTGAGCCCGTCACGCGCGGCCTCGACGCGATGCGCGGCAGAATCCCGGTAAAAGCGCCGCAGATCGCTCAACATGCGCCAGAACCGCGGCTTCAGCAGGTTGCCGGGCTGGGCAAATAAACCGGCGAGATTGGTACCTGCATATTCCAGCGTTCCCCCGCGCAGGGACACCGCAAAGGACATATCGCTGGCGGCCGTCGCCACGCCCAGATGTTTGAACAACTGCACGAGGTTGGGGTAGTTGACCTCGTTGTAAACAATGAAACCGGTATCGACGGGCAGCGAACCGGCCTCGCCGCCCGGCACTTCAACCGTGTTGCTGTGCCCGCCCAGATAGCGCGCCTGCTCAAAGAGACTGACGTGATGCCCCCGGCTCAACAGCCATGCCGCACTCAGGCCCCCGACGCCCGCCCCGACCACCGCGATGCGCAAATTGCGACCGCTGCTCAATGCACCTGTCATGCCCTGCTCCACCCGATTGGTCGGGCCCACAGTTTACGCAGTGAAGTCCGGCTCTGGATCAGGCATGGTGATCGCGCAGCGGCGGCGGCGGGTGATCCGCTCGCCGTCGCGGTCCGTAATTCCCCCATGCTGAGAACATCCATGTCCCATACCCCAGATGCCCCGACGCCCGAGCTCGCCGCGGTAGTGCCCTTTCCGGGCGACGCCCAGCGACAGGTCGAGGTGGAGCCCGCCGCGCGGGAAACCGAATTGCTGCTGCGGGTGCGCGATGCGCGTGACCGCAACGCCTACGCGGACCTCTTCGGACGCTTCGCCTCCAAGGTCAAAGGGTACCTGCAGCGAACTGGCCTGAAAGCCGAAGACGCCGAAAACATCCTGCAGGACATCATGATT
>JALRCR010000008.1 GCA_023257255.1 Gammaproteobacteria bacterium | reverse complement strand
GATCGGGCCGGCGCCCTTCGGACCGTAGGCCAGTTGCGGCGGGATCACGACCTGCCAGCGCGCGCCCACGGCCATCAGCGGAATGGCTTCCTGCCAGCCGCGAATCACGCTGTCGAGCGGCAGGGTTGCCGGTTCGCCGCGGTCGCGCGAGCTATCAAACTTGGTGCCGTCCAGCAGGGTGCCGGTGTAGTGAACCACCACCGAGTCGGTCGCCTTCGGGTGAGCCCCGCTGCCCTTGCGCAGTTCCTTGTACTGGAGCCCGCTGGACAGTTCGGTGACCCCGGCTTCCGACTTGTTCTTCGCCATGAAGGCGCGACCGGCGTCCAGATTGGCCTTCGCGGCTTCTTTCATGCGGTCGTTCACCGCGTTGGAAGCCTTCTCCAGCGCCGCCTGGAACTGCTCCTGCGTCAGCTGCGGCTTGTTGCCCTCTACCGCGTCTTTCACGCCCTGCATGAAGGCCTGCACATCAATCGCTACCCCTTGACGGGCGATGCTTTGCGCCGTGGTCAGGCCGATGGCGTAGCTGCTTTTTTGGGCGTCGGTATCCAGTCCGCCAGCGGCGTTAGCAAGGCTGGAACCAAGGGTTAGCGCAACGGCGGCAGCGAGCAGGGGAAATTTCATATCAACGGAGCTCCTGAGAGGTAACAGAGAACGAACAAAGGAACAGCGGCGGGCGCGTGCTGCACGCCGCCGGATTACTGCAGTTTGACCGCCGAGAACCGCAGGACCGGGCGCGTGCCCATGACTTCCTGGGTGAGTTCAACGCCGGACGGGATCACCAGACAATCGCCACCCTTGATCACCATGTCATGGCCTTCGACTTCAATCCGCAGTTCGCCGGTCATGATGCCAAGGACGATTTCATCGTCCCAGGACTGGGGGTCGACTTTGGTGGCGGGCGGGAGCAGGTCACGCTTGGTGTCATAGCCCCACAGCAGCAGTTTCTGGAGCATGGCTTGCTCGCTCAAGGGGCCATCGGCCGAGGCATCCCAGCGCTCCAGCCGCAACCGCGACAGGGGACGGTGCACCGAGACGCGATTGCCCCCGTGGAAACCGGCTTCGTAAAGGGCTTCTTCGGCGCGCTTGAACAGTTCTTCTACGCCAACGCCCCGCATCGGCTTGCCGGTGGCCACGCCCACGTGGGCGGACATATTCCGGGCGACCCGGTCCGGGCCCTGCGGCGGCAGGTTGATGGTTTCAATTTTTTTGCGGATGTTTTCGCCCATCCGCTCGGCATTGCGGGAATCGCAGCCCGCCAGCAGCAGCGCAATGCGGGAGTCGTCGTAGCGCGCCGTGCTGTCGCCCGGCCGGCGGCCAAAGCCGCGCACGGTGAAGCCGAGGCGCTTGAGCACGGCATCGATGGTCTGCCGGTTGTTGGTCTGGATGAACTCTTCATAGCCGTCCATTTCCACCACCACCAGCGACACCAGCTTGCCTTCGCGACTCGCACGCCGCCACTCGGCCTCGGCGGTTTGCTCAAAGTGCCGACGGTTGTCGAGCCCGGTGATCTGGTCGATCGGGGACAGCCGTTCCAGCGAGTCCGACAGGGCTTTTGACTTGCCCTGCAGCAGCCCGAGATCCGCGGCCATCCGGCGCATCGCGAGTTCGGCTTCGTCACGTTTGGTCTGGCTGGCCTTGACTTCAACTTTCAGTTTTTCGACCTGATTGCGCCGCTGGTCGAGATAGTTGCGCAACTGCTCGGCTTCTTCGATGGCCTGCGTGGATTGCGTCAGGCGGTGGCGCAATTGACGGGCACCCAGCAGCGCGGCGGTGCTGGCGAAAATCAGGCCCACGATGCTTGGCAGCATGGTCTGCGAGGGCTGGGTCAGGGCAATCGCCAAAGGCGGGAGCAAGACGGTGGCGACGGTGAGTTGAGTCAGTTTCAGCACGCCGGCGTGGATGGCCACCGAGGCGGTAACCACCCCGACGCCCAGAAACAGCAGCTGCTGGCCAACCTCGGGCGGGCCGTAGCGCAGGGCCAGCGCCAGCCCGGCGCCCCACAGCGCCCCGCTGATGGCGACGGTCACGGTGAGGATGGCGTACGCCCGCGCCGGCATCGGCTCGGCCTCTCTATCTGGGGATTGCAGCCCGCCGATCAGCAGCATGCGCGTCAGGTAAACCGCAAGGCTGAGCCCGCACCAGACGATCAAAATCAGGGTTTCGCCGCTGTTTCGCAGCAGTAAAGCCGCCAGCAAGATACCCCCCGCGCCCAGCAGGCATTCCAGCTTGGTGTCGCGCACCAGCGTTTCCAGCGCGTGTTTTTTGACACTTTCGCCGGCGGCGGCTGTGCTGGGGACTTCTGGATCCATTCCTGCTCCTGAGACTGATCGGCTCATCCGGCAATGTGAGAGGCCATGCGTGCCTGCGGGGAGGCGTCGCGGGTTGAAACGCATTGTATTCGTAAGAGCAGGCACTTATGAACCGGTTTGCAAGCCGCATGGCACAAGCCGGGCGTTTGAGTGGCCTTGGCTTAAGCGGCGGCTTGCGGTGTCGGCGTGAAGCCGAAGCGAGCGGGCAGCGCCGCCGACGTCAGCCGTTCAAGGGCGAGCATGTGCCCCCGGTAGCACAGCGCCGCGCTGGCCTCGCCGGCCAGTACCGCGAGCGGTGAGACGCCGCCCGGCGTCGTCCCAAGCTGATCGATGAAGGGGGCAAGATCTTTGTCGAGCACATTGCCGAGTCCGATTTCGGTCATCAGCAGCAGGTCGCCGCTGTCGGTGACGACCAGCGTGCGGGGCGCCTCGATGCGCCGGCCGTTGAACGCGACCACGGCCCCCGTGCCATCGAGGCTGAAGACCCAGGGCGCGAGATCCAGCGTGACATAGGCCCGCTGCGGACCGTTTTGCACGAACCAGCGGCCCTGTTCATCGGCGCCGTAGTGGCTTTGCAGGAAGGCGATGGTGCCCGGATGGGTGATCCGGCCGTCGGGCACCGACCAGCGGCCGCGGCGATCCAGCGCCAGCCAGCCGAAGGCCGCCGGCACATGGGGCCAACGCGCCAGCGCGCGCTCAACGTCGGGCGCCAGCGGCGGACGGTAGGCGGTGCTCATCGCGGACCGGGGGCGGCGCTTTCACGCACGGGAATTTCGGTTTTTTTGACCACCGTGCGCAAGGCGAAGCTCGAATGGACCCGCGCCACGCCGGGCAAGCGGGTCAGGTGCTGGGTGTGCAGGCGCTCGAAATCCGCCGCATCCGCCACGATGACCCGCAGCAGGTAGTCGGCTTCGCCCGTCATCAGATAGCACTCCATCACTTCCGGTACCTCTTTCACCGCCGCCTCGAACCGCGCCAGATCCTCACCCTGTTGCCGGTGCAGGCTGATTTGGACGAAAACATCGGTCGGATAGCCCACCCGCCGCTGGTCTACCAGCATCACGTAGCCGGCAATCACCCCGGCATCCTCCAGTTGGCGCACCCGCCGCAGGCAGGCCGATTCCGAGAGATGGACGTCTTCTGCCAGCACCACATTGCTTCTACGTCCGTCGCGCTGCAGGGCGCTCAAAATGGCTCGGTCAATCCGGTCGAAATGCATGGTCATGGAAGATTCCTGCGCCAAACTAAAAAAACTCGGCAATAGATTGTGAATAACGCCGTATGAAGTCGCAGATTGCAAGCACCTGCGGCGCCAGCCTGTCTAGGCTAAGCCCATCCCAGACACGGCCCCCGGAGGCAGCGATGAATATTGGCGTACCACGCGAAATCAAGGCTAACGAGTTTCGGGTCGGCTTGACCCCTGCCAGCGTGCGCGAACTGACGGCGCGCGGCCATCGGGTACTCGTCGAGACCGGCGCCGGCGTCGGCATCGGGGCGGGCGATGAGGCTTATCGCGCGGCCGGCGCCGCCATCGCGAACACGGCGGCGGAAGTCTTCGCCGGCGTGCAGCTGATCGTGAAAGTCAAAGAGCCGCAGCCGGTCGAGGTCGCCCTGCTGAACGCCGATCACGTCCTCTTCACCTATCTGCACCTCGCCGCCGACCCCGCACAGGCGCGCGGCCTGATGGCGAGCGGCGCGACCGCCATTGCCTACGAAACTGTGACTGCCGCCGATGGCAGCCTGCCGCTACTGGCGCCCATGAGCGAAGTGGCCGGGCGCCTCGCGGTGCAGGCGGGTGCGCGCTGTCTGGAGAAAGTCATGGGCGGCGCGGGCCTGCTGCTGGGCGGTGTGCCGGGCGTGGCGGCGGCCGAGGTGCTGGTGATTGGCGGCGGGGTGGTCGGCGGTAACGCCATCCGCATGGCGCTGGGGCTGGAAGCGCAGGTCACGGTCCTCGACCAGTCGCTGCCGCGACTGCGCAGCCTGGCGGGCGAGTTTGGCAGCCGGCTCAACACCATTTACGCGACGCGCGAGACGCTGGAACACTACGCGACCCGAGCCGATCTGGTGATCGGCGCGGTGCTGGTGCCGGGCGCTGCGGCGCCCAGACTCATCACCCGCGAACTGCTGCAAAAGATGAAGCCGGGCAGCGTCATCGTGGATGTGGCGATCGATCAGGGCGGCTGCGCCGAGACCTCACGGCCCACCACCCATGCGGAGCCCACCTTCATCGTCGACGGCGTGGTGCATTACTGCGTGGCAAATATGCCCGGCGCCGTGCCGCGCACTTCGACCTACGCACTCAACAACGCCACCCTGCCGTTTGTGCTGAAACTTGCGGATGCGGGCTGGCAGGCGGCCTTGCGTGCCGACCCGCACCTCGCGCGCGGGCTCAACGTGTGTCGGGGGCAGCTGGTGCATCCGGCGGTCGCAGAGGCGCTTGGCCTCGCCCACGCACCGGCGGATCTGGCGGCCTAGTCCAGCGCGTGAACGACCTCGACGATCGCGCGACAGAGCGTTGCCAGATCGTCGGGACTCATGATGTAAGCCGGCATCACGTAGACCAGTCGACCGAAGGGACGAACCCACACCCCGCGGCTGACGAAGGCCTCGGGGATCGTCCGCATATCGACGGGCCGTTTGAGTTCCACCACCCCGATCGCGCCCAGCACCCGCACATCCGCCACCTGCGGCAGCTCCCGGCAGGGCGCGAGCCCCGCCTGCAGGCCGCGCGCGATTGCCGCGACGCGACCCTGCCAGTCGCCGGCCAGCAGCAATTCAATGCTGGCCAGCGCCGCGCGGCAGGCGAGCGGGTTGGCCATGAAGGTTGGTCCATGCATGAACACGCCCGGCTCGCCGCTGGAGATACTCTCCGCGACCGCGCGGGTAGTGAGCGTCGCCGCGAGCGTCATGTAGCCGCCGGTCAGGGCTTTGCCGAGGCAGAGAATGTCGGGCGCCACGTCGCTGTGTTCGCAGGCAAAGAGCTTGCCGCTGCGCCCGAAGCCGGTCGCGATTTCGTCCGCGATCAGCAGCACATCGTGCGCATCGCACAGCGCGCGTAGCGCGGTGAGCCAGGCCGGGTGGTAAAACCACATGCCGCCTGCGCCCTGCACAATCGGTTCGACGATCACGGCGGCGATCTCGTCGGCCTGCGCCACGAGCAGAGTGGCAAGTTCCGCGATGTCGGCGTTCGACCATTCCTCGCCGAACCGGACGGCGGGCCGCGGTGCAAACAACTGCTGGCTCAGGCTGCCGGTGAACAGCGAATGCATGCCGGTCACCGGATCACAGACCGCCATCGCGCCGAAGGTGTCGCCGTGGTAGCCGCCGCGCACCGTCAGCAGGCGCCGCTTGGCGGGCTTGCCGCGCGAAATCTGGCATTGCAGGGCCATTTTGATGGCCACTTCGACCGACACCGAGCCCGAGTCGGCGAAGAACACCGCCTCAAGTCCGGGGGGCGTGATGCGGGCCAGCGTTTCGGCCAGCAGCACCGCCGGTTCGTGGGTCAGACCGCCGAACATCACATGCGACATCCGCTCGATTTGATCGTGCAGGGCGGCGTTGATGGCGGGCGCGTTGTAGCCGTGAATGACCGACCACCATGACGACATGCCGTCGATCAGTTCCCGGCCGTCAGATAGCGTGATGCGCACGCCGCGCGCGCTGGCGACCGGGAATACCGGTGGCGGATTGATAAACGTGCTGTAGGGGTGAAAGACGTGCGCCCGGTCGAGCGCGATGAGCGCGTCCGCAGTCAACATGCTGGCGACCTCAGACGTAGTCGCGTACGACCTGCCAGTGGAGCCCACCGGGTGGTTCGAAGCAGCGCACCGGACCGTCTGGCGTCGGCCAGTTCTCCGCGCTTTCCAGCGCGTTTTTCAGCAGGGTAATTTTGTCGTCATTCACCGGCAGGCCGTAGAAGGCCGGGCCGAACAGCGAGGCAAAGCCTTCCAGCCGGTCGAGCCGTTGTTCTTCGTCAAACACCTGCGCATAGCAGGCCAGCGCATCCGGGGCGTTGAATACCCCCGCGCAGCCGCAGTCATGCTCTTTCAGGTGCCGCAGATGCGGGGCGGAGTCGGTGCCCAGAAAAAACCGCGCATTGCCCGACGTGGCGGCGGCCCGCAGCGCGAGCCGGTGCACTTCCCGCTTGGCCACCGGCAGGCAGTACATGTGCGGACGGATGCCGCGCTCGAACATGGCGTTGCGGTTGATCATCAGGTGATGCGGCGTGATGGTGGCGGCGGTCGGGCCCTCGGCGGTTTCCACGTACTGCACGCCCTCGCGGGTGGTGATGTGCTCGAAGACGATTTTCAGGGCCGGAAAAGCCGCGCGCAGCGGGATCAAGTGCTGTTCGATAAACACCGCCTCGCGGTCAAAGACATCGATTTCGGCATCCACCACTTCGCCGTGAATCAACAGCGGCATGCCGATTTTCTGCATGCGCTCAAGCACCGGATAGATACGAACGAGGTCGCGTACGCCGGCGTCGGAGTTGGTGGTCGCCCCCGCCGGATAGAGCTTGGCCGCGGTCAGGATGCCGGCCGCGTGCCCTTGGGCGAGGTCATCCGGGTCGATGGTTTCGGTCAGATAGCAGGCCATGAGCGGCATGAAGTCGAGGCCGGCGGGCAGGGCGTCCAGAATCCGCTGTCGATAGGCTGCTGCCTGCGCCGTGGTGGTGACCGGCGGCTTCAGGTTAGGCATCACGATGGCCCGGCCGAACTGGCGGGCGGTGTGCGGCAGAACGGCGGCCAGCATCTGCTGGTCGCGCAAGTGAACGTGCCAGTCGTCAGGACGGCGCAGAGTCAGGCTTAACGTGGTCATGGCCGGACTCTAGCACGCAGCCCGTATGGGCGGGCAGGCCAGCGCGGCTAGAATGCGGGCATTTCCCAGCGAGAGTTGCCCCATGCAAGGTTTGATGATGGACATGCCCCTGACGCTGACGATGATCATGCGTCACGGCGAGCGCTCCCATGCCGCCCGGCAGATTGTTTCCGTGACCGCCGATAGCCCGCTACACCGCTACACCTATGCGGACTGCTTCCGGCGCGCGCGGCAGTTGGCAAACGCGCTCGGCGCGCTGGGGGCAAGCCCCGACGCCCGCGTCGGCACGCTGGCCTGGAATGACTATCGCCACATGGAGTTGTACTACGCCATTTCCTGCAGTGGCAGGGTGTGTCACACCATCAATCCGCGGCTGTTCGACGCCCAGATCGAGTACATCATCAACCACGCCGAGGACGAGTTTGTGTTCGTGGACCTGGCGTTTGTGGGCAAGCTGGAAGCCATTGCCGCGCAGTGCCCCGGCGTGCGGGGGTATGTCGTGATGACCGACGCTGCGCACATGCCCGCGACCTCGTTACCCAACGTCCACTGCTACGAAACCCTGCTGGCCGGCCAGCGCGACGATTTCGAGTGGCCAGCGCTGGACGAACGCACCGCGAGCGGCCTGTGCTACACCTCCGGCACCACCGGCAATCCCAAGGGTGTGCTCTACAACCATCGTTCGGCGGTGATGATGGCCTACACCGCGGCGCTGCCCGACGCCGTCAATCTCTCGGCCAATGACGGCGTGCTGCCGATTGTGCCGATGTTCCATGTGAACGCCTGGGGACTGCCTTTTGCGGCGGTGCTGGTGGGCGCGAAGCTGGTATTCCCCGGTCCCCGGCTCTCGGCGCCCGAGGTGCTGGCCGACCTCATCACCGGCGAAGGCGTGACGGTCTCGGCCGGCGTCCCCACGGTCTGTTTACCGCTGCTCGACTACGCTGCACAGACCGGGCGCTCGCTCGCCCCCTTGTCGCGTTTTGTAATCGGCGGCTCGGCCTGTCCGCTGTCGATGATCGAAGCCTTCCGCGACCGGCATGGGGTGAAGGTGCTCCACGCCTGGGGCATGACGGAAATGAGCCCGTTGGGCACCGTGAACGCCGATACGCCGGAGACCGCTGCGCTCGGCGGCGCGGCGCGCAGCGAGCAACTGCTCAGTCAGGGCCGTGCGCTGCCCGGTGTGGAACTCAAGATCACCGATGAAGACAACCGTGAACTGCCGTGGGACGGTCAACAGGTAGGCGCCCTGAAAGTGCGTGGACTGTGGGTGTGCCGCGACTATTACCGCCTGGACGGGCAGGGCGGCGCGCACGAAGCGGACGGCTGGTTTGTGACCGGCGACATCTGCAGCATCGACCCCAACGGCTTCATGCGGATCACCGACCGGGCCAAGGATGTGATCAAATCGGGCGGCGAATGGATCAGTTCGATCGATCTGGAAAACGCCGCGATGGGTCACCCGGCAGTGGCGGAGGCGGCGGTGATCGGCGTGCCGCACCCGAAGTGGCAGGAGCGCCCGCTGCTGGTGGTGGTGAAGAAGTCGGGCGTCGCCGTCGTGCCGGCAGATTTGATTAGCTGGCTGGGCGAGCGCGTTGCCAAATGGTGGTTGCCTGACGATGTGGTCTTTGTCGACGAACTGCCGCACACCGCTACCGGCAAGCTGAGCAAGCTCGAACTGCGCAAGCGTCTCGCAGACTACCGGCTGCCAGACGCCTCCGCCTGAGACGCTAGACCGTTCCGTTCGCGATCAGCGCCTCGATTTCAGCACCCGCGAAGCCCCAGGCAGCCAGGGCTTCGCGGTTGTTTTCGCCGGCTTCCGGCGGCCTTCCGCGCACTTCGTTGACGGTGCGACTGAAGCGCGGCGTGGGCGCCGGTTGGGTCACGCCGTCGATCTCGATGAACGCCTTGCGCGCCACGTTGTGCGGGTGCTGTGGCGCTTCGTCGAAGTCGAGCATCGGGGCGAAGCAGACGTCGGTGCCTTCCAGCAACGCGCACCAGTCGTCCCGCGTGCGGGTTTTGAAAATCGCCTCGAAGCGGGCCTTGAATGCCGGCCAGCGGTCGACGTTCATCTGCTCCTTCCGCAGGTCTTCGTCGTGGATGTCCAGCAGGTCGAGCAGCAGGGCGTAGAACTGCGGTTCGGCCGGCGCGAGGGTGATGAACTTGCCGTCGCTGCACTCGTAAACGTCGTAGAAGTGCGCGCCGCCGTCGATGCGATTGCGACCCTTCGGCTGCCAGGCGCCCTGCGCGTGCATGCCGTACATCATGGCGGCGAGCACGCCCGATCCTTCGCTCATCGCGCAATCAATCACCTGACCTTTGCCTGAGCCGCGCGCTTCAAACAGCGCCGCAGTCAGGCCCAGCGCCAGCATGCAGGCGCCGCCGCCGTAATCGCCGACGTAGTTGATCGGCGGCACGGGTTTCTCGTTGGGGCGGCCGATGATGTGCAAGGCGCCGGACAGCGCGATGTAGTTGAGATCGTGGCCGGCGGCCAACGCCAGCGGACCGTCCTGACCAAAGCCGGTCATGCGACCAAAGACCAGTTTGGGATTGCGCGCAAGGCAGACCTCGGGACCGAGCCCGAGTTTTTCCATCACGCCCGGACGGAAGGGATCGATCAGCGCGTCTGCCCGTTCAATCAGCCGCAGCGCGGCGGCGATGCCGTCGGGGCTTTTGAGGTCGAGGGTGACCGATTGCTTGCCGCGATTCAGCACGCCAAAGCGGCCGGGGTTATAGGAATCCCATTTCTGTCCGGCGTAGTGCCGGACCGGATTCTTGCGGTCAATGCGCAGCACCTCGGCGCCCAGATCCGCCAGCATCATGCCGCACAGGGGGCCGGGCCCGATGCCGGCAAACTCAACAATTTTTACGCCTTGCAATGGTCCCATGGACAGCGCTCCTCGCTCGCGGTGGTGGTAAACGGTGCGGCCGATTCTAGCGGCATCAGGCCGCGCAAAGACGGGCCAGATGGGCTCTGATTGCGGCCGGAATGGCTTGGGGCTGGTTGCTGATGCGGTCCACGAACACGTCCACAAAATAGCCGGTGGCGTAGACGGCCTCATCACCCGCGCGGAACAGCCCCATCTCGTAACGCACGCTGCTGTTGCCAAGGCGCGCCACGCTGAGCCCGGCCTCCACGACATCCGGAAAAGCAAAGCCGCGATGAAAACGGCAGCAGTTCTCGACCGTGAAGGGCACGACCGGGCCGTCCAGCAGATCAAAGCCACCGACCACCGTCAGGTAGTGCATGATGACCGAGTCGAAAAACGCGTGATAACGCGCGTTGTTCATGTGGCGGTAGGGGTCCATGTCGTTCCAGCGCAGCGGAATCGACAGGAAGTGACCGAATGCGGCGCGGGTCACGGCGGCAGGCTGGGTGGTGCTGGTCATCGGGGCGCTCCCGGAAGCGGCTAGGGGCGTCGCTTATAGCACGAGGGCATGGGCTTGAAGCTAGATGGTGCGATGCGGAAATATCCGCCGGCCGGCTATCCCGGCCGGCGCCGCTTGTTTGTATGATCGGCGCCCAACACGGCGCGGGGCCAGCCCCGCAGACAGACGGGTCCGGTCCCCCGACCGCCGCCTACCCCTCATCGTTGTCCAGGATCGAGGCTGTATGTCCGGAGAATCCCAGATGAAGGCCGAGATGCCCGCAAGCATGACCACCCTCGTTCCAAACGGGACGATTCGCGAGGTCGATGGCAAGCGATGCATCTGGTTTGATGGCTACTGGATCAGGTTTTACGACGTGCCGCAGAACGAAGAAGTGGCCCGCCGCGAACTGATCGATCAGCTCACGAAGCGGGTCTTCCACCACACCGAATCCGGCATCAATACGCCGGGCTACAAGCTGAAGCACGCCCGGGAAGCCTACAACCGTCAGACCGAACCCCGGCGACGGCGCGTGAATGCGGCGATGCTGGCGGGAGCGCTGCTGAATCGCGGTTCCGACATCTTCAACATCCTGTTCGAACTGCGTCAGCGCGGGATTGAAATCCACTACGACAACGAACTGCTGCGCGAATGCGAAGCCTGTTTTCTCGAAGCCTTCGATCTGGGTAAACAGGTGCGCCACTACAGCGGCGAAGAAGGTCTGGACGAACTCTGGGGCGAGCCGCTAAAAGCCTTCTACATGCCGATCGCGGATTTCTACGAAAGCCGCTACATCAAAATCGCGCTGACCATGACGGCCATCGACCAGATTGCCGACAAGCTGATCGAAACCTTCGCACCGCTGGCGCAGTTCCGCGGGATCCGCCAGTGCATCGTGGCCTATGCGCAGGCCGCGAAACTGGAAAGCGAAACCATGAAAACCGACCCGTCGATTTTCAACGTCTGGCCCGAGTTTGTGGCGACTGGCGATGAGTTGTACCACTTCGAACCGCTGGCTGATCAGGGGGGCAGCGAGTGCGGCGCTCGCGGTTTGGACATCATTCGGGAAGGCAAGAAAATCGTTGAATGGGTGGCCTTCGCGCGCGTCCCGATGCCCAAGACCACCCGTAATTTTCTCGATCGCTGCGACGCTTACGCGGCCGCGAACTGCGGTCGCCTGACATGACCGCCGCCGCACTCGCGCGCCTGCGCGAGTGTCTGGGCGAGGCGTCGGTGCTGACCGACGACGCTGCGGTTGAGCCCTATCTACACGACGAACGTCGGCTGTATCACGGCCGTACGCTGGCGGTCCTGCGGCCGCGCGATGCTGCCGAGGTGGCGGCTGCGGTGCGGATCTGTGCCGACTTCCAGCTGCCGATGGTGCCGCAGGGCGGGAACACCGGCTATTGCGGGGGCGCCACACCCGACGAATCCGGCCGCGAAGTGGTGATTTCGCTCTCGCGCTTGCGACAAATTCGCGCGGTGGATCCGCTGGGCTTCACGCTGACGGCGGAAGCCGGGGTCACGCTGGCCGAGTTGCAGGCCGCCGCTGCCGGCGTGGCCCGGCTGTTTCCGCTTAGCATGGGGTCGGAGGGCACCTGCCAGCTTGGCGGCGTGCTGTCGACCAATGCCGGCGGTCTTGCGGTGCTGCGCTATGGCACTGCGCGTGAACTGGTGCTGGGACTGGAAGTGGTGCTGCCGGATGGGCGGCTGTGGGAGGGCTTGACGGCGCTCCGCAAAGACAACACCGGCTACGACCTGAAGCAGTGGTTTCTGGGCGCGGAGGGCACGCTGGGTATCATCACGGCCGCGGTGCTGAAGCTGTTTCCCAGTCCGGCGGCAAAAGAGACGGCCTGGGTCGGGGTGTCCGATCTGGCGGCCGCCTGCAACTTGTTGTCCCGCCTGCGGGAAGCGCTGGGCGACAACGTGACCTCTTTCGAATACCTCACCGCTGAATCGCTGGCACTGGTCGCAGGCCTGCCCGGCATGCCCGCGCCGCCATTGACGGGTGCCCCGGCGTTCGTGCTGCTGGAAGTCAGCGGACGGGCGGACGACGCGCTGCGCGAGGCCTTGGAAAACACCCTCGGCAGCGCGCTGGCGCGGGATGAAATCGGCGAGGTGGTGCTGGCCGCCAGCGACGCCCAGCGGCGCGCCATGTGGCGCCTGCGTGAAAGCATTCCGCCGGCCGAGAAAACGCTGGGCGGCTCGATTAAACACGACGTCTCGGTGCCGCTGTCCGCGCTGCCTGCGCTGGAGGCAGAAGCGCGGGCAGGCATCCGCCAGCGGTGGCCAGAGGCGCGCCTGTCGGTCTACGGCCACATTGGCGACGGCAATCTGCATTTCAATGTGCTGGCCCCGGCTGGCGCGCTGGCGGAAGACTTCAAGGCCCGCCACGGTGCGGCCATCTCCGCGCTGGTTCACGGCGCGGCGACCGCGCTGGCCGGCAGCTTCAGCGCCGAGCACGGGGTGGGTAAGTTGAAGCGCGATCTGCTGCACGCCAGCGAAAGCCCGCTGTCGATAGAACTGATGCAGCGCCTGAAGCAGGCGCTGGATCCGGTCGGCTTGATGAACCCCGGCAAGCTGGTCGGTTAGGCGCGCGCCATGAGCATCACCCGCGAGTCCACCGCCGATTTCCTCGTCATTGGCGCCGGCATTGTCGGGCTTGCTACCGCGAGGACGCTGCAACAGCGCGTTCCGGGCGCGAGTGTCGTGGTGCTGGACAAGGCCGACCGCGTCGCCGCCCACCAGACCGGGCACAACAGCGGGGTGATTCACGCCGGCGTCTACTACGAGCCCGGCAGCCTGAAGGCGCGTCTGTGCCGGGCAGGCCTTGAAGCGACCATCGCCTTTTGCCGCGAGCACGAGGTGGCTTTCGAACAATGCGGGAAACTGATCGTCGCGGTCGATCCTTCAGAGGTGCCGCGTCTGCGGGCGCTGGCCGAGCGTGCGGGCCGGAACGGCGCACCCGTGCGCTGGCTGGAGGGCGCGGAAGTGCAGGCCGAAGAGCCGGCAATTGCCGGCGTGGCGGCGCTGCTGGTAAGCGAAACGGGCATCGTTGATTACCCCGGGCTGTGCGCGGCGCTGGCGCGGCGCATTCAGGCCGACGGCGGCGAACTGCAACTCGGCACGGAGGTGCTCGGCATCCGCGAATCCGCCGACCGGGTCCGCGTCGAGACCGCTCGCGGCGCAATCAGCGCCCAACGGCTGGTGGTGTGCGCGGGCCTGCAAGCCGACCGCCTGCTGCGCGCCAGCGGGCTGGTGCCCGACTTTGCCATCGTGCCGTTTCGCGGCGACTACTACCGGCTGCCCGATCGCCACTCCGGCATCGTGCGGCATTTGATCTATCCGGTGCCCGATCCGGCGCTGCCGTTTCTGGGCATCCATCTCACGCGCATGATCGACGGCAGCGTCACGCTGGGGCCCAGCGCCATGCTGGCACTGGCGCGCGAGGACTATCGCAAGGCGGGCTGCAACTGGCGGGATCTGCGCGACATGGCGGGCTATGCCGGCCTTTGGCGGCTACTGGCGCGCTATCCGGCGGCGGGCCTGCGCGAACTGGGTTGCGCGTTGTCGCCGCAGCGCTACCTGGACGCCGCGCGGCGCTACTGCCCGGCACTGAGGCTGGAGGACCTTACGCCCTGGCCGTCGGGGATCCGCGCCCAGGCCGTCTCGCCGCAGGGCCAGCTGATCCACGATTTTCTGCTCCGCCAGACCGCGCGTAGCCTGCACGTTTGCAATGCGCCGTCGCCGGCGGCCACCGCGGCGCTGCCTATCGCCAGCGAGATTGTAGGACGACTGCTGGGCGGGCCCGCCGGCTAGTGCGGCGGCGCGGGCGCCGTTAGACTCCCGCTGCTAGAACGATTTTTTTTGCGAGGAACGAGATCATGCAAGACAGCGTAGTGGTGGTCGGGCTTGCCCGGACCCCGATGGGTGGGATGCAGGGCGATCTGGCCACGGTGCCCGCGCCGGTTCTGGGTTCGGTGGCCATCAAGGCCGCCCTGGAGCGCGCGAAGGTCGCCCCCGAATCGGTCGAAGAAGTAATCATGGGCTGCGTGCTGCCCGCCGGCCTCGGCCAGGCCCCGGCGCGTCAGGCCGCCATCGGCGCCGGCCTCGGCCAGCATGTCGAGGCGACGACGGTCAACAAGATGTGCGGCTCCGGCATGAAGGCCGTGATGATGGCCGCCGACGCCATCGTCGCGGGCTCCGCCGGCATTGTGGTCGCGGGCGGGATGGAGAACATGACGCTCGCGCCCTACCTGCTGCCGAAGATGCGCAGCGGTCTGCGCCTCGGCCACGGTGAAGTGCTGGATCACATGTTCTTCGACGGTCTCGAAGACGCCTTCCAGCGCGGTCGCCTGATGGGCACCTTCGCCGAAGACTGCGCGCGCAAGTACAGCTTCACGCGCGAAGCGCAGGACAACTACGCGATCGAGTCGCTGCAGCGCGCCCAGAAAGCCATCACGGGCGGTCACTTCAAGGCCGAAATTGCGCCGGTCAGCATTCCGGGCAGCAAAGACGGTCGCGTGGTCGATACCGATGAGCAGCCGCTGAAAGCCAAGCTCGACAAAATCCCGACGCTGCGTCCGGCCTTCGCCAAAGACGGCTCGGTGACTGCCGCCAATTCAAGCTCGATTTCCGACGGCGCGGCCGCGCTGGTGCTGACCTCCGGGTCGCGCGCCGCAGCGGCGGGTCTGGCGCCGGTGGCCCGCATTCTCGGGCACTCGACGCACGCGCAGGAGCCGGGCTGGTTCACCACCGCGCCGGTGTCGGCCATCGACAAACTGCTCAAGCGCCTTGGCTGGACGGTGAACGATGTGGACTTGTTTGAAGTGAACGAAGCCTTCGCCGTGGTGGCGATGGCCGCGATGCATGACCTCAAGATTCCGCACGAGAAGCTGAACGTGCGCGGCGGTGCCTGCGCCCTGGGCCATCCGGTCGGTGCCTCCGGTGCGCGCATCATCGTCACGCTGATCCACGCGCTGCGAGACCACGGTCTGAAGCGCGGTGTGGCCAGCTTGTGCATCGGCGGTGGGGAAGCCACCGCCGTGGCGCTGGAACTGCTCTAGGCCTTTACAGACGGTCTGGCGTCAGCCTCAGGCGCTGGCGCTGGGCCGGGCTGCTATCGCGGCCCGCCAGCGGGCGATGTTGGTCTGGGCGGGCGTCGGCTGCACCTCCACCCAGCCGGCAAACTCCACCACCACAAAGGCGGTGATGTCGGCCACGCTGAAGGCCTCACCGGCCAGCCATGTCTTGCCGGCCAGGCCTGCCTCCAGATCCTCGAAAAACCCCGCAGCACGCGCTTTGCCGCGCTCCACCAGTGCCGGGATTTGCGCATAGTTGCGCGGACCGGGCAGCGCCCGATCCTTGAACCGTTCGACCGAGTTGCGCAGCGCTTCGGCCACCGCCATGAAGCCTTCAAATTCTGCGCGACGACTCCACATTTCGACCAGCGCCTGCGTTTTGGCATCGACGCCAAACAAGGACGGCGTCGGGTGCAGCGCTTCGAGGTAACGGCAGATGGCCATGGTCTCGGTGAGCAGCGTGCCGTCGTCGAGGCTGAGCGCCGGCACGATCATCGCCGGGTTATCCCGCATGAACTGCGCGTGGAACTGTTCGCCCTGTCGCAGATTGACCTGCACGCGCGGCATCTCAATGCCTTTTTCAGCCAGAAACATGCGGACGCGGCGCGGGTTGGGGGCGAGTTCAAAGTCGTAAAGCAGCATGGCAAAACTCCTGAGCGGCGAGGCGCCGCAAGCGGTGTGGGCGGGGCGTGCTGCGGCTATCATACGGGCCGCTAATCACAACTTGGGGAGAATTTCTGATGCAGGTGCAAGGCAAGGTGGCGGTGGTCACCGGGGGCGCGTCGGGTCTGGGCCGGGCGACGGTCGGGGCATTGGTCAATGCAGGCGCGCGCGTCGCCATTTTTGATTTGAGCGACGACGCCGGCAAGGCGCTGGCCAGCGAACTCGGCGAGGCCGCGATTTATTGCCGCGTCAACGTGGCCGACGAGCAGGCGGTCAAAGACGGCATCGCGGCCACCATGGCGGCCTTCGGCGCGATTCACATCTGCATCAACTGCGCAGGCATTGGCAGCGCGGCGAAGACCGTCAGCAAAGGCGAACCCCACGCGCTCGATCACTTCCAGCGCATCATCAACGTCAATCTCATTGGCACTTTCAACGTGCTGCGGCTCGCGGCAGTCGAGATGATCCGCAATGCGCCCGAGGGCATCAGCGGTGAGCGCGGTGTAATCGTCAATACGGCTTCCATTGCCGCCTGGGACGGCCAGATGGGGCAGGCGGCCTACGGCGCGAGCAAGGCGGGCGTGGTGGGCTTATCGCTGCCGGTGGCGCGGGATTTGGCGCGCGACGGCATTCGTTGCAACTGCATCGCGCCGGGCCTGTTCGAAACCCCGATGATGCGCGGCCTGCCCGACAAGGTGCGGGAAGGCATCCAGATGCAAATTGAATATCCGAAGCGCTTCGGTCTGGCGGAGGAATACGCCAAGCTCGCGCTGGCGATGATCGACAACCCCTACCTCAACGGTGAGTCGGTGCGTCTGGATGCGGCAAGCCGGCTACCGCCGCGCTAAGGCACGGAACTAGAGAATCCCCGTGACGCCCGATCTCACGCTGACCCGCTGCCAGTGGGTCAGCGCGCAACGACCCGAGGACGTCGTTTACCACGACCTCGAGTGGGGCGTGCCGGTGCACGACGACCGGGTGTTCTTCGAGTTTCTCATTCTGGAGTCGGCGCAGGCCGGCTTGAGCTGGTACACGGTGCTGAAGAAGCGCGCCGCCTACCGCCGGGCCTTCGCCGACTTCGACCCGCACGTGGTCGCCGCCTACACCGAGCAGCAGATTGACCAGCTGGTGCTGGATGCGGGTCTCATCCGGCATCGCGGCAAGCTGGCGGCGGCGGTGGGGAATGCCCGCGTTTTTTGCGAAATCCAGCGAGAATTTGGCAGTTTTGATGCGTACGTCTGGCGCTTCGTAGAGGGCGTGCCGGTGATCTTGCCAAGGCGCACGCACGCCGATGTGCCGGTGTGCAGTCCGGCGGCGGAGGCCCTGTCCTTAGATCTCAAACGCCGCGGCTGCCGCTTTTTTGGCCCGACCATCGCGTACGCCTACATGCAGGCGACGGGACTGGTGAACGACCATCTCGCGTGCTGTTTCCGTCACGCGGAAATCACGCGGCGCTAAGCGCCCCGCTTCAGGTCGCGAGCAGCCAGTCGCCGTCTGCGGTTTCGCGCGCAACGCCGTCCTCGGCCAGCTTTTCCAGACCGGCCAGCAAGGAGCGCAAGGCCGCGCCATAGACCGCCGGCGCCACGTCGCCGTATGCATTCGGCAGCAAGGCTTCCAGCGACTGCGGGGCTTGGCTTAGCGCCGCAATGACCTTTTGTTCGCGTCCCCGTCGATGCGCGATGAACTGCCGGAGCAGCGCATGTCCGTCGCGATGCGCAGGCCCATGCGCCGGATAGAGCGTGGTCATCGGGCGCGCGAGCAGACGCTCGAGTTCGCGCAGGTAGGTCGCCATGTGGCCTTCTGGCGGGTCGATGATGATCGTGGAGATGGTTGAGAGCATGTCGCCCACGATTGCCGCGCGGTAACGGCTATCAATAAAACACAGGTGATCACGCGCATGACCCGGCGTGTGCATGACTTCCAGATGCCAGCCCGGCGTGCCATCGGGCGCGACGCCCAGCGGAATGATGTCACCCTCGGCGAGGGGCTCGCCGCGGATATAGTCGGGATCGGGCAATTGGGCATAGGTCAGCGCGTGCGCGCGTACCGGCGCCTTGAAGTGCCGACTCAGGACGGCCACCGCACCGGTATGGTCGCGATGATGATGCGTCAGCAGGAGGCCGCAGACACGCGCACCGTCGCGACAAAGGCTTTCCAGTTTATCGATCAGACGTTGCTGGTCTTCGGCATGAACCGCCGCTGCGTCGACCACATACAGATCGTGCGTCCCCACGATGTAGCAATTGGTGGTGGTGGCCGGCGGCAGGGTCGGGGTGGCGACAGGTGCGGTGAAAATGCCCGGCGAAAAGCGCGCCGGGTGAAAGCTACCCGCATCAAAACTGGCCGCGGCTTCGCGGGCCGGTGCGACAAATTGTTCCGGTCCATGCGCGGCCATCAATTCGAGCAACAGCAGGGTAGGGGGGGCGATGGGCATTTCGCCCCGTTGCCAACGGGCTACCGCCTCGGCCGGCGTGAGATAGCACCAGTCAACGAGCTCGCGTCCATCCAGCGTGGGCGGTCCGGCGTCGCGCTGATGCAGACGCAGGAAATCGGTGGCGAAGCGGATAGGGTTGTGCGCCGGGGTGGTGATGCGACAGACCTCGGTCACCGAACCGCTCTGCTGGACGGCCGCGATGGCCTCGTGCCAGCGCGCCCGCGCGCTGTTGTCATCGGCGGCGATGGCCAGCAGCGCGTTAGCGTCGCCCAGATCCAGACCCAGGGCGTCCGGCAGCAGGCAGGTCTCTTCCAGCAACTCCCGCACGCCGCAGCTCAGGCTTGCGAGTGTCGCGGCTGTGCGGTCCATGGCTTCGGAGGCACCGCCCGGGAAAGCCCAGTAACCGCCGAAGAATTTCAGTTCGGTGGAGCGCTGGACCAGCAGCACGCGAAAATTTTCAGCCGTGCCGGTCGTGACCATGACGGCGCTCGCAAGACGGGGCGGGGTAGACATGAAAGCTCCTTCGGCATTTCGGGGGCTGAAAACAGATGCGGCGCCCGAAGGCGCCGCATCCTCATCCACTACGGTGGGACGGCTTACTTCACCGTCACCCGCGACCAGGCACCGTCTTTGTAACGGATCACGGTCTGGCGGCCACCCAGCAGCAGCAGGGAACCGTCGGGCATCGCAACCGGGTTCTTCAACCAGGACAGCAGCTGCAGTTTGGTACGGTCGGCCAGTTCCCACTTCTCGCCCTGATAGAGGCCGATCATGCCCACCGCACCGGCCACCGCCGGCGTACCGTCGGGCAGCATGGTCACGCCAAACAGGCCTTCCGCGCTGGGTGCCGGCAGGCGATTCCAGGTCACGCCACCGTCGACGCTCTTGTGAACCGCACCGGCCGCACCGACCAGCAACATGTTGCTGCCCTGATTGGAGCCCGTAATCCAGTAAGGCTGTTCCGGCTCTTTCGGCGTCAGCACGGCGTCGCGACGGGTCCAGGATTGGCCGCCGTCGCTGCTCTGCACGATCATGCCGAACTCACCGGCGAGCGTGACGTTCTGGCCGTCAAACATCACGACGTTCCAGGAGACGTCGCCGATCTTGAAAGCCGGACCCGGCTGGAACTTGAAGGCAATTGACGGCGCAGGTTCGGCGTCCAGATCGTTCGCGATCTGAATGAAACCTTCGTCCGGATACAGGGTGTAGTCGGTATCAGCGACCAGCGGAGCGCCGCCCTTGGTGGCGGTCAGCTTGACTGTATCGGCCAGCAGGTTGCTGACGCCGAAGTACCATTCGCTGGCATTGGTGGCTGGCAGCTTGATTTCGGGCTGGGTGATTTCGGCAATCGTCACCACTTCCCACTTCTTGCCGTCAGCGCTCTTTGCCAACATGCCGCGGGCGCCCACCGCCCAGGCCTGCCCGTTGGACACCGCGATATCCAGCACCGGTTCTTCGAACTCGGTGATTTTGCCGAGGTCAGCCGGCTTGCTCTTGCCGTCGAAGAGGAAGATGTGGCCGGTGGAAGATCCCAGCAGCACTTCGCTGTCGGTGAGCTTCTCGACGGTGGTGAAATCGATGTTTTCGTCCGCTTCGAACTTCTTAAGCGTGGCTTCACCGCTCTCGCTAACCTGCAGCGTGCCTAGCAGGCCGTGCAAACCGGCAACCAGGACGCCATTTTCACCGGGGAGGTAGGTGGCGGTAGTGAAATCCAGAACCAGCGGAGTCCGGTTGTCCGGCAGTTCTTCCCTGGCTGCGAAAGCCGAGGTGCTGGAGGCCAGCAGAAGTGCGGGCAACAGGGATTTGATGGTGGGACGTTTAGCGCAATTCTGCATCGTGCGAGCCTTCACGGTTATTCTGAAATCAGCGATAGAAACCGGCTCTGCGGTGGCCAGCTTCCCCCCTCGTATCTGCCCGTACCATAGCAACAAGCCTTCCGTGCAGACAAGACAATCCGGAACGAGTTGTTTAGCCCGCCGCTTCCAGCGCCGCGTAGCGGCCGCGGTAATACAGGAGCGGCGCCGCCGCAGGATCGGTCGAAGGCGTCAAACTCACTATTTTTCCTACAAAAATATGGTGATCGCCTTCCGGGTAGATGGCCGTGACTTCGGCCTCCAGCCCAAGAAGGCGACCGGTCAACAGGGGCGCCCCGATAATCCCCCATTCGAAGGACACTTCGGCAAACTTGTCCGGATTCTTCTTGGCGAAGCCGTTGGACAGGGCCTGCTGGTCGCTGGCCAGAATATTGATGGCAAAGAGCCGGCTGCGCTTCATCGGTTCGAGCGTCTCGGACTTGTTGTCGACGCAGATCACGAACAGCGGCGGGTCGAGCGACAACGAGGTCACCGCGTTCATCGTCAGCCCGTAGGGTTTCCCGTCGGTGTCCCGGGTGGTCACGATGGAAACGCCGCTGGCCCAGGCGCCGCAGGCTTTGCGAAATTCGTCGGCAGAGAAGCTAGACATGAGAACCCCGTCATCTGAAAAGGTGGGATGGCGCATTCGCGCCCGGATACGTACGGCGCCGCATGGTACATGCCGGCACGAAGGTCGCCTATCGCGAAAATTGCGCCCCGGCCTGAGCCGCGCCGACCGACAAATCCGCACCCTTCAGGCGCGGTGGGTGGCCACAGGGTAAATCGCTTCCGCGCCACTTTGTGGTGTCCGTACAACATGGCTGGCCGAAATCGGTTTAACGCGGAAATGAGTGTTTACGATTTACAACAGCTATGCCACACTCGGATGGAATCGGGGTCCATCCGTGCTCGACAGATCTGTCACTGCCCAATCGCGGTAACAGGTCCAAAAAACGCGGCAAGGGCACCGGCCTGGCGATGGTGTGAATACACCCGGTTTTTGGACCGGGGTGATCTGTTAAGAGGGAAAAATGGGAGACAACACAATGAAGAGCACATTTCGCGCTTTGTCATTGAGTGCGGCGGTCTCGACCGCGCTGCTGGTAGCAGCGCCGGCCGAAGCCCGCATCATGATTGATGCACTCGGTGGTGAGGTGAAACTTGAGGGGGCGCTGAGCTCCGAAGCGCGTGCGCGCGTCGGTGCGGGCGAAACCTACCTCACCCAGTGGATTCAGAAGTTCGAACTGAACGCGGAATTGAACTACTCCGGCGTCGGCCCGTTCGACACCCTGAGCTTCGTCACGGTTATCCGTCCTGAATTCGACGCCGCCTATTACTACGGCGACTCGTTCAACGGCCGCGGTAACGGCGGCAACCAGCCGTCCTACATGGGCGACAAGTTCACCGCGACCAGCGACCCGGTCGGCTACGGTGGTTTTGACTACGTCGGCGGCTTCTTCGGCGGCACCGGTCAGAACACCTACAACACCGGCGGTATCGGCAAAATCGTTGCCGAAGGTCTGGAAGAACCGGGCTGGATTGACCGTAACTTCGAAACCATCCTCAACCGCACCCCGAGCAAGAACAAGTTCACCCTTGGCTCTGGCATCGCGCCTGAAAGCGCGTTCCCCGTGCTGTCCACGCTTGGCCAGCAGGAACTTGCTTGCAAGCGTTGCACGAACGTTGACGTTGACCCGCTGGAAGTGGCGCTCAACAACGGCGACTCGGTCGACAACCTTTATCCGTTCCGCGAACTCTATGTAGACGCGACGGTGGGGGACTGGTGGTTCCGCGTCGGCAAGCAGCAGATCGTGTGGGGCAAGACCGACTTCTTCCGCCTGCAGGATTTGGTGAACCCGGTCGACTTCGGCCAGCACTTCTTCTTTGATTCGTTTGAAGACATCCGTATTCCGCAGTGGATCATGTCTATCCAGCGCAAGTTCGGCGACATCGGTCCGACCACCGACAACGCCGTGCAGCTGATCTGGAACTTCGACGAGTTCAAGGGCATTGGTCTTGGTGCGCCGAACGCGGCCTGGGGTCACCCTTTCGCCAAGGAAAAGTCCACCTTCGCGGCCTTCAACGAGTACTTCTCGGTTGAACCCTGCGTGTCCGCTGCCACCGCAATCGCCAACGGCATGGGTGCCCGCGACGTCTGCGGTTCCAAAGGCAAGGGCGACCGCCGCAGGCCGTCTGGCTTCGGTCAGCCGGTGGGTCTGAGCTACGAAGATCGTCCGGAATGGAAAATCGAGAACACGGAACCCGGCCTGCGTTGGGAATTCCGCGTTGGCGAGTTCCACGTCGCGATTTCCGAGTTCTACGGCTGGAACGACGTGCCGGTCTTCCGCTTCCACAGCGTGAACGTGCCAAACGGCGCGCTCGGTCTGGCAGCTCCCGGCTACGGTCAGAATGGTCCGGCGGGTCCGGGCAAGCAGGACTGGCTGGTGTACGACCTCGTCTGTGCGCGTAATGCCGCGGCCCCCGGCTGCGTCACCCCGCGTTCCGGCTCTGGCGGCGTCAGCCCGATTGCGGCCAACATCAGCGGCGCGACCCCGGGCGTTATCCCGATTCGCGTAATGTCGCCGAAGGACGCCCTGAACGCCTACGCGAACGGTGCGGCCAACCCGCAGCTGGCTCAACTGGCCCGCACTGCGCTTGCCAACAACAACGCGGCGGACTTCTGGTTTGCTTCCGGTCTTCCGGGCGGCCAGACCGACATCCAGTACAAGCAGGCCAGCACGACCGGTCTGTCTTTCGACTGGTTTGAAGCCAACTCCGGTGTGGTGTTCCGCATTGAGTCGTCATTTACCGTTGACGAACTCGTGAACAACACCCGTCGTCCGGACTGGACCGACACCAGCGACGTTATGCGTTGGTCTATCGGTCTTGACCGTCCGACCTGGATCAAGTGGCTGAACAAGGACCGCACGTTCTTCCTGTCGATGCAGATCTTCGATACCTGGTATCTGGATCACGACGGCGGCAAGCACGACGGCATGTTCGTCGACGAGCACAACTTCATCACCACCTTCTTCTACATCGCGAACTACTTCCGCGATACCGTGAAGCCGGTCGGCTTCATCGTGTGGGAAGACGCCTCCAATTCCTGGGTGGCGGGTCAGAGCGTGGAATGGCTGCTCGACAACCACTGGTCCATCAAGGGCGGCTTCAACACCATCTGGGGTGGTACCACCAACGCGCGTCACGATGCGGGCCCGTTCGGCTCGTTCGTAGTGCCGGGTGCCACGGGTACCAACCCGTACAACCAGTCGGTGTTCGGTGTGGCGCATGAAGGCATTGGCGCGCTGCGCGACAATGACGAAGTGTTCCTGCAGCTGAAGTACCAGTTCTAAGGTAGCGGTCAAAAGGGGCTGCCACGCGCAGCCTCTTTCCTCCCCGTCCGGACTTGAACCTAAGCCGGGCGGGGCGGAACTAAAATGTACACAAGAGAACGAGGAGCTTACTTAATGAAAAATTCCCTACGTCTGGCACTGCTTGCAGCCTTCGCTGTGCAGCCGCTGGTCTCCAACGCCTATACGCCGGAAGACCACCTCGCGTGGATCAAGGCCAACGCCGACGCCCAGCCGCAGTTTGTTGATGGCGACACCATCACCTTCGACAAGGCTGACCTCATCAAGCCCTTCACCCCGGTTGAATATCAGGAAATCCAGATTTTCGACGGCATGGAAGTGAAGATTAAGGACGCGGGCGACCTGACCCCGGCCCCGGCCTATCAGGCCGCGACCGAGAAGTTCAAGGGCACCGCGACCATCGCCTCCGACGGCGCGCTGGAAAACTACACCGCTGGTCGTCCGTTCGACCCGGCCACCTTCACCCCGGGCAGCAAAGAAGACGGCTCCAAGATGGCTTGGAACTGGAACTTCCGCTGGCAGCTGGCCGGCCTGTCGGTCGGTGAAGTGCACTGGGTGTGGGTCCGTGAAGGCGGCGAACACTCTGGCCACGAAGTGATGAGCCAGGACGGCGGCAAATACGCCAAGTTCTACGAAGGCGGCGGTAGCTTTGAGCGCGTGCTCACCGGCCCGTATCGCCGCGTGATGTTCTCGCACCGTTCTGACCTGCCGGACACCAACTACAAGGTCAACAACGGCGAAGGCTTCGCCAAGGGCACCGAGTTCCGCGAATACACCGGCTTCACCTCGCCGTTCGACATCGCGGGTACCGCGTTCCTGATCTTGCGCTACGACGATCCGCGTAAGTCTGACGACTCCTGGGCGTACATCCCCAGCCTCCGTCGCGTCCGCCGTATTTCGGTGGAAGTGAAGTCTGACTCCCTGCTCGGCACCGACCACACGCTGGAAGACTTCTACTGCTTTAACGGCCGTCCGCTGGAACACGAGTGGGAATACGTGGGAACCGCCAAGGAACTCGCCGTGGCTCGTTCGCGCAACACCGACGCGGTCTACTACGGCCCGAACGGCTGGGCGATGAAGGACGACTGGGCGCTGCGCCAGGTCGACATCCTGAAGCAGACCCCGAAGCGCTCCAACCACCCGTACTCGCTGAAGTACCTGCACATCGACCGTGTGACCGGCGAGTGCTACTACTCCAACGCGTTCGACAAGGCGGGCAAGCTGTGGAAAGTGTGGCAGCTGTCCAAGTCCTGGAGCGAAGACCCGCAGTTCCAGGGGCATCAGACTGGCGCCTTCAAGGCCAAGCCGACGCCCGCTGGTACGCAGTTCAGCGTGTTCCAGTCCATCAACGTGATCGACCTTCAGAACAAGCGTGGCACGCTGGTGCCTTGCCGCGGTATCGCCGCTCCGGCGACCGACCTGAACGAGGTCAAGAAGATTCTGGACGTGAACTATCTGACGGAAGGCCGCTAAGGCCAATGGCGCCGGGTAACCGGCGCCATGTTTGATGAACGGGCCGCGTATGCGGCCCGTTTTTTTTTGAACCCTTGGCGTCTGTCGAGGATCACAATGACAGTCCAACGGAGTGCTCGCATGAACATCAAGAACCTGATTCGGTCGACCGGCCTCGCGCTGTTGTTTTCCACCGCGATGGCCCACGCCGCCGATGCGCCACCAACGCACGACCGCACGCTGTACGAGGCGGTGCAGGTGGCGCGACAGATGATGGCGTCGAAAGATATTTACGACCGGATTCTCGCCGCTGGCGCCTTATCCGATGTCGGCGACACCAAGGCGCTCGAGGTCTTGCAGCGTTGCCTCACCGTGGACGACACCGTGGTCCAGCGCTCGGCTATCGATACGCTGATCACGGCCACCCACCCCAATAGCATTGACCTGCTGTTCAAGACGGCGTCCGAGAGACCCGAAGTGCTCGCCTTGATGGCGGAATCGTTGGCCTCGGTGCCGCGTGACGATATGGGCGAACTGCTGGTCAAGGCACTGCATCAGGAAAGCGATTTTGTGAAGCGGCATGCTCTGCAGGCGCTGGTGCGGGCGCGCGGTGCAGACGAGTCGGTGGAGTTGCAGAAGCTGCTGGCCGAGCCCAAAAGCTCGAACGTCATCAAGGCCTATGCCAGCTACGCGCTGCTTGCCGAAGGGCATAAGGAGATGGGCAAAGATTTTGTGAAGGCGGCCACTTCCGGCAACGCCGACATTCGTGAAGTGGCAGCCGTTGCGCTGGGGCTGGTGGACTCCAAGGACGCGCGGTCGGCCTTGAAGCAACTCGCCAAGGAAAAGGATACGCGGGTCGCGCTGGCGGCAGTGGCCAGCCATGCAGGCCTGGGCGACGAAGATTCGCAGGGACGAATCATTCAGACCATCGGCTACGGCACGCCCATGGAGGCCACGGTGATGGCCGGCGCGCTGAAGCGCCTGCCGCCCAAGATGGCGCTGCAGCTAACGCAGGCGCTGATCGGCTGCTGCAAGCTGAAGGGCGATGCCGCAACCCGCGTGCTGGAATCCTGGGGCTTCATCAATGCGGACGCGACTTCGGTCTATGCCTGGGGCTTGAACCACGCCGAAGCCGATGTGCGTATGCAGACCATCTGGATGATCGGACAGCGCAAGGATGCGAACGCTATCCCGCTCCTGAAGCCGTTTCTGACCGACGAAGACCCGGGTATCCGTGGCATGGCCGCCTGGTCAATCATTCACATGAATGGCGGGCAGTATGTCGAGGGCATCGAAACCTGATGCATGCAGCCCCCAAGCGCGGCCATAATCCGGGCTATGGGTTGAGGGCAGCGGCGGCGGCGCCAAGCGTGGCGCCGTTTATGTCGTTGCAAGCTTGACCAAACGCGTCGCAGTGCGCTGGGTAGCCGGCACGCGACGCCGTTTTCACCAACACAGGAATTCCCACGTGCTTGTTTCAATGCTTAGCAAGGCCGCTCGCGGCCCGTTCCGTCGGCCGCTTCGCTGCGGTCTCGCGCTGGCCGCACTGGTGTCGACTGGTGCCGTCGCGGGCGATTTTGATTTTGATATCGCCCAGGTGCAGGAAATGTCGCCGCCCCCGGGCACCGTGATCAACGCCACCAACGTCGAGCAATACAAGCAGTTGCTGGACCCCGACTTTGCCGACCTCATTGCCAAGGACTGGGTCAGCCTCCCGGTAGGCGAATCCTTGTCCTTCGACCCGCACGCCAACTACATCGCCGCGACTCAGCAGTACGGCGGACAAGCCCAGATGGGCGAGGGCGCGGGTTCCCTGATGAATTACACCGCCGGCAAGCCCTTCCCCGGCGAACCGAGCGTGGATGACCCGCGCGTCGGCGACAAGATGGCCTGGAACATGCGCTACGCCTTTGCCGGCGACAGCGGCGCCATTCCCGAGATGTACTGGGGTTACCGCGACATGCGCGCCCAGAAGCTCGAACGGGTGCTGACCTTTACCGCCTCGTCGATGCGCTTCAAGTACCGTCACGTGGTGGAGCCGATGCCGGCGCTCGAAAAGAACAAATACGACGTGTTCAACGCGATTATTTTGACCGCAGAAGACCCCGCGGATGTGGGCGGTACCCGGCTGCTGATTTTCTATAACGCTGACGATAACGCCGACGAGCAGGGCTGGATGTACGTGCCCACGCTGCGCCGGGTGCGTCGCGTGGCGACCACCGCGCGTACCGATGCCTTTCTGGGCAGCGACATCATGATCGAGGACTTCCTCGGCTACAGCGGTCGTATCAAGGACATGACCTGGAGCTACAAAGGTTCGTCCTTTGTCATGCTGCCGATGTATCGCCACGACCAGATCGAACTGGCGGAGCAGAAAGCCTCGCATTCGGACTATCGCTTTGTGGACTTCACCGGTCACTCCGGCTGCTTCCCCAAGGTTCAGTGGCAGTTGCGCAAGGTGTGGGTGGTTGAGGGCGTGCCGGTGCGCGCCGACCACCCGCTGTCCAAGCGTTTCTTCTACGTCGACGCGCAGACCTCTTTCCCGGTGCTGGGCAAGGTCTACGACAAGGCGGGTGTGCTGTGGAAAATGGGTATGGTTGGGCTGGCGCACCCGGACTATCACCTGCCGGAGAACAAGGGTTCGGGCGTCGCCATTCTGGACACCGCGTCCCAGATCGATCTCCAGAACATGCACTGCACGACCTTGCAGATGATGACCGTTATCAACCCGCCGAACGTGAAGCAGAAAGACTTCGAGCCCAGCGAGTTGAACGTCACCGGTCGCTAGGCCGAGCCTGCGACGCGCGTCACGTTGGGCGTGACGCGCGTCTTGATCCGTCGCGGACGGCGTAGACGTCAGGCCCTCTATGAGGACATGCCCGGGCCCCTGCCGTCAGCACGCTGCCTCGCCGATGTCTGCCCGGCGAAGGCCAGCCCGGCCTCACATTAGCCCCGAAAACCCGCATCAAAAGCTGCCGCCTGATGACGCGCAACGCCGCGCCGTGTATGAAGGCAGGGTTCGCGCCAGCGCAAGCTGGCCGTCGCCGGCTGCGGCAAGCGACAGCACCGCAGGCGCCCTGATCCGACCGTCGACCTTATCAATCGAGACCGTAGCCCATGAGCGATTCCAAATCTTTTCTAAGCCAGCTGTTTGACCTTACCGGCAAGCACATCCTGTTGACCGGCGCCTCGAGCGGGCTGGGCCGACATTTCGCGAAAACCCTCACGCGCGCGGGTGCGCGGGTGGCCATGGCGGCCCGGACGGCCGACAAAATGCACGCGCTGGCGGCGGAAATTCGCGCTGAAGGCGGGCTCTGCGACGTCTACGCGCTGGACGTTCGCGACCGCAGTGCCATCCGCGCCTGTATCGCAGCGGCCGAGGCCGTGGCGCCTATCGACGTATTGGTCAACAACGCCGGCGTCGCCCGGCCCCGTGCCCCCGAAAAGCTGGGCGACGAGGAGTGGGACGAAGTCTACGAAACCAATTTGCGCGGCCCCTGGGTGCTGGCGCAGGAAGTCATCAAACGGCGTCTGGCCGACCAGCGTGAATGCAGCATCATCAACATCGCGTCCATTCTTGGCATTCGCGCCATCGGGCATCTGGCGCCCTACAGCGCGGCCAAGGCGGGCTTGATCAATCTGGGTCGCGACCTCTGCGTCGATCTGGCCGTCAAGGGCATTCGGGTGAACGCGCTGGCGCCGGGCTATTTCATCACCGAGATGAACGACGAATGGCTGGCAAGCGCCGCCGGCGATCGTCTGCGTCAGCGGGTGCCGGCCAAGCGGTTTGGTCAGCCCGCCGAACTCGACGGCGCCCTGGTGTTTCTGGCCTCAGACGCCTCGCGCTTCATGAACGGTAATCTCATGACCGTCGACGGCGGCCACACCGCCGGCGTCTAAGCGCGGTACGCCATGTCGCAGGTCGCCACTGGTAGCGAGCCGGGCCGCGATGCCCGGATCGATACCCTGCGCGGTCTCTTGCTGGTGGTGATGACGGTGGACCACGTGGCGCCGGTCTGGATTACGCAGTTCACCAGCGAGACCTTCGGGTTTGTCTCGGCCATGGAAGGCTTTTTCGTGCTCTCGGGTTATTCCTTTGCGCTGGCCTACCGCCGGCTGGTGGCGGTGCCGCAGCAACTCTGGGCCAAAATCCGGCAACGGGCGGTAACGCTCTATGCCTATCACCTGTCGTCGCTGGCCTGCGCGTTTGCCATCGGCATGCTGGGGCTGGCGAGCGCCATAGGCTGGGAGGCCCGCGCGGCAGACGCCGCGCAGTTCGGGCCGGGCCTCCTGCTGTGGACGCTGCTGCTGATTTACCGGCCGCAATACTTCGATGTCTTGCCCTGTTACATCCTGCTGCTGTTGGCCGCACCGCTCGTCTTGCGGGCCTTGCACCGACCGGGGCTGGCCGGCTGGGTGCTGGTCTTCAGCGCCGCGCTGTGGGGCCTGGGGCAGGTCGTCGACCCGTTTGCGCTGCTCGCGGGCCAGCTGTCGCCCATTCAGTCGGTATGGCCCAACGCGCTGACCTGGCAGCTGCTGTTTGTGCTGGGGATGGCCTGTGCGGTGCCGGCGGCGGGGCTTGCGCAGCCGTGGGCACAGCGCCGCGGGCTGGGGCTTATCTGTCTGCTACTGGCGGGTCTCTGTCTGGCCTTGCGTCACGGCTGGCTGCCGGCGCCGCCGGCCTTACTGGCCGGCTTCGATAAGGTCAATCTGGGACCTTGGCGGGTAGTGAACGTGTTGCTCTTGCTGCAACTGGGGGCGCTGCTGCTGGCACGCTATCCGCGCAGCGCCGGTAATGCGTTTCTGGGGCTGCTGGGCGCGCACTCGCTGGAAGTCTTCTCCGGCCACATCCTGCTGGCCTACGCGGTTCAGCCCGCGTTTGACGCCCTGTCCGCGCGCGGTAGTCACGGCCTGGTGCTCGGCCTCTTGTTGGCCTGTATCGCCGCGCTGGCGGTGCCGGCCTGGCTGCACCAGCGCTATCGGGACCGCCGACGAGCCTGAGCGCTTGCGCTCAAGCGCCCCAGGTCACCAGACCCCAGGCCAGTACTTTTTCGGTCTTGTATTCACCGCTGGCGTCCTTGCGGGTGGCGAAGGCCTCGATGTCGAGGTCATACAGTCGACCACCGGCTGCGGCGTCCACCACGTCCAGCACCTTGAAGCGGGTGCTGATGATGTCGCCTTCCAGCACCGGGCCCAGATGGTCGCAGTAGCGCCAGGCAATCATGCTGAGCAGGTTGGGCAGGGCGCGCGTGACCTGCGCCAGCGCGATGGAAATGGTGTGTCCGCCGTAAACCAGCCGCTGACCCAGATAGCTGCGGGTGGCGTCGATATGCGTGTAGGCAATGTTGAGCGACATGCGCACCAGCTCTGGCGCCGAGGTCACGGTGTCGCGCGGGCCAACGTCGACCTCATCGCCGGCTTTCAGCACCGGCGCGCGCAGCCCCGGCAGCTCGCTTGCCATCGGCCCGAGGTGCCAGCCGCGGGGCAGGGCGCCCTGCAACTCCTCGCTGGAGAAACTGTTCTTGATCCAGCCGAAGTCGTCGTTGTGGCCGGTTTCGGCGGCCGGATTGCGGCAGGCGATCATCGGGCAGCGCCAGAAATGCAGCACCACCTCGTCGCGCTGGTTCACGGTGGTCATTTCCAGCGCCACCATGCCGGTCGCATCGCGGCCGGGCTTTGATTTGTTCTGCTTGAGGCCCACCACCTTGGTGGTGGTGTAGAGAGAATCGCCGATAAACACCGGCCGCTGCAGCATCAGCCCGCGGTAGAAGAGATTGCCTTTTACGTGCTGTGAGGCGTAGGTCGTCTGGCCGGCGGCCAGATGCACGACCAGATACGAATGCGCCAGCCAGCGCTCATCGCCCGTGACCTGACGACACAGGTGCTGGTCAAGCGGCAGGCGCATCCGGTCGCCAAACAGTGCCCCGTAGACCGCGGCGTGGCCGGCGGTGACGGTCAGCGAAGGGGCGGCGAAAGTCTGGCCCACGGTAAAGTCTTCGAAATAGGGCCCGTCGATGGTGATGCTGCTCATGCCTGAAACCTGTATAGCGCGGTGTTACAAGGACGCCGGCGCGGCCCGTAGACGGGTCGCGCCGGCGGGGACTTAACGGATGGCGATGGGGTTGATGATCATCTGCACGGCACCGGTGAAGCGGGCCGCACCCAGCGCGAAGAAGAACTCATAGGCCTTGTCCTTGGCGAGTTCGCGGCTGTCCATGTTCTCCAGGATGTAGATGCCGTGCTTCGCCAGCAGCGTCTGGTGCACCGGGAACAGCACGCCCTTCTTTTCGCCGGGCAGGACTTCAAGGCCCCAGGTGTCGGCACCGACGGCCATCACCTCCAGCGACGCGAGATATTCGGCGGCCTCGTTGCCGGGCCCCGGCTCGCCCTTGCCAAAACGCGCATCGTCCTTGCCCAGCAGGTTCAGCCAGCCGGAGTGGAAGAGCACCACGTCACCCTTGCGGATTTCGGTTTTCTGCTTGGCCGCGCAGTCGATGATGTCCTGCTTGCTGTAGGCCGTGCCTTCGGGAATGAGGTCGGTGCCTTTACAGGCCGCCATGTCGATCAGCACGCCGCGGGTCACGACCGGCGGAATGTTGTGCGTGCCGAACTTGGTCAGGCCGTCGGTGCGGATGAAATCCTTGCCGTGCTTGCCGTTGTAGTAGACGTCGTCGATCGCGGCATGTCCCAGACCGTCCAGCTGCGAGCCGGTGCCCATCCAGCCAGAGAACATGTCGTCGGCGAAGTTGAACTTGTTCTCACCCAGTGACTGGCCCGGCGCCTGGTTAGGGGTCAACACCGTGATGTGGAAGTAGCGCGGGGCGTAGGAGGGCGTCTTGGTGTTGGTTTCAATGCCCAGACGATAGGTCTTGCCGGTCTTGATCAGCTTGGCGGCTTCCAGCGTGCGCTCGGGGCTGTTCATGTTGAACGCGCCCAGTTCGTCTTCCGCGCCCCACTTGGACGGATACCACTTTTCGCCGGCCTGCGCGCTGTTGAGGCCCGCCGCCAGTACCAGCGCGCCTACGAGTGATGTCGAAAATTTCATGTCTGCTCCCCCTCTGTTTTTAATGTGACAGGGCAGTCAGACCGCCCCGTCCCCTGCCAGCAATTCAGCCTGCAAACTCGCTGCGGATCGCCGCGCTATGCTCGCCCAGTCCCGGCACGACGCGAACCTCCGTGCCCGGGTCGCAGACCCGGCGGACGAAGGTGGCGCGCTTGCCCTGCGATTCCACTTCCTTGGTTTTTAGCGCGGGGTGTTGCCACACGTCTTCCATGTAGTTGATGCGGCCGTACGCGATGTCGCCCGTATCCAGCAGTTTGGCCAGTTCAGTCCGGTCGTGCTGCATGAAGAAGGCTTCGATTTCCGCGGTCAACGCCGGGCGGTTTTGCACCCGCTGCGGGTTGGTGTTGAAGCGTTCGTCGGTCGCCAGTTCCGGCCGGCCCATTACCTTGCAGAGATTGGCCCATTCGCGCTGATTTTGCACGGCGATGATGATCAGGCCATCGCGCGCGCGATGCGCGCCGTAGGGCGCGATTTGCGAGTGGTCGAGTCCGGTACCGGTCAGGCGCTTGCCGGCGTATTTGTAGTAGGCCAGCGGCACTGCGACCCATTCGCTCATGACGTCGAACAGGGAGACTTCGACGTGCTGGCCGTGACCGGTGCGGCCGCGTTCGAGCAGCGCGCGCAAAATCTCGCTGTAGGCGGTCAGGCCGGTCGAGATGTCGCACACCGAGGTGCCGACGCGGGTCGGTTCGTTGGGCGACCCGGTGAGGCTCGCCAGCCCGCTCTCGGCCTGCACCAGGAAGTCGTAGGCCTTCATGTCGGCAATCTCGCCGGCTTCGCCATAGCCCGAGATGCTGCACATCACAAGCTTGGGATTAAGCGCCGAGACCTGCTCCCAGCCGAGACCCAGACGCTGCACGGCGCCCGGGCGGATGTTCTGGATGAAGACATCAGCCTTGGCGATCATCCGCTGCATCAGCGCCAGATCTTCCGGCTGTTTGACGTCCAGAATCAGCGATTCCTTGCCGGCGTTCAGCCACACGAAGAAGGCCGATTCGCCGTTGACCACCGTGTCGTAGGCGCGGGCAAAATCGCCTTCTTCCCGCTCGATTTTGATGATGCGCGCGCCGGCCTCGGCCAGCAGGCGCGTGCAGTAGGGAGCAGCCACAGCCTGCTCCAGAGAAACCACCAGCATGTCGGTCAATGCGGCCATCGGTAGGCTCCTGCGCTCAGGTCGACATCACGATGGAGGCGCGCTTGATGGTGCGCGCGGCGGAGTCGTCCAGTGCCTGCTCGATATGCTGCATGTCGTAGTCGCGGTCGAGCAGGGCGTCGAAGGGATACTTGTGCTTTTGGTCGCGCAGGAAGTCGATGGACTTCTTCAGGTAAGGGCCGGGGTAGCGCAGCGCGCACAGCGTGGTCAGGCCGCGGCGCACGGCGTAGGCCGGGTCGTAGGCAACCGTCTTGCCGGGCGTCACGGTGCCCATGGAAATCATGGTGCCGCCGAAGCGCAGGTACTGCATGCCTTCGGGGAAGGCCGCCAGCACGCCGGCGACTTCCATCACGTAGTCCGCACCCTTACCGCGGGTGAGTTGCTGCACAGCGGCCACGCGGTCTTCGACCGTTGGCAGGCCGCTCATGTCGATGACGTGATGCGCGCCAAACTTCTTCGCTTCGGCAAGTCGCATCGGGACGGAATCAATCACGATGACTTCGGCGCCTTTCTCATGCGCAATGGCCGCCGCGTTCAGGCCCAGTCCGCCAGCGCCCTGAATGACGATGCTGTCGCCATAGGTGATATGGCTCATGTCCAGCCCGAAGTAGACCTGGCTCTGTGCGCAGTTGGCGCTGGCCGCGGCCTGGTCGGAGACTTCGTCCGGCACTTTGTAGAACACCTGTTCCGGGTGGATGTACCAGTGGGTAGCGAAGGTGGCGTGGAAGTGCGGGTCGTCCTCCGGCTTGCGGCCCCAGTAGCGGTAGCAGTTCTCGCACAGGTGCGGCTGGCCGCGCTGGCAGGGCTCGCAGGTGCGGCAGTGGATGAAATAGGTGGAGACGATGCGGTCGCCCTCCTTGATCGGCTGACCCGCGCAGTCGGTGGTCACGCCGGCGCCGAGGCGCTCGATGATGCCCACCGCCTCGTGGCCCAGCCCGCCGCTGCGCTTGGCCGGATGATGTCCGCACCAGATATGCACTTCGGTGCCGCAGACGTTGCTGCGGATGATGCGCGCGATAAGCCCGCCCGGGACCGGATCCGGCACGGTGTATTCCTGGAACGCGAGTTTGCCCGGTTCCGTCATGACTGCGATTTGACCTTTCATCTCATCTCTCCTGCTGGCCCGCGAAGCCTGTTCGCCGGGCGTGGTGCTAAAACGGGTGTGGGCGCTGGCTCAGCGCATCACGAACGGGTTGGGTACATCGGCGGCGGTCGAAATCCACACGCTCTTGGTCTGCAAGTATTCCTTCATGCCTTCGATGCCGTTCTCGCGGCCGAGGCCGCTCATCTTGTAACCGCCAAACGGCGACAGGTAGCTGATGGCGCGGTAGGTGTTGACCCAGATGGTGCCGGCGCGAATGGCCGCCGAGACTTTCAGCGCGCGCTTGATCGACTGCGTCCACACGCCGGCGGCGAGGCCAAAGGCGATGTCGTTGGCAATTTCCACGGCTTCTTCATCGGTCTTGAAGCGGATGATCGACAGCACCGGTCCGAAGACTTCTTCCTGCGCGATGCGCATCTTGTTGTGCACGCCGCCGAAAATCGTCGGCTGTACAAACAGCTTGCTGTCGCCGCATTCCGGCCCGCTCGCCGGGCCGCCGCCCAGCAGCACTTCGGCGCCTTCGCTTTTCGCGACTTCGATGTACTTGAGGATTTTTTCGTACTGCGGGGGTGTGGTCACCGGCCCCACCTGGGTGCTGGTGTCCATCGGATTGCCCATGCGGGCGCTTTTCGCAAACTCGACCAGTCGCTTCACAAATTCATCGTAAATGCCGTCCTGCACCAGCAGGCGTGAGCCGGCGATACAGGTCTGGCCGGTGGCGGCAAAAATGCCGGAAATCGCGCCTTTGACCGCGTCGTCCAGCACCGCATCGTCAAACACGATATTGGGCGACTTGCCGCCCAGTTCCAGCGTGCAGCGCTTAAGCGTTTTGGCCGCCTGCTGGTAGACGTATGCGCCGGATTCGGTACCGCCGGTGAACGCCACCTTCGCCACCTTGGGGTGTTCGACCAGCGCCGCGCCGGCTTCCGCCCCGAAGCCCGTCACCACGTTCACCACACCCGGCGGGAAGCCGGCCTGTTCGACCAGTTCCATCAGTTTGAGCGTGGAGGTGGAGGTGAACTCGGACGGCTTGATGACCAGCGTGCAACCGGCGGCCAGCGCCGGCGCGAGCTTGAAGGACAGCAGCAACAGCGGCGAATTCCACGGCGTGATGGCCGCCACCACGCCGATGGGTTCGTGGCGCGTGAAGTTGAAGATGTCCGGCTTGTCGATGGGGATCACCGCGCCTTCGATTTTGTCGGCCAGCCCGCCGTAGTAGTAGAACCACTGCGGCAGGTAGTTGCACTGGGCCAGCATTTCGTTCAGCAGCTTGCCGTTGTCGCGCACTTCGTATTCGGCCAGTTCGCGCGCGTTGTCGCGAATCAAATCGCCCAGCTTGTGCACCATCGCCCCGCGCTGCGTGGCGGTCATGCTGGCCCATGGGCCGGTGGTCAACGCGGCGTGCGCGGCTTCCACCGCGCGGTTGGCGTCGTCCGGCGTGCAGCGGGCCACTTCCGCCCACACTTTGGCGGTGTAGGGGTTGACGGTCTCGAAGTAGCGGCCGTCAGACGGCGTTATCCATTGACCGTTGACGTAGGCATTGAAGCGGGGCAATTCAGACATCACGAACTCCTTGAGGCGCGCAGGGCCTAGTACGAACGGGGCATGCCCAGCTCGTGCTCGGCGACGAAAGACAGAATAAGGTTGGTGGAGATCGGCGCAATGCGATACAGCCGCGCTTCGCGGAACTTGCGCTCCACGTCGTATTCCTCGGCCACGCCGAAGCCGCCGAAGGTCTGCATGCACACATCCGCCGCGTTCCACGAGGCTTCCGAGGCCATCATCTTCGCGAGGTTGGCTTCGGTGCCGCAGGGCTTGCCCTGTTCGTAGAGCTGGGCCGCATGGTCGACCAGCAGATTGGCCGACAGCATTTCGGCAAAGTTGCGCGCGATCGGAAACTGGATGCCCTGATTCTGGCCAATCGGCCGCCCGAAGACCTTGCGTTCGCAGGCGTAGTCGCGCGACTTCTTGATAAACCAGCGCGCGTCGCCAATGCACTCCGCCGCAATCAGGATGCGCTCGGCGTTCATGCCGGAGAGGATGTACTTGAGGCCCTGACCTTCTTCGCCAATGAGGCTCGACGCCGGAATCGGCACGTTGTCGAAGAACACTTCGTTGGTGGAGTGATTGAGCATGGTGCGAATCGGCTTGATGGTCATGCCGTTCTTCTTCGCTTCCTGCATGTCGATCAGGAAGACCGACAAACCTTCGGTGCGCTTCTTGATCTGATCTTTCGGCGTGGTGCGGGCCAGCAGCACCATCAGGTCGGACTGCAGCGCGCGCGAGGTCCACACTTTCTGACCGTTGACGATGTACTGGTCGCCGTTACGCACCGCCATGGTGGTGATGCTGGTGGTATCGGTGCCGGCGGTGGGCTCGGTCACGCCGAAGGCCTGCAGGCGCAGTTCGCCGGTGGCGATGCGCGGCAGGTACTGTTCTTTCTGCTCTTTGCTGCCATGACGCAGCACCGTGCCCATGGTGTACATCTGGGCGTGGCAGGCGCCTGCGTTGCCGCCAAATTCGTGGATAGCCTTCAGGATTTCCACGCCCATCGACAGCGGCAGTCCGCTACCGCCGTATTCCTCCGGGATCAGCGCCGCCAGCAGACCCAAATCGGTCAGGGCCTGCACAAATTCCGTGGGATATTCCCGTTCCCGGTCTTTCGCCCGCCAATATTCGCCGGGATAGTCCTTGCAGACGCGCTCCACGGTGTCGCGGAGTTGGGCCACGGTATCGCTGTGGTCGGTAGAAGTGCTCATGGGTGGTGTTTCTGCTCGTGAAAACGGTTGATAGGAACGCGGGCGGCGCGCTGGCCGACGCCCGGACAGGGCGTCGCCATGCTAACAAAATCACCCGCAACCCGGGCACGCAAAATGGGCCTGTCGCAGAGTGTGCAGGGCCCATCGGGCAGCGCCCATCACGGCTTTCAGCTATGAGCTATCGGTTTATTGCAACGCTGGCCCGTCGGGCGCGCTGGTCAAGGTGTGCAGGCAGTCGGTGATGATCTGGATGGTGGCGCTGGCCGCCGGGCTCAAGGGCCGGTCGCTGGCCTGCGCCATGTAGATCGTGCGGTCGATGCTCGGCTCGACAATCGGCGTGGCGCGCAGTTCGCCGCGAGCCACTTCGGCGCTCACCGCATGCCAGGGCAGAATGGTGTGCCCGATGCCGTGCTGGACCAGCGATTTCATTTGCGACAGGGCATCGATTTCCACCCGCACGTTCATGCTCAGGCGATGCTCGCGCGCCAGCCGGTCGATGCTGTCGCGCAGCCCGTGCTGCCGGCCCGGCAGCACCAGCGGGTAGCCTTCGAGCGCGGCAAACGGCACCGTTGATTCGGGGTGACTGTCGGGCGGGCTGATTAACCACAGGGCTTCGTTGTACAACGCGGTGGCAACGATGCCCGGCGCCCGCTGGATGCCGTACAGCAGTCCAAGCTCCACATTGCCCGCCTGCAGCCAGTCGAGCACATAGCCGCTCATGCCTTCCACCACGCGCAGCGCGACTTTCGGCAGGGCTTCCTGCATGCGGATGATGAGCGGCACCACCAGCATGGCGCTGATGGTCGGCGGCAAGCCCAGCCCCACATTGCCCTGCGGCGTGTTGCTCTGCTCGCGCAGCGCGCGCTGCGCTTCCGCCACCTGTTCAAGAATGTTGCGCGCGCGCCCCAGCAGCGACTGGCCGGCCTCGGTGGGCACCACGCCGCGGCCGGTGCGCAACAGCAGCGGCACGCCGAGTTCGGCTTCCAGATTGCGCATGTGCTGGCTCAGCGCGGACTGCGCCACGAACAGGGCCTCGGAGGCCTTGAGCATCGAACCGTGGTCAACGATGGCCACGAAATAGCGCAGATGACGGAGGTTCACGGGCGCGGCTTCCTTCGGAGTGCGAGGGCTGGCGCAATCCTAGCCGGTGACCGGGCGCCGGGCTACGGTGACGGCCGGTGCTGCGGGCAAGGCCTAGGGCGCGCGGCGGGCCGGGGGCTGCGCCTGCCCGGCGTCCGGCAGCAACTGGAACAGCGCCGCGGCCACTGTGTCCTGCCCGTTCCAGTCCATGCTGGACACCAGCAGTGGTTTGCTGAAGGTCCGGATTTCTGGCGCCGGATACAGCGGACCGAAGTCCTCCCCGGTGTTCAGGTAGGACACGAGCACGTAACGACAGCCCGCCAGCCGCCCCCGACTCTCCGGGCCTGCCCCCAGCCCGCGTGGCAGCCGACGAAAGCGGGTTTCGAAACCGCCGTAGTAGGCAGACAGCGCCGGCATCGCACTCCAGACGCAGTCTTCGCGGGGCACACGCCGCGGGACATCCGCCGCCAGAAACTTAAGCCGCAACATCAGTTCCAGCGAGACGGCGGCGCCCCGTTCCGGCGCCGTGAAGTACACCAGCGCCCGTTTGCCGGATGCGAGTTCCGGGGCTACCGGGGTGCTGGCCCGCGCGACAAACACGGTCCAGGTCGAGGCCGTGGCCAGCAGGACCAGCCCGAACAGCAGCGCGCCGGCGGCGTGGGCGGGCGCCGCACGGCGGGCGAGGGCGGGCAGCGCAGCGCAGCCCAGTCGCAGCCCCGCCCAGGCGCTCAGCATCAGCATGGGCATGAGCACGGCCATCAGGCGCGCATCCTCTGCCGGGTAGGGCCAGACCAGCGTCAGGCCGATGCCCAACGGCAGCATCAGCGCATCGACTTCCCGCTGCCCCAGCCGCTGCCACCAGCCGGCAAGCGCCGCCAGCAGGATGAGCCCGACGGCCAGCCGGACCAGCGGTCCGGGGGCGGTGGAAAACTGATTGACGACGCTGCCCAGCAGCCGGGCAGGCGCAGCCGAGACGATCGCCGCAAGCTGCCCGGGCACGCCGCCCTGTGCCGGCCCCAGATCCTGCAGGTAGTCGAGTTCGATCGGCAGCATGCGTCGATAGCCCAGCCACAGCGCAGCCGGCAGCCCAAGGGCGACGCAGGCGAGCAGGCGCTGTCGTAGCCCAGATCTGGGCGCGGTTAGCAGCAGCCAGAGCGTGAGCCCCGCCAGCATCGCCAGTCCGGCCATGCGGGCCAGGGGCAGCAGCGAGGCCACGGCGCACAGCAACAGCAGGGAACAGCGTCCCTCGCGATACCGCTGCGCCAGATACAGGCTGCCCATCAACAGCAGCAGGTACAGGAACTCGCTTTGCAACTCGAGCAGAAAGAGAAAATAGCGTGGCGTCAGCAGCGAGCCCGCCAGCACGCAGGCGGCGAGCAGGGCGCTGCCGGTGGCCTTGCGTAGCCAGACGCTGGCCACCAGCAGCATCAGGCACGCGGTCGCGAGGACCACCAGCCGGGCGCGCTCGGGCGTGTCGAGTCCCACGCCGGACAGTGCAAGCTGCAGCGGAAAAAGCGGCGGAAACCGGCTGGTGCCGAAGAGTTCGGTGCCGAGCACCGAGGGCAGACCGGTGAAATGGCCGCGGAAGAAATCGGCCAGCAGCAGATAGTCGAGCGAATCCGAAAACCAGCCCGGATTGGGAGCTGCGCCCAGCGCATAGCCCGCCGCCAGGGCAAACAGCGCGGCGCAGGCTAACAGTGCCAACTGGCCGGGGCGGCGACTGGACAGGGTCATGAGGTGGGCCTCGAGGACGCAAGCGTGGCCCGGCAGGGTAGCAATCCCGATGCAGGCAGGCGACCCCGGCGCAAGGGCGTGGCGCGGAGGCAAAAAAAACGCCCGGCCGCAGCAGCGGTCGGGCGTTGGCGGCCTTGCGGCCGGCGCCGTTTACTTCTTCTCGGCAGCGACGATTTTCTCGAGCACCGGGTAGAGGTAGCGGTTGAAGACTTCCGGGTTTTCGCTCATCGGGAAGTGCCCGATTTCTTCCATGATGATGCACTCGGAGTTCTTGGTGTTCCGCGCGGCTTCCTCGGTCATTTCCGGGGTGCAGGCGAAATCGTAAACGCCGGTCATGTAGTACATCGGGACCTTGCCGGACAGCTTCTGGGTCTGGCCACGGAAGTCGTGGTCGAAGCTGTAGAAGTAGAGGTCCCCCTTGAAGATGCCCGGGCCGCCCTGCGAGTAGTACCACCAGGTTTCCCAGCGGTATTTGTCGGGGCTTTGCGGGGCCATCAGGCCGAACACCGAGGTGGCGCAGACTTCGCCGCCGTGGACGTGGGCGTGACGCAACCAGTCGAGGTGCCAGCCTGGCGACCACTCGCAGGCTTCGACTGCGATGAGCGCCTTGACGGAATCTTCATAGTCGCGCGCGAGATGCATGCAGATGTTGCCGCCCATCGAGCTGCCCATGATCACCGGCTTGTCGAGGCCGAGGGCCTTGGAGAAGGCCATGATGATGCCGGAGTAGTACTTGGCGGTGAGCTTGTACTCTTCGTTTTCCTGATACCACTCGTAGGGCGGGATGGACTTGCCGTGACGCGGCAGGTCGATGGCGATGACGCGGAAATCTTTATTGATTCGCTCGTCGCACAGCTGATGGCGCCATTCGCGGCCATCGGTGCCGGCGGTGTGCAGGCAGATCATCGGGATGCCGTTCGGGTTACCGGCTTCTTCAAAATACATGCGGTATTCGGTGCCTTCATACGGCACCCAGATATACCGGCCGACTATGGGTTCAATCTTGGCCACTGGGATTCTCCCTTGATTCGTAGCGGGCTGGGTTCAGATTTCGCGCATGCGATCGAAGGCCCAGAACATGGCGCGCATGTTCTGCCAGAGTACTTTCTGGTCGCCTTCCATCTGCAGCCGGCCGTGGAGCGGGTGCGCCATCGCCCAGATATCGTTGTACATCGGGGGCGGCATCTTTTCGCAGAACTTGCTCCAGCTTTCGGCCGGTGCTTTGAGAGCGAGCTGATAGCAGGTTTCCGGGCCCAGCTGGTCGGTGAAGCTCGCGACCTTGCCGTTGCGGAAGTTGACGACGAAATGCGTGTCGCCGAAACCGAGCAGGATGTCGGCAGTCAGGTGCTTGCCAAGCCAGCTCATCGGACCGTTGGTGTTGACGGCGCTTTGCCAGCGCGTCATCCAGGCAGTATCAAACATGGATTTTTCTCCCCTTCATCTAGGGCGTGGTTCTTGAGGCCGCCGCAGTAGACCAACCGCCCTTGCAGGCTGTCAAGCAAGCCCTGCCGGGCTAGTGGTTAGCGGAATAGTCGCTCGCTAAAAAAACGATAACGGGGCAATTTTCGGGCGATTTTTGCGGCCCGGCCGGGCCGGGCTCATGCATCCGGCGATAGGCCTTAGCGCCAAAAGCGATAGCCCGCGCGCGGACTGCCGTTGTGCTTGCGTTCGGCGCAGATCGGCGCCGAGAATGCGGGCCCGCGCCGCTGTCGCACCGCCGGTCACGACCGTACGGAGCGCGCTGTGGCGCCCGGGCAGCGCAGCGTGCGGGCCGCCCGATCAGGTACCCGACGCCCCCCCAATTTTCCAGACCGGAGAGCACCCTATGTCGTTTCTTGCCAACGAGGCATTGCAGACGCGATTCGTGAAGGCACTGAACGCGAATGCGGACTTCCGCACCCAGACCCAGCTATTCGACGGCTCCGTGTTGCTGGAGGTCGATCAGGACCGCCTGTGGCTCAAAATCTATCGGGGCAAGGTCATCGACCACGAAACCTTCGTGCCGGCCTTCGGTTACACCTTCAAGTTTTCGGGCACCGAAGCGGCCTGGAAGCAGCTGCTCTCCGGCAAGCGCCGCTGGGCCGACCTGACCTACCCGGGCAAGCGCGACTTCAGCGACGACCCGGAACTGAAACGCGTGGGCGAGATGGAAGTGGCCATCCGCACCGAGGGCAATTTGCTGGAGTCCGGTCGCCTGACCGAGGCGATGTTCCAGCTGGCCTACACCCTGCAGGCTGCCGCGAAGCAGCGCTGAGCAAGAACCCCGAGGAGCACATCCCATGTTGACCCCAGAAGACATTCGCGGCCATTACGTCAAAGTCAAAGGCACGCGCACGTTCTACGACGAACTCGGCGAAGGCCAGCCCATCGTCTGCATTCACACCGCCGGCGCCTCGTCGCTGGAATATCAGTACCTGCTGCCGCTGCTGGCCGAGCGCGGCTTCCACGCCTATGCGCTCGATCTGCCGGGCCATTCGCGGTCCTATCCGGTGAAGTGGAAGCAGCACCGCCGCATCCACGAGCACGCCGAATTCGTGCACGCCTTCGTCAAGACGCTGAAGCTGAAAAACCCCGTGATCATCGGCTGCTCGATTGGCGGCGACATCACGCTGGATTACGCCGCCCACCACTGGCAGGAAATGGCCGCCGGCATTCCGATGGAAGGCCTGGCCCGTTCGCCCACGTTCCCGCTGCCGTCCGGCCTGATTCACCCGGCCTGGGCGCCAGGCTGGCAGGACATGATGGAGCGTGCAGCGATTGAATCGATGAACCGCAACTGCACCGCCGACCAAATTGAAGAGCTGCGCTGGCAGCACCGTAACGCGCAGGTCAGCGCGGTGGGCGATCTGGAAGCCTGGGCAACCCACGACGTGCGCGACAAGCTGAAGGATGTCGCCTGCCCGATGCTGGTGGTGCGCGGCGAAGACGACTTCTGGCTGCCGAAAGAACTGGCCGAAGAGACCGGCCGGCTGCTTAAGAACGGCAAGGTTGTCCACCTGAAAAACATCGGCCACTACCCGATGTTCGAAGATCCGCAGCTCGTCGCCAACCTTGTGATCGATTTCTGCCGCAAACACGGCATCGTTAAGTAAACCCGGAGAGACTCATGGATTACGGTTTTGTATTTCCCGCCGCCATTCACATCCACAAGGATGTGGCTTATGCCGAACAGCACGGCTTCACGCATGCCTGGCTGTACGACTCGCAGATGCTGTTCAGCGACCCCTACGCGAGCTTGAGCCTCTGCGCGGTCAACACCAAGACGATCGCGCTCGGTACCGGCGTGACCAATCCGGCCTCGCGCATCGCGCCGGTGACCGCGAACTCCATCGCGACCGTCAACGAACTCGCCCCGGGCCGCACGATTCTCGGCATTGGCACGGGTAACACGGCCCGCCGCACGCTGGGCATGCCGGCCGCGACGCTCGACTCCATGCGCGAGCACATCCGCATCTGCCGCGACCTGTTTGAAGGCAAGACCACCAACTACACCGAAGGCAGCCGGAACCGTCAGATCAAGTTCCTCAATCCGGATGCGGACTGGTACAACATCAAGACCAAGATTCCGATCTACATCGCGGCCAGCGGCCCCAAGAGCCTTGAAATGGCGGGTGAGATCGCCGACGGCGTGATTCTGTTCGGCGCGGTCAGCCCCTCGCTGATCAACTTCGTGATGGACCACGTGCGCGCCGGTGCGGAACGCGCCGGTCGCAATCCGGCCGACGTCTACGCGCTGGTGATGACCGCCTTCCACCTGACCCAGCCGGGTGAAAGCCTGGAGACTTCGGAAGTCCGGCAGGCGGTGGGACCGTTTGTCTCGTCCTCGAGCAATATCTTTGCGCTGTCGAACCCCGACCCG
>JALRCR010000089.1 GCA_023257255.1 Gammaproteobacteria bacterium | reverse complement strand
GCCGATCAGCCGCTGCGCGGCTTCCCACAGGCCGATCCGCTCCAGTCGCGCGGTATGCCGCAGGTCTTCCAGCGTCTTGTTGCCGATGCCGCGCGCCGGCGTGTTGACCACCCGCTCGAAGGCGGCGTCGTCGCCGCGATGATTGGCCAGCCGCAGATAGGCCAGCGCATCGCGAATTTCCGCGCGCTCGTAAAACCGGAAGCCGCCGTGCACGCGGTAGGGAATGTCGACCTTGCGCAGCGCGTCTTCCAGCACCCGCGATTGGGCCGAGGTGCGGTAGAGGATGGCGGATTCATCATAGCGCCCGCCCTGCTTGTGCCAGTCTTCCAGCCGCTCCACGCAATAGCGGGCTTCCTCCAGATCGTTGAACGCGGCGTAGAGCCGGATGGGCTCGCCGCGGGTGCCGTTGGTCCAGAGGTTTTTGCCCAAGCGCTCGGTGTTGTTGGCGATCAGCGCGTTGGCGGCATCCAGAATGCTGCCGGTAGAGCGATAGTTCTGCTCCAGTCGCACCACCAGATGCTGCGGGTGATCCTTGCGGAAGCGCTGCATGTTCTCGACCTTGGCGCCGCGCCAGCTGTAGATCGACTGGTCGTCGTCGCCCACCGCAAAAACGCTGGCCCGCTCGCCGGCCAGCAGCCGCAGCCAGGCGTACTGAATGGCATTGGTGTCCTGAAACTCGTCTACCAGCACCTGATGAAACCGCTCCTGGTAGTGACGCATCAGGCCGGGCGTCTCGCGCAGCATCTCGAAGGCCCGCAGCAGCAACTCGGCAAAGTCGACCAGCCCGCTGCGCTGGCAGGTGTCTTCATAGGCTTTGTAGATGTCGACCAGGGTGCCCAGCATGGAATTGCCGGCGATGTCGACGTGTGCGGGCCGTTGGCCTTCGTCCTTGCGGGCGTTGATGAACCACTGCGCCTCTTTGGGCGGCCACTGCGCTTCGTCCAGCCCCATGCCACGAATGACCCGTCGCAGCAGCTTCTGCTGGTCGTCGCTGTCCATGATGGTGAACTGCTCGGGCAACTGCGCTTCGCGCCAGTGCGCGCGGAGCAGCCGATGGGCGATGCTGTGGAAGGTGCCGACCCACATGCCGCTGGTCGGCTGCTGCAGCAGGCCCTCGATGCGATGACGCATCTCGGCGGCAGCCTTGTTGGTGAAGGTGACGGCCAGAATGCCCGAAGGCGCGGCCAGTCCCTGGGCCAGGCACCAGGCAATCCGGTGCACCAGCACACGGGTCTTGCCGCTACCGGCGCCGGCCAGAACCAGGGTGTGGGGGGCGGCGCTGCTGACGGCCGCGCGCTGGGCCTCGTTGAGCGGCCCGAGGAGCTCGTTTTCTCGCATGTCCGGATTCTACGAGGCCCCAGCCCTGCTCGCCATGAGCGCGGCAGACAAGGTGCTTCGGCTACACTGGCCGCCTCTTGCCGGAGTCCCAGAAGCGTATGGAACAAAGCCTCATCACCGCTGAAGACGCCCTGCTGGTGGCGGAGCACGCCATCAAGCAGGCCACCCGCGCCGGCGCGGCCGCCGCCGTCGCCATTAGCGCCGGCAACGGCCTATCGGTCGCCGTGCGCAACGGCAAGGTCGAAGTGCTGGAGCAGCATCGCGACAAGTCGCTGGGCATCACGGTCTATCTGGGACAGCGCAAAGGCAGCGCCACCACCACCGATTTTTCTCAGGCCGCGGTGAGTGACACCGTCGCCGCCGCCGTCAACATCGCCGCCGCGGCCGAGGCCGACCCTTATGCCGGCCTAATCGATCCGGCGCTGTTGGCACATGACTATCCCGACCTGGACCTCGACCATCCCTGGGACCTCGATGCCCCTGCGGCCATTGAACTCGCCTTGCAGGCCGAGGCCGCTGCCCGCGCCGGCGGACCCGGCATCCAGCAGGTCGACGAATCTGCGGTCAGCCGCTACCGGGGGCTTCGCGCCTACGCCGACACGCAGGGCTTTCGCGGCGCCTATCGCGCCACGCGTCACGGCTTGAGCTGTACGGTGGTCGGCGCGCACGAAGGCGCCATGCAGCGCGGCTACTGGTTCAGCAGCGCGCGGCGGGCGGCGGATCTGGAGTCCCCGGACAGCGTGGGGCGGATCGCCGCCGAGCGCACGCTGGCCAAGCTGGGGGCGCGGCGCTTGGGCACCCGCAAGGCGCCGGTGCTGTTCGAGAACCGGATCGCCACCGGCCTTATTGGCCATCTGCTGTCGGCCATCTCCGGCGCTACGCTCTACCGCGAGGCCAGCTTTTTGCGCGAGGCCGCCGGCACGCAAATTTTTCCGGATTTCGTCCAGATCGATGAAGACCCGCACCTGCCGCGCGGGCTGGGCAGCGCGCCCTTCGACAGCGAAGGCGCGCGCACCGTGGCGCGGCCGCTGGTCGCCGCCGGGGTGCTGAACGGCTATCTGCTGGACAGCTACGCCGCGCGGCGGCTGGGCATGGCGCCGACCGGCCACGCCGGCGGTGCGCACAACCTGCGGGTCAGCGACCAGGGCTCCGACCTCGCCGGCCTGCTGCGGCAGATGGATACGGGCCTGCTCGTCACCGACCTGATGGGCTTCGGGGTCAATCTGCTGACCGGCGACTATTCGCGCGGGGCCAGCGGTTTCTGGGTCGAGCGGGGCGAACTCGCTTACCCGGTCGAAGAAATCACCATTGCCGGCAATTTGCGCGAGATGTTCCGCACCCTGGTCGCGAGCGGCAGCGACCTTGAACGTCGCGGCAGCGTGCAGTGCGGTGCCCTGCTGCTTGCAGAACTTACGATTGCCGGTAAGTAGGCCCTCACCCCAACCCGCCCCAGCCGGCAAGGAACGGTCAAAATGAACGCAGCCTCTCCCCTTTCCCCGGCTGATGCCCGCCGCGCGCTCGAGCAGGTGGTGGCGGCCGCCAGCACCATCGTGCTGGGTAAATCCCACGCGCTGCGCCTCGCCGTGACCTGCCTCGTCGCGGGCGGTCATTTGCTGCTGGAAGACCTGCCCGGCGTGGGCAAGACGACCCTTGCGCAGGCGCTGGCCCGGCTGCTGGGCTTGTCCTATCAACGGCTGCAATGCACCAGCGACCTCCTGCCGGCGGACGTCATCGGGGTGTCGGTCTATGACCGCAACGACGGCAGTTTCCGCTTTCACGAGGGGCCGGTGTTCACCCAGGTGCTGCTGGCGGACGAGATCAACCGCGCCACGCCGCGTGCGCAAAGCGCGCTGCTGGAGGCCATGGAAGAGCGGCAGGTGTCGGTGGACGGCAAGGCCATGCCCTTGCCCGCGCCCTTCTTCGTGATCGCTACGCAGAACCCTGTCGAGCAAGTAGGCACTTACCCGTTGCCGGAATCCCAGCTCGACCGCTTCCTCATGCGGCTGTCCTTGGGCTACCCGGACCGCGCCGCCGAGCGCGAGCTGCTGGCCGGCCAGGACCGGCGCAGTTTGCTGACCGAACTTAAGCCCGTGCTCGATACCGTTCGCCTCCGCCAGCTGCAGGCCAGCGTCGAGGCGGTGCACGTGGCCGAACCCTGGCTCGACTATCTGCAGAACCTGTTGCAACGCTCGCGCGAGTTGCCGGTCTTGAGCCACGGGCTTTCGCCCCGCGCCGGGCTTGCGCTGCAGCGGGCGGCGCGGGCCTGGGCGCTGCTGAACGGTCGCGGTCACGCCCTGCCGGAAGATTTGAAAGCCGTGCTGCCGGCCGTGGTGGCGCACCGACTCAGCCTGCGCAGCGACAGCGACTCCGCGCAGGCGGTGGCCGAGTCGCTGCTGCTCGCCGTGCCGGTGCCCTGAGCGCAAGCCCGCGCGCATGGACCTACTGGACCGGCGTCGGGTTTACATCGTGCCCACGCGGCCGGGCCTGATGATGTTCGGCGTGGTCGGCCTCATCCTCATTGGGGCCACCAATTACGACAACGCGCTGGCCTACATCCTCTGCTTCCTGCTGCTGGGCCTGATGTTCTCGGCGATGCTGCGGACCTGGCGGAATCTCAAGGGTCTGGGCCTGGAGGTGCAGGACGCCGAACCCATCCATGTCGGCAGTCCGGCCCGCTTCGAGCTGCAACTCTGCGACCCCGACGCCCGCGAGCGTTACGCCTTTACCCTGCGCCGCCTGCTGCCGGGCAAACGCTACTGGTGGTGGCGCCCGCGTTTCGAGGGCGAAGCCGGCGTCGAAACCGTGCCGGCGGCCGGTTTGCGCGTTGGCCTGTCGGTGCCCACCGCCCGCCGCGGCTGGCTGACGCTCGATCGGCTCGAAATCGCCAGCAGCTTTCCGCTCGGCGTGTTCCGCACCTGGGGCTATTTTCGGTGCAGCGCCCGTTGTCTCGTTTACCCCGCGGCCGTTGGGCAGCGGCCGCTGCCCGGGGTCGGGGAATCTGCGGCCGACGACACCGGCACCGCCGGTCCGGGCGTGGATGATTTCGCCGGCCTGCGTGGCTATGTGGCGGGCGACTCTCTGCGCAGCGTGCATTGGCGGGCCTCAGCCCGCAGCGACCTGCTGCTGGTGAAAAAAATGCAGGGCGGTGGCCGGGGTGAGCTCGTGCTGCGCTGGCAGGACACCGGCGGTGTGGGCGACACCGAAACCCGCATTGCCCAGCTCGCGCAATGGGTGTTGCAGGCCGACCGCGCCGGCCTGCGCTACGGGCTGGAGCTTCCCGCCCTGCAGATTGCGCCCGAGCAGGGGCCGCTCCAGCGCGAGCGGCTGCTGCGGGCACTCGCCCTGATGCCCGAATGAGTACCGCGCGCAGCCTGCAGCCCGGCGACCTGTGGTGGTGTCTCGGCGCGGTGGCGCTGGCGCTGGCGCCGCATGCGGGGCGGCTGCCGCTGGCCTTTGGTCTCGGCTTCATCGCCAGCGCGGGCTGGCGGATGCTGGGCGCCTACGGCCGGCTGCCCTTGCCCGACCGCCAGCATCCGGCGCTGTGGTGGCTGCTGCAGGCCATCGCGCTTGCCAGCTTCGCGCTGATCTACTGGCGCTATCAGGGGCAGGTCGGGCGCGACGCCGGGGTCGCCCTGCTGAGTGCGCTGGCCGGCCTCAAGCTGCTGGAGTTGCGCAATAACCGCGACTACTACGTGGTCTGCGTGCTGACCTACTTTCTGGTGGTGACCAACTTTTTCTTCTCGCAGGAAATACCCACCGCGCTGTATCTGCTGCTGGTCACCGTTCTGACGACCGCGGCGCTGGTGCGCGTGAATGCCCCGCCTGCGCTCGGCGCCCTGCGTTGCGCGCGTCTGGGTTTCGTCATGGTGCTGGAAAGCATGCCCTTGATGGTCGTGTGCTTTCTGCTGTTCCCGCGCCTGCCGGGTCCGCTCTGGGGCATCGCCGCCGACAGCAGCAGCGGCGTGACCGGGCTGTCCGATGAAATGACTATCGGGCGCATCGCCCATCTGGGCACCTCGGACGAGGTGGCGTTTCGTGTGGTGTTCAGCGACAAGGCGCCGCCCGCGCGCGACCTCTACTGGCGGGGCCCGGTGCTCTGGCACACCGACGGCCGCCGCTGGCAGGCCGGTGACATTGCCCGCCGCGCGCCGCCGTCGCCGGTGGTGCGCGGCCGCAGGGTGAATTACGAGGTGCTGCTGGAGGCGCATGGCAGTCGCTGGCTGCCGGCGCTGGAAACCATCGTCTACACCGACAGCAAGAGTCGTCCGGGCCGCGCCCGCGATTTGATGGCGACCGAGCAGGTCAAACGGCGCCTGCGCTATCGCGCCGCATCGGCGCTGGATTACAGCCTGACCGAGCTCTCGGGGGATGACCGCGCCGCCGCGCTGGCCTTGCCGGTGCGGTCGCATCCGCGCACGCGTGAATTGGGTCAGCGCTGGCGCGCGCAAGGCCTCGCCCCGCGCGCCATCGTGCAGGCGGCGCTGGCCAATTTCGCCGCCGCGCCGTTCACCTACACCTTGACGCCGCAGCTGCTGCCCAACGACCCGATCGACGGTTTTCTGTTCGAGACCAAGGAAGGCTTTTGCGAGCATTTCGCCGCGTCTTTTGTGGTTTTGATGCGCGCGGCGGGCATTCCGGCGCGTATCGTGACCGGCTATCAGGGCGGCGAATACAACGCCATCAGCGAATACTTTATGGTCCGCCAGAGCGACGCCCACGCCTGGGCCGAGGTGTATCTGGAGGGCGACGGCTGGGTGCGGGTGGACCCGACCGCTGCGGTGGCGCCCGAGCGGGTGTCGCTGGGCTTTAACGGCGCTAACGCCGGGGAGGGTGCGCTGGGCGGCATTGGCCGCGACAACGTGGTTGCCGGCGCGTGGTTGAACCTGCGCCAGCTGTGGGATTCAGCCGCCTACCACTGGAGCCGCCACGTGCTGGGCTACAGCGCCGAGCGTCAGCGCGGCCTGCTCGAGGCGCTGGGCATGAGCGAGGTCACGCCCGCGCGCCTGGTGCTGTGGCTGGTGGGCGTGATGACGGTCTTGCTTGGCCTGCTCACCCTGATTTTGCTGCGCGGCGCGGGTCGCGTAGTCCTTTCGCCCGCGGTGCGGCTATATGGCCGCTTCTGCACCCGGCTGGCGCGCATCGGCCTGCCGCGCGCGGCGCATGAGGGCCCCATGGAGTACGCCGAACGGGTGGCCGCCGTGCGGCAAGATCTGGCGTCCGACGTGCGCGCCATCGCGCAGCGTTTCGCACGCTTGCGGTATGGCGATGCGCCAGACGGCCTGAGCGACTTGCGCTCGCGCGTCCGCGCCTTCCGGCCACGGCGCGCGCCTCGTCAGTAGTCTGGCCTGCGCAGGGCTCAGGCTTCTTCGATCACCACGAAGGTGGCGTCAATCGCTTCGTCGCGCAAAGGCAGCAGCGCTTGATACGCCGGCGAGTTGTACCAGTCGTGCGCGGCCTTGGCGTCCGGAAACTTCACGATCAGCGTGGACTGGCCGGCGTGCGTCCCGGTCAGCACTTCCACCACTTTGCCGCGGGCCAGCGGGGCGCCGCCGAAGGGCGCGAAGGTCGGGCCGGCCTGCGACGAATACTCCGGCAGTTTCTCGGCGTTTTTAACTTTGACGTGGGCAATCAGATAGGCGGCCATGGGCAAGTACTCCGTGCGTTGTCATGAAAATCAGGCCGCACCATAAGCGCTACGCGCGGCCCCCGGCAAACCGGCTTTCACCACCATTTGAAGGAAGCCGGCGCCGCGGCGAAGCTTGCGGTGTGGCGTGAAGGCCAGCAAAGTCCCTGCCCTAAGACCAATCTAAAACGACCTGACGACGGGGAGCACGGGCCATGAGTGGACCACTGGAAGGCGTACGCGTTATTGACCTCACGGCCGTGCTGATGGGGCCGTTTGCGACGCAAACGCTGGGCGACTACGGCGCGGATGTCATCAAGGTCGAACCGCCCGCCGGGGACACCAGCCGCTGGCTGGTGCCGGTCAAAAACGCCGGCATGGCCGCGCCCTTTCTGCACGTCAACCGCAACAAGCGCGCGCTGGTGCTGGACCTTAAGGCGCCGGCCGGTCTGGAGGCCCTGTTCCGGCTGGTCAAAACCGCCGACGTGCTGATCTACAACGTGCGACCGCAGGCCATGGCCCGCCTTGGCCTGACCTGGGAGGCGCTGTCGGCGGTCAATCCGCGGCTGATTTATGTGGGCGTGTTTGGCTACGGGCAGGACGGCCCCTACGCCGCCAAACCGGCCTATGACGATTTGATTCAGGGCGCGCTCGCGATCCCCTCGATGGTGGCCACGGTAGGCGACGGCGTGCCGCGCTATGTGCCGGTGGCGATGATCGACCGCACCGTGGGTCTGGCTGCGGTAGGCGCGGTGAGTGCGGCGCTGTATCGCCGCGAGAAGACGGGCGTCGGGCAGGCGATCGACGTACCGATGTTCGAGACCATGGTGCCCTTTGCGCTCGGCGAGCACATGGCCGGTCAGACCTACGAACCGCCGACCGGCCCGCCGGGCTACCCGCGCATGCTCTCGCGCGGCCGCGCGCCCTTTGCCACGTCTGACGGCTACGTCTGCGGCCTCATTTACAACGACAAACAGTGGCGGTCGTTTTTCCGCTTTCTTGGCCGGGAGTCCGAGTTTGACGCCGATCCGCGTCTCGCGACGATCGGTGCCCGCACGCGACACAGCGACGAGCTCTACGCGATGGTCGCTGAAATCATGCGCACGCGAAGCACGGAAGAATGGCTGCGGTTTTTCGACGAGGCGGATATTCCGTCCATGCGGCTCAACACGCTGGACACCCTGATGGACGATCCGCACCTCTCCGCCATCGGCTTTTTTGAAAGCCACGTGCATCCGACGGAAGGACCGATCAAGCAGATGCGCCCGACCAGCAAGTGGTCGGAGTCGCCTTTAAGCGTGCGGCGTCTCGCGCCTCGCCTCGGCGAGCACAGTGCGGAAGTGTTAGGCGAACTGGGCTATTCGCCGGCAGAAATCACCGCGCTGGCCGACGCGGGGGTCACCCGCGTCGACCAGGCGTAAAGGCCGTCACACGCGGTCGAAGGCTTCCAGCTGCGGTTGGGCCATGGTCTTGAAGAAGTCATCGCGCGACCACGGCCAGCTGGCCGGCACGCCGTGCTTGTCGAGGTACCAGCTCTTGCAGCCGGTCGACCAGATGGACTTCTTCGCCGCTTCCACCCGCTTCTCTTCGAAGCTCGCGCTGACTTCGGCGTTGGCGCTGATTTCCCGGCAGCGGCCGCCGCGGATTTCTTCCATCAGGGTCAGGATGTAGGCGACCTGGGATTCGGCAATCGAAATCAGCGAGAAATTGCCCACCGGCCCGTTGGGGCCGTTCAGCATGAAAAAGTTGGGGAACTCGGGAATCGAGATCGACAGGTAGGCGCTCGGGCTTTCCGCCCACGCGTCGTCCAGATTGACCCCGCCGCGGCCCAGCACGGTGGTCGGGCGGATGAAGCTGTCGGCGCGGAAGCCGGTGGCCACCACCAGCACGTCGAGTTCGCGCAGTTCGCCGGTTTTCAGGCGCACCCCGGCGGGTTCGATGTGGTCAATGGCGTCGGTAATGACGTGCGCATCGGGGCTTTGCACGGCCTGATAGAAATCGGGCGAAAAAATGAGCCGCTTGCAGCCGGCCCGGTAGTTCGGCCGGAGTTTTTCGCGCAGCACCGGGTCTTTCACGTTGTCTTCGAGGTTCGCCAGACAGGCCGCTTCCAGCTCGGCCATTTCGCGTGAGTTGGCGTCGATCACCGCGTTGGAGAAGTGCTGGAAGTAGTCCAGAGCCTCCGCCTTGAACGCGGCGAGCACGGCCGGGTCGTCACGGAAAGCGGCTTTCCGTTCTTCGCTGAACACCTCGTTCTCGATCGGCATCACCCACTGCGCGGTGCGCTGGAAGAGATCAAAGCGCTTCACCTTGGCGGCGATCGCGGAGGTGATCTGGATGGCGGTCGAGCCGGTGCCAATCACGCCCACGCGCTTGTCGGCCAGCGGCACGCTGTGGTCCCAGCGCGCGCTGTGGAACGCGGTGCCGGCGAAGGTTTCAAGGCCCGGAATGTCGGCGATGTGCGGGTGATGCAGCACGCCGGTGGCGGCGATGACCACATCCGCCACGTCTTCGCGCCCGGTGGAGGTGCGAATCCGCCAGCGCCCGTCCTTGAACTCGCAGTAGGGAATGCTTTCGTTGAAGCGCACTTCCTGCGTCACGCCGTACTTGTCAGCCACCCGCTGGAAGTAGGCGCAGATTTCCGGGCCCTGGGCGAAGGTCTCGCTCCAGTCCGGGTTGGGCTCGAAAGAATAGGTGTAGAGGTGCGAAGGCACGTCGCAGGCGATGCCGGGGTAGGTGTTCTCACGCCAGGTGCCGCCGATGCGGTCGGACTTTTCGTAAATGGCGTAGTTGGTGTAACCGGCTTCGCGCAGCTTGATGACGGTCAGGATGCCGGCCATGCCGGCGCCAATGATGACCACGCGCGGGTTGCGGGGGTCGTGGTGTGCTTCGTTCATGCGAGATCTCCCCGTTGCCCGGAGGGCGGGCAACCACAATTTTTTTAATACATGCCGGCAGAGCTTAAGGCCGGCGCGGTGCGCTGCATAAGTCCCTCGCAAAACCACGGGCCTGCGCGGTTTCCCTTTGTGCCCGAATGTATGACGATCCGCCACCCGCTTGTCGAGACCCGCAGCTTGAAACAGGTCATTTTCAAGGCCGATGACTTCGGTCTTTCCCCCGCCGTGAATGCCGGCATTGAGCTCGCTCATCGCGAGGGGGTGCTGGATGCCGCGAGCCTGATGGTCGGCGCGGCGGCGGCGGCCGAGGCGGTGGTCTGCGCCAAACGCAATCCGGGACTTAAAGTTGGCCTGCATCTGGTGGTGGTGGCGAACCGGGCCGTGCTGCCACCCGCCGCTATTCCCGATCTGGTCGACGCCAGCGGCGAGCTTTCGCGGGACTTCGCCCGCGCCGGCTTTCGCTACTTCTTTCTGCCCCGGGTGCGGCGCCAGCTGGCGGCGGAAATCCGGGCCCAGTTTGAGGCCTTCAAGGCGACCGGGCTGCCGCTCGATCACGTGGATGCCCACCACCACCTGCATTTGCACCCCACGGTGCTCGGCCTGCTGCTGCAAATCGGTCGCGACTACGGCGTGAAGGCGGTGCGTCTGCCGGCCGAGCCGGCGTTGCTGTCGCAGCTGCCTGGGGAAGGCGGGGGTTTGGCGAGACAGCTGGTCGGCGCCCTGCTGAAACCCTGGATTACGCTCGTGAAGTGGCGCTTGCGGCGAGCCGGCATCGCCACCACCGACCGGGTCATTGGTTTACACGACACCGGGCGGATGAGCGCGACCCGGCTGCGCCACATCCTGCGCACGCTGCCGGTGGGCACCAGCGAAATCTTTTTCCACCCCGCGGTCTCCGATGCGCCCGGCCCCTGGCCGCTGGCAGTGGCGGCCAGCCGGACTGAACTCGACGCCCTGCTGGACGGCGAAGTGCGCCAAATCCTTGAAGCGTCCGGCATCCGCCGCGGCGGCTTCTGCGACCTCCAGACCTAAGGCCTGCGGATGAAAAACGTGATGCGCATCTCCGCGCTGCTCGGCCTCGCGCTGGTCGGCTGGCTGCTCTGGCAACACGGCGACGCCCCGCTGGCGGCGCTGATGACGGTCGGCTTCGGGATCGTGCCGGTCATCCTGATTCACATCGTGCAGGTCTGGTGTTCCGGCGCCGCCTGGCACGCGGTGGCCGATACGGCCGTGCCGATTCCTCGCCGCACCTACATCTGGACGCGCTGGATTCGTGAGGCGGTGGGCGGCTTGCTGCCGGTGGCGCAACTGGGCGGCGAAGTGGTCGGCGGGCGGCTGCTGGTCTTGTCCGGCGCGCGGGCCTCCGAGGCCGCGGGCAGCATTACGGTCGACCTGACGGTGGAAGCCGTCACGCTCATCATGTTCATCCTGCTGGGACTCGCGTTTGCGGTGCTGACGGGCACCGCGCAGGGGCTGGTCGGCTACACCCTGCTGGGGCTAGCGGTCTTTGTGCCGGCGGTGGTGCTGCTGCTGGTGCTTCAACGCCGCGGCCTGCTGGTGATGATGGAACGCCTGACCGCCTTTCTGAACCGGCGCTGGCCGACGCTCAACACCGACGGCTTGCGCGGTTTGCACGACGCCATCGCGGCCAGCTACCGCAATCCGCGCGGACTGCTGGCGGGCGTGCTGTGGCACCTGCTGGGCTGGCTGGGCGGAGTGGTCGAAATCTACGTGATGGCCGACGTCATCAATATGCCGGTGACTCTGGGGCAGGCGCTGGTGATCGAGAGCCTCGGTCAGGCCATCCGCAGCGCGGCGTTTTTTGTGCCCGCCGGGCTCGGGGTGCAGGAAGGCAGCCTCTTCTGGATCGCCGGCGAGTTGGGCCTGCCGGCGGCCACGGGACTGTCGATTTCGCTGGTCAAACGGGTGCGTGAACTCGCGCTCGGTTTGCCCGCGCTACTCGCCTGGCATTTCATCGAAAGCGGACGCTGGGCCCGGTTTCGCCCACCCGTGGTGGAGAATCAGACGCCCTGAGCGCCGTTACCGGCGTGGTCGTGCGCCCGCCGCGCGGCCTATAATGCTGCCGCGCCGCACGGGCGTGCCGTGCTGAATACCCCGCGATTCGGGCCCTGACCGAAGCGCCATCCAATCCGAGTCGAGGGTCTCTTTGGAACTGCTCCTCACCCTGTACCTGCTGGCGGCGAGTGTCTATGTGCTGCTGGCGATCCGTTGCGTGGCCAAGTTGCACCACCCGCCACTGCCGCCGGCGGCGAGCCTGCCTGGCATCACGGTCCTCAAACCGCTGCACGGCGCGGAGCCGGGGCTCTACGACAACCTGCTGTCGTTCTGTCAGCAGGACTATCCGGGCTATCAGGTCATTTTTGGCGTGGCGCGCGACGACGATCCGGCGGCGGCCGTCGCCCGTCAGGTCATCGCCGCCTGCCCGGCAGCTGATCTCGCGCTGGTCGTCAGCGAGCGGCTGATTGGCAGCAACCGCAAAATCTGCAACGTGGCGAACTGCTTCGAGCAGGCGCGACACGATTTGCTGGTGATTGCCGACAGCGACATGCGGGTGCCGCCGGATTACCTGCAACGCATCGCGCACAGCTTTGCCGACCCGGCGGTCGGCGCCGGCACCTGCCTCTATCGCGGCAAGCCGATGGGTGGGCTCGCGTCCTGGCTGGGTGCGGCTTACATCAACGAATGGTTTCTGCCCTCGGTGCTGGTCGCGACCAGCTTCCAGCCGCTGCACTTCTGCTTTGGCGCGACCATGGCCATCCGGCGGTCTGCGCTGGTGGCCATTGGCGGCTTCGAGCGCCTCGCCAATGAGTTGGCTGACGACTACAGGCTGGGCGATCTGGTCGCCGCGCAGGGCGGCAGGGTCGCTTTAATCCCTTGTATCGTCGAGAATACGGTCTATGAGCCCTCGCTTCGTGCGCTGCTGAGGCATGAACTCCGCTGGGCCCGCACAGTCC
>JALRCR010000088.1 GCA_023257255.1 Gammaproteobacteria bacterium | reverse complement strand
ATCTTCATGCGGATCTGGTTGATGAACACCACCAGCGTGTTTGCACGCTTGATGTTGCCGGTCAGTTTGCGCAGGGCCTGCGACATGAGGCGCGCGTGCAGGCCCATGTGGCTGTCGCCCATTTCGCCTTCAATTTCCGCCTTTGGCGTCAGCGCGGCGACGGAGTCGACGATGATCACGTCGACTGCCCCGGAGCGCACCAGCATGTCGGTGATTTCCAGCGCCTGTTCGCCGGTGTCGGGCTGGGAGACCAGCAGATCTTCGATTTTCACGCCCAGCTTGGCGGCGTACTGCGGATCGAGCGCGTGTTCGGCGTCGACAAACGCCGCGGTTCCGCCCTTTTTCTGCATCTGGGCCACCACCTGCAGCGCAAGCGTGGTTTTGCCGGAGGATTCCGGGCCAAAAATTTCGACGATGCGCCCGCGCGGCAGGCCGCCCACGCCTAGCGCCAGATCGACGCTGAGCGAACCGGTGGATACGACGTCGATGTCGCGCACGGCGTTGGCGCCACCCATGCGCATGATGGAGCCGCTACCAAACTGCTTTTCGATTTGAGCGAGCGCCGCGCCCAGCGCTTTTTTGCGATTGTCGTCCATGGAATTCTCCTGTGGATTGGATGAAGGTGGTGCGGCGAGGACGCGCGCGGATTATTGCACAGACGCATCGGCCAGTTCAGCGGTGGCCGTGGCGTGCAGTGACTTGAAAAAGGCCTTACGGCAGGGCGAGTCCCTCGGCCAGCGCCAGCAGACCGGCCAGCGCGGTGGCTACGGTCTGGCCGCGCACGGCCGCGCGGTCGCCGGCGAAGACCAGACGCCGGGTTTGCGGGCTCGCGCCCCGCAGGGCATAGCCAAAACAGACCGTGCCGACCGGCTTGCCCGGGCTGGCACCACCTGGCCCCGCGATGCCGGTGACCGCGACCGCCACATCGGCGGCGGAGTGGGCCAGCGCGCCGGCGGCCATCTCGGCCGCGGTCTCTTCGCTGACCGCGCCGACCCGCGCCAGGGTGTCAGCCCGCACGCCCAGCAGTGCTTCCTTGGCGGCGTTGGAATAGGTCACAAAACCCCGGTCAAACCAGCCCGAACTGCCGGCAATCTCGGTGACGGCGGCGGAAATCCCGCCACCGGTGCAGGATTCGGCGGTTGCCAGCACCCAGCCGCGCGCGGCGAGCGCGATGCCCAGTCTGCTTGAAAGCGCCGCCACGGCGGCCGGGTCATGGGGAATCAGCGGAGTCATCGGCGTGCCCTGAAAAATTGTTGGAGCTGGGTGGCGGTGGCGGCTTGCAGCACGCCGCCGGTGATCGTCACGCGGTGGTTAAGCAGCGTCGTGTTGAGGACATCAAGCACCGAACCGGCGGCGCCGGTGCGCGGGTCGTAGGCCCCAAACACCACACGCCCGAGTCGCGCATGCAGGATCGCGCCGCTACACATGGCGCAGGGCTCCAGCGTGACATAGAGCGTGGCGCCGCTCAGCCGGTAATTGCCCGCCTGCCTCGCTGCCGCGCGCAGCGCCACCACTTCTGCATGCGCGGTGGGGTCGGCGCTCTGAATAGGTCGATTCCAGCCCTCACCCAGCACCACGCCGTCGTGCACCACCAGCGCCCCGACCGGGACTTCGCCCTGTCTGGCGGCGGCTTCGGCCAGCGCGTACGCGCGCTCCATATAACGCAAATCGGTCGTGAGGTCGGCAGACATGGCAGAGGACAGGCACTCGCGCGGTGGCAGGGTTGGAGTCTAACGAGCGCCTGCGGGGGAATCCAAATTGACTGCCCGGGCTGCTAAATCCGGCCTAGCTTGCGGCCCAGGAGGCTCAGTGGCTGAGCCTCTGATGCGTGGACTGGAGATCCGGTGATGCCGGCCACCGGGATGGTGGCCGGCATCACGCGGGACTTAAGCGGCGCGACGCAGCGCCTCGATGCGCTCTTCCAGCGGCGGGTGGGTGGCGAACCACCGCATCCAGCCGCCTTTACCACCGCCCGACAGACCGAACGCCGCCAGACGCTCCGGTAACTGCGAGGGCTGATGTGCCTGCTGCAGGCGGGCCAAAGCTGCCACCATTTTCGTGCGACTGCTCAGCGTGGCGCCGCCGCGATCGGCCCGGAACTCGCGCTGGCGGGAGAACCACGCCACCACGCAGGAGGCCAGAATGCCCAGCGCAATTTCGAGCACGAAGAAGGTGACGTAGTAGCCCACCCCAGGGCCACCTTCCTGCTTCAGTACGACCCGGTCGACAAACCAACCGACCGCCCGGGCAATCACAATCACGAAGGTATTCAGCACGCCCTGAATCAGCGCCAGCGTCACCATGTCGCCGTTGGCGATATGCGCCACCTCGTGACCCAGCACGGCTTCTGCTTCGTCTTGCGACATCTGCTGCAGCAGCCCGGTCGATACCGCGACCAGCGCATTGTTGCGATTCCAGCCGGTCGCGAAGGCATTGATGTCATCCGACTGATAAATCGCGACCTCCGGGCGCCCGATACCGGCAGCCTCCGCCTGCCGGGCCACGGTCTGGAGCAGCCATGCCTCCGTCGCGCTGGCCGGTGACTCGATGACCTGAGCACCGGTAGCCATCTTGGCCGACCACTTCGAGATCAGCAGCGAGATCAGCGAACCTCCAAACCCGAACAAGGCAGCGAAAGCCAGCAGGCCGACCGGGTTAAGGCCCTGCGCGCCCACAAACTGGTGCAGGCCGAGCATCGAGGCCACCACCGACAAGGTCACCATGACCGCAAGGTTGGTCACCAGAAAAATTACGATCCGTTTCATTCTCTACTCCTGGTTTGACTCATTCAGGGAACTGTCTTCCCGTGTTACTGACTGAGGTCCTGCCACGGGGCATCACGCCGCAGGGCCTGCTGGCGCCCCACCTGCCGAGAGACCGCGCGCCCGGCCCGTTCGGCGGCGGCGTCGATCGCCACATACAGGTTGGATTCCTGCTGTTCGATGACGATCGCCTGCTGACCCGGCAAGCTGATGCGCAGCGCGCAGCGTTTGTCGACGCCACCGCGCGGACCATTCTCATCGGTCAGCCGCACCCCGACGCGGCCAACGCGGGCGCCAAGGCCACCGAAAGCAAAGCGCAGACGACGTTCGGTTTGCGTGCGCAGCGCATCGGTCAAGGTGAAGCCTCGGGTCTGAATATTAATTTTCATCTTGGGCTACTCCGCTTGTTTCTGTGTGTTGACGCGCCCATTCTTCGCGTCAGCGATTGATCGAACCAGTCGAATCTTTTTACTCAACACTCAGTTTTTTACTGATCAATAAAATGGCCCGCCTGAACCTCAAGCATTTGCGTTATTTCTGGACCGTCGCCCGCACCGGCAGCATCGCGCGGGCCAGCGAACAGCTGCACGTCACCTCCCAGTCAATCAGCAGCCAACTGGCAGAACTCGAACAGTCGCTGGGCACGCGGCTATTGCGGCGCCATGGCCGCGGCCTGGAAGTCACCGACATAGGCCGGCGAGTCGCCGACTACGCGGCAGAAATTTTTGCGCTGGAAGAAGACCTGCTGACGCTGGTGCGGCAGCAGGACAAACGAGCGCCGCTGCCTTTTCGCGTGGGCGTGGCCGACTCGGTGCCGAAGTCGTTCACCTCGGAAGTGCTGGAACCGGCCTTGAAGCTTGCGGAGGCGGTGCGGCTGGTTTGTCGCGAAGGTTCACTGGTCTCGTTGCTCGCAGATCTCGCCGTGCATCGACTTGATCTGGTGATCGCCGACCGCCCACTGCCGTCGGATTTGAAAGTGCGAGCGTTCAGCCACCTCTTGGGCACCAGCGATCTGTCGGTGTTTGGCGCGCCGGGCTTGCTGCGGAGTTTGAAAGGCAGTTTTCCGGGCATGCTGAACGACGCCCCGCTGCTGCTGCCGGGACGCGGCGTGGCGGTCAGGCCGCAGTTGGAGCAGTGGCTTGATGTAAACCATCTGCGGCCGCAAATTGTGGGCGAATTTGACGACAGCGCCCTGTTGAACGCCTTCGGCCAGCGCGGCGTCGGGCTGTTTACCGCGCCAACCGCGCTCTCGGCCTATATCTGCAAGCAATACGCGGTGCGCGCGGTGGGCCGCATGCCGGAAATCAGCGAGCAGTTCTATGCCATTTCGACCGAGCGGCGTCTGCGGCATCCGGCCGTCCTCGCCATCAGCGAAGTAGCCAGCCAGCAGTTGCTCACGGCACCGGTCAAAACACGCCGCCGTCGCGGTTAGGGGCTTAAAACCAGTTGTAGTTGAAACTAATGCTCACCCGCTCGCCGCGCACACGGTTGGGCGGTACTTCGTGCCTTAGCCAGCTTTCAAACAGCACCAGCTTGCCGGCTTCCGCCTGCACGGTTTCCCAGCCGGCCTCGGGTGCGCGGCGCGGCGGCGCGGCCATAAAACGGTCGAGTCGCGGATCTTCAAATTTGAGTCCCGGACAGCCCTTGGGCGTTTTCACATAGTAGGTGCCGCTGATTGTCGACAGCGGATGCAGATGCAGCGAATGCGCGGTCTGGAAGGGCATGATGTTGACCCAGCAGTCGGTCATCTCGAGCTGGCGGTCGGTCAGATCAAAGTCGAGCGCTCGCGCAAATGCACGCACGTGACGGTCGAGCTTGCGCTGCAGGTCGGCAAAAGTTGGCGAGAACAGATGCATCCGGTGCGCCGAGCCGTAGGAGGTGAAGCCGCCGGGATAATTGTGCTTCGACCACTGCTGGCCGGCGACATCGTCCTGACGCAACTGCGCACATTCTTTCAGCAACTGCGCGTTCAGCGGCGTCGCCGTCTTCGGCGCCAACTTGGCGAGATAAAGCCGGGTAGGGAACAGGGCGGTGACGGGCATAGCGGGGGTTCTCGATTAGGGAACTGGATTGTAGCCATCGCACGCCGCTCAGGCCCGCCCAACCCAGCGGACGGCGGCTTGTGCTAGGGTCGCGCCACTATCACCTCCGCCGGCGGCGGCACGACTGAAAGGGTTTCTTATGTCAGGTCTCTGGGCATTGCGCGGCTGCCTCCTTGGCAGCCTGATCGGCACATCGGCGTTCAATGGGGCAGCGGCGGCCGGCCTACCAGACGCCGACTGGCCAGCCTATAACAACACCGTTAACGGTCAGCGCTACGCCGAGCTCGACCAGATCAACACCACCAACGTCGACCAGCTGAAAGAGGTTTGTCGTTTGCAGGTGGACGATGCCGGTACTTTTCAGGCCGGCCTGGTGGCGCTGGACGGTACGCTCTACTTCACCAACGCGCACGACACCCTGGCGGTCGATGCCCGGACCTGTGCGGTGCGCTGGCGTCATCACTATCAGCCGCAACAGGCCGAAGTCTTTCAGGTCAACCGCGGCGTAGCGTATGCCAATGGGAAAGTCTTCCGCGGCACGCCGGACGCGCGCCTGCTGGCGATTGACGCCGCGACCGGTAAAACCCTGTGGCAGCATCAGGCGGGTGATTCGGTCCAAGGTGAGTTCTTCAGCGCTGTGCCCGCAGCCTGGCAGGGCACGATCATCCTCGGTACGGCCGGCGGCGACTGGGGCATCCGCGGGCGCGTGATGGCCTTTGATCAAAACGACGGGCGCGAACTCTGGCGTTTCTACACCATCCCGCGCGGCAAGGAAGTTGGCGCCGAGACCTGGAAAAATGTCGGTAGCGCGCGCTATGGCGGCGGCGGCAGCTGGACCACCTACACGCTCGATATGGCGTCGGGTGACGTCTTCGTGCCGGTCGGCAACCCGGCGCCGGATTTTGTTCCCAGCCATCGGCCTGGCGAGAACCTGTTCACCAACAGTCTGGTGGTGCTGGATGCGCGCACCGGCGCGCTCAAATGGTGGCATCAGATGGAGTCAAACGACGGGCTCGATCTGGATCTGGGCGCCGCGCCCGCGCTCTACTGGGACAGCTTGGGCGAGGCGATGGTGGCCTTCGGCAGCAAGGACGGCCACCTCTACGCGGTGAATCGCGAAACCCGCAAGCGCGTCTTCAAGACCGCAGTCACCACCGTCAAAAAGCCCGCCACGGCGCCGACCCGCGAGGGGGTGTATACCTGTCCGGGTCCGCTCGGTGGCGTGGAATGGAATGGGCCAGCCTATGACGCCAAAACAAAACAGCTGGTGGTGGGCGCGGTCGACTGGTGCGCGCACATCAAGTCAGACGACGTCGCCTATCAGCCCGGCAAGTTCATGGTCGCCGGCGGCTGGCAGATGGACGAGCAGCGCAGCGGCTGGATCAGCGCGGTGGATCCGGATACCGGCAAGCTGCGCTGGCAGTACCATGCAAGCGGGCCGGTCGTTGCGGGGCTGACGCCCACCGCCGGCGGCCTGACCTTCGCCGGCGATCTGGACGGCAATCTGCTGGCGCTGGATTCCGCGACCGGCGAAGTTCGCTACAAGCAGTCGGCCGGCGGTGCGCTGGCCGGTGGCGTCATCACCTACGCCGCCGGCGGCACCCAGTACGTTGCGGTGACGGCGGGCAACGTGTCGCGCGCCTCGTTTGGCGACGGCGGCAAGCCCACGCTGGTGGTTTATGCGCTGGCCGGCGAAGCGGCGGGCGCGCCCGTTGCCGCCGCCGCTGCGGCCCCCAGCGGCACCACGCCAAGCGGCGCACCGGATCTCATCCGGGGCAAGGCGCGCTTCGGGCAGAGCTGCGCCGGCTGCCACGGCGCGCAAGGTGAGGGGGCGGTGGGCCCGACGCTGGTTGGTCTCAGCAAGCGGCTGGACCTCGCCGCCACCATCCAGTGGATCAAAAATCCGTCGGCCAAGATGCCGCGCCTGTATCCGGGCAGCCTGAGCGACCAGGACGTCGCGGATATCGCGGCCTACCTGCAAACCTTTTAGCACCGGGGGTGACACATGGCCCGGAGTGACGCCTATCTGCAAGCCGCCGCGGACCACATCATGATCCGCGACCTCATCGGTCGCTATGGCTTTGCAATCGATTATGAAACCGGTGATCCGGGCCAATGGGCGCAACTCTTCACCGAAGACGGGCGCTTCGAGATCCCGATCATGAAAGTGGTCGTCGAAGGCCGCGCCGCGCTGACCGAATTCGCCGCCGGGCTGCAGCGGACGATTCCCGGCTTGCATCACGTGATGAGCAATGCCTTTGTGGATCTCGACGGCGACCGCGCGACTGGCAGGTGCCACCTGAACGAGTTCCTGCTGCGCCCCGAGGCGATCTACAACAACCTGCAGGGCTGGTACGAAGACGAGTACCGGCGAGTGGGCGATGTCTGGCGATTTCGGGTGCGCAAGGTGCTGTTTCCCCGCGACTCCAGCCGCGTCACCACCGGCGGCAAGATTGGCGAGTATTTTCAGGAATATCTGACGTTCTGTCGGCAGTTCCGGCGGGACTAGCCTGGGCCCGCCCGCACCGGCGGCACGGGGAAGTCGAACCTCGCCGCGCCACCCGTGGGGCGAATGCGGGTTAGGCACTCCGCGCTCCCTGTAACGTCAGCGGCCCCCTATCCGTCTACAGGCGGACACCACCCGGACCTGCTCCATGCCACTCACCCTCTCGTGCCACAAACCATGAAAACCGTCGTGGTCTCCAGCAGCATGACGCCGCTGCTCGATCTGATCGCCCCACAGGTGGCCGATGCGCTGGGTGCGCAGTGCAGGGTCGTCCAGATGCATGAGGCCACGCCCGATCTGGTCGCGGTGTGCTGGCTGCTGTTGGACGCCGACGCACCGCGCCCTGACCGGGCAGACATCCGGCTGGTTGACTGGTCGCTGCTGGGCGCCCCCTGGCTGCGCCAGCGCGCGACGCCAGATGCGCTGGCAGGGCTGCCGTCACCGGACACGCTCGGCCCGCGGCTACAAATACTGCAAGCGCTACTCGACCTGCCGGCCGGTCCGCCAGCGGTCGAATTTCACGCCAGCCTGCGGGTTGCAGACTTGCGTCACAGCGTGCGCTTTTACGCCTGGTTGCTCGATACCTGGCCGCGGGAATGGACCCACCGTTACGCCACTTTTCTGCGCGCCGATCTGGGGCTTAACTTTGTGCTGCTGGTGGCTGATGGCAAGGCCTTGCATCACGACACCCTTTACCACCTTGGGCTCGCGGTGGCCAACAAGGCGGCGGTGGTTGAGGTTTACCACCGCGCTATGGCCTTCGGTGCCCGCGTGGTCAAGCCGCCCCGCACCACCTGGCGGGGCACGCCCTTGCACGAACTGTGGCTGGAGGATCCTGACGGCACGCTGGTCGAAATCTATGCGCGATTAAGCGCCGCCGAACTCGCCGCGATGCCGGCGGATCAGGAAGCCGAGTTTCTGGTGCCGGGCACCGGGCCGTAAGCGCCGGAGCATCAAGGAGGTCGGCGTCACTAAAAACTGCGCCGGGCGCATCACGGCCCGGCGCGGTCAGCAAGTTTTTACTCTGACCCCAACTTAGCGGACGGTGAGGCCGGCGTAGTCGCCCTTGGCGCGCCATTCGGCCAGCATTTCGTAGAACTTGAGCCCGCCCTCGGGGTAGTGCCCCTGCAGGAAGCCGTCGTTCTCCGATTTGGCCGAACCTTCGGCGTTGTAGTAGCCGGGCGTGCAGCTGGCGAGGTAGTCGGTCATCGCAGTCGGCGCCAGCACCAAGGCCAGATAGTCTTCTTCAGCCTTCAGCGTCGGCTCCAGCGCTTTGAGGCCGCGCTGCTGCACGTCGTTGAAATACTTCGCCAGATGCTGGGCTTGTTTGTCCAGCTGATAGGTGAAGTTCGGCGTGTAGCCGGTCTGGGTGAAGCCCATGTGATAGAGGTTGGGGAAGCCGTGGCTCATGAGGCCGTGGTAGGTCCGCATGCCCTTGGCCCAGTAGTTGCCCAGCGTCTCGCCGTTGCGGCCGATGACTTCCATCGCGGCCTGCCTCGTGTAGGTGGCGCGGCTGACTTCAAAGCCGGTGGCAAAGATGATGCAGTCGACTTCGTATTCCACGCCGTCCACCATCACGCCTTTTTCGGTCAGGCGGTCCACGCCCTTGCCGCCGGTGTCGACCAGCTTTACGCCCGGGCGATTGAAGGTCGGCAGATAGTCGTCGTTGAAGCAGGGGCGTTTGCACCACGGGCGATACCAGTGCTTCAGCGCTTCGGCGGTGGCCTTGTCCTTCACCGTGTCATCGATGCGCGCCCGCACGCGGTTGTCGTGCTGGTAGTCGACGATTTCGCCCAGCAGTTTCAGTTCTGCCACCGTCAGGTTGGAACTGCCGGTACCGTCCATCAGTTCGCCCAGCGACTTGAAGAGTTCCGTCCAGCCGTCGTTGACCAGATCCTCTTCCACCGCCACGCCCACCAGCAGTTTGGTGAAGTTGTCGTTGCGATCCTGCTGCCAGCCGGGCTGGAGGGACTTGTACCAGTCCGGATCGGTCGCACGGTTACGCCGCTCGTCTACCGACGACGGCGTGCGCTGAAACACATACAGCTGCTTGGCTGCGGCGCCGAGGTGCGGAATCGACTGGATGGCCGTCGCGCCGGTGCCGATGATCGCCACCCGTTTGTCGCCCAGCTTGTCGAGGTTGCCCACCGCCGAACCGCCGGTGTAGTCGTAGTCCCAACGGCTGGTGTGGAAGGTGTGGCCCTTGAAGTCACGGATGCCCGGAATGCCCGGCAGCTTGGGCCGGTTCAGCGAGCCGCTGGAAATCACCACGTGGCGGGCGCGGATGCAGTCTTCGCGGTCGGTGGTGACAATCCAGCGCGCGGCGGCATCGTCCCAGCGCAGTTCGCGCACCTGGGTCTGGAAGTAGCTCCGCGAGTAGAGGTCAAAGTGATGCCCGATGCGCTGGGCGTGTTCGTAGATTTCTGGCTGGAAAGAGTACTTCAGCTTCGGCATGTAGCCGGTCTCGTCCAGCAGCGGCAGGTAGATGTAGGACTCGACGTCGCATTGCGCGCCGGGATAGCGGTTCCAGTACCAGGTGCCGCCGAAATCGCCGGCACGCTCGATGATGCGGAAATTGGTGATGCCCGCTTCCTGCAGCCGCGCGGCCATCAGCATGCCGCCGAAGCCGCCGCCCAGCACCGCAATATCGATGTCCTCGGTGACCGGGGCACGGTCAATTTTGGACGTGATGTGCGGATCTTCGTTATAGCGCTCCAAATCCCCGTCAATGTTCTGGTACTGCGTGTAGCCATCGCCACGCAGGCGACGGTCGCGCTCGTAGTCGTACCTGGCGCGCATTTCGGACGGGTCAAAGCCCAGTTCCTCGGCGGTCGGAATACGCAGCTTGCCGTCGCTGAAAAAAGGATTCGGCTTGTTCATGGTCGGCTCCTGGGCAGCATCGTCCGGTGACGGTGAATGAGAGATAGAGGCGTGAGGGTCGGGCGCCCGCCGGGCGGACATGGCCCTTCACGTTGCATCGGACGTTACGGCGTTCGCATCGCAGCAAACTAGCGACGGGCCTGACAATCTTTGTTCTTTTGGTGACAGGGACGAAGGCGGCGCAAGGATGCCGCCCTCGCCGAGGGGCATGCTCTACCCACATGACGACGAGCACGTCAGCGCGGCAAGCCCCTTGGCGTGCCCGTTATCACCCTGCCAGCGCCGTGTCCTGTGACAGCTTTGCGCCTGGGGCCAGAACTCGTCGCAGATCTGCCAGATAGCCCTCCCGCCAGAACATCATCAACGCCGTATGCAGGGCTTCGGGCCGCTCGAGTTCAAGCGTAGCTGCCGTGTGTTAGTGAGGTATCGATTGCTTCAATATCTCAAGACGAGGTGGCTTCACTCTTCATCGAAGTCGCACTGTTCAATTTCTAGAAGGGCAAGGCCATGAGTAAACCCGTTTGTCTGATCCTCGGCGCAGGTGCCGGCATCGGCGGCCATGTCGCCAAGCGCTTTGCCAGCGAGGGCTATCACGCCTGCCTCGCCCGTCGCACCGACAAAGCCGGTCTGGACAAGCTCGTCGCCGAGATCGAGGCCGCTGGCGGCTCGGCCAGCGGCTTCATGCTGAATGCGGTGGAAGAAGGCAGCATCGAAGAACTGGTCACCTACATCGAGGCCACCATCGGCCCGATTGCGGTCGCGGTCTTTAATCTGGGCGCGCAAATTGGCGACCGGGGACTGGCGAGCACCACGCTGAAAGCTTTCGAGATGGGTTGGCGCATGGCGACCTTCGGCCTGTTCCGTCTGGCGCAAGTGCTGTTTCCCTACATGGAGCAGCGCGGCCAGGGCGCGCTGCTGGTGACCTCCGCCACCGCCGCGATGCGCGGTAACGCTGGCCAGCATTCGCATGCCGCGGCCATGGGCGGGCGGCGCATGCTGTGTCAGTCCTTGAATGCCCAGTATGCGAGCAAGGGGATTCACGTCGCGCACATCGTTATCGACGGCGCGGTGGATGCGCCGGATACGCTCGGCAAGATGCTCGGCCCTGAACGCTTTCAGGCCTTACGCGAAAGAAAAGGCCTCGAACACGACGGCCTGCTGATACCGGCTGAGGTAGCCAACACCTACTTCTTTGTCGCCCATCAGCATCGCTCGGCCTGGACATTCGAGCTCGATTTGCGTGCGCATTCGGATTTAGCGTGGTGGAACCACGCCAGCAGCCCCGACCTGCAATAGCACCAGACCCGGCTCACGCTGTACGAGACCCGGGGACGCCCGCACTCAAACGTGTGGCGTTCGCGCGCCGGCACGCTAAGTGGTCTCAAGCAGAGCGCCGTATCAGAGCAGCGGCACAGCGCAGGTAAGTCCACATAAAACCGCTAGACTGGCGCAACTGTCATTCACTTACGCGGGAGGATTCAGCATGGCAACTGCACTGAAGGCGGCGAGCGATGTGCGCGCGCAGATAAGCAACGAAGAATGGCAGGTGCGCGTAGACCTCGCTGCGGCCTATCGCCTCGTCCATCACTATGGCTGGACTGACCTCATCTTCACGCACCTGTCGGCGCGCGTGCCAGGCCCCGAGCACCATTTTCTGATCAACCCCTACGGCCTGATGTTCGACGAAGTCACCGCTTCCAATCTGGTGAAGATCGACCTTGATGGCAACATCGTGATGTCGAATGGCTATGAGGTAAATCCGGCCGGATTCACCATCCACAGCGCGATACACATGGCGCGTGAGGATGCCCGCGCGGTGATGCATCTCCATACGGACGATGGCGTCGCGGTGTCCGCGATGGCGCAGGGCCTGATGCCGATCACGCAGACCGCGATGGTGATTGCCGATCAGGTGGCCTACCACGAGTACGAGGGCGTGGCGCTCGATCTTGGCGAGCGCGAACGTCTGGTGGCCGACCTCGGTGCGAAGAAGCTCATGCTGTTACGCAACCACGGCACGCTCGCGGTAGGCGCCACGGTGTCTGACTGCTTCCTGATGCTCTACACCTTCGAACGCGCCTGCAGTATGCAGGTGCGCGCGCTGGTCAGCGGCGCGCTGCACTTGCCGTCAGCGGCTTCGGTGGAAACCTCGCGCCAGCAGGGCAGCAAGCTGATGGCCTCGGGCCAACTCGACAGGCTAGCCTGGCCCGCTCTTCTCCGGATGCTCGATCGCCAGGGTGCGGATTTCCGCAGCTAGGGGCCTTTACTCGCTTAAAAGGAGTGGGTCGAGAAAACCCGAGAGGTCCGCCTACTCCCACTCAATCGTCGCCGGCGGCTTGCCGGAGATGTCGTACACCACGCGCGAGACGCCCGGCACTTCGTTGACGATGCGGCGCGAGCAGACGTCTAGCAGTTCGTAGGGTAGATGCGCCCAGTGGGCGGTCATGAAGTCGACGGTTTCCACCGCGCGCAGCGCAATCACCGGCGCGTAGCGGCGGCCGTCGCCAGTCACGCCCACGCTCTTCACCGGCAGGTACACGGCAAAAGCCTGGCTGGTTTTCTCGTACCAGCCGGCGCGGCGGAGTTCTTCGATGAAGATGTGATCGGCGAGCCGCAGCGTGTCGGCGGCGGCCTGCGTCACCTCACCGAGGATCCGCACGCCGAGGCCGGGACCCGGGAAGGGATGAC
>JALRCR010000087.1 GCA_023257255.1 Gammaproteobacteria bacterium | reverse complement strand
TTCGCTGGTGCTGTCCGTCGGCTTCGCCATGCTGGCCACGCTGCTCATCGGCTGGTTCGGCACGGTCATCCGCGAAAATCAGGAGGGCATCTACAACCTCCACGTGGACCGCAGCTTCCGCATGGGCATGATGTGGTTCATCTTCTCCGAGGTGATGTTTTTTGCGGCGTTCTTCGGCGCGCTGTTCTACTCCCGAGTACTCTCAGTCGAGTGGCTTTCTGGCGCTGGTGCAAAAGCCGCCACGCATCAGTTCCTTTGGCCACAGTTCCTGGCTGACTGGCCGTTGTTGAAGCTCCCACAGGACTACGGTTTCCAAATCGCCAAAGACGTTGTCCCGGCGTGGGGTGTGCCGGCGGTGAACACGGCGATCCTGCTGACGTCCGGCGCCACCGTGACGTGGGCCCACTGGGGCCTGAAAGCCAACAAGCGTGGACACCTGATTCTAGGGTTGGCGCTTACCGTCGCACTCGGTGCCTTCTTCGTATACCTGCAGGCCGAGGAATACCACCACGCCTACACCGATCTGGGGCTCACACTGAACTCCGGCATCTACGGAGCGACCTTCTTCCTGCTTACCGGCTTCCATGGGTTCCACGTCACGATGGGCACCATCATGCTCGCGGTCATCTTGTTCCGCTCCATGAAGGGCCATTTCAAGCCTGAGCACCACTTCGCCTTCGAGGCCGTTGCGTGGTACTGGCACTTCGTTGACGTGGTCTGGATTGGGCTCTTTATCTTCGTCTACTGGATCTAGCCGACACATCGGCCTACATGAAAAAAGGGCGCTTAAGGCGCCCTTTTTTTTCCCGCTCTCGCGGGCTCACGCATCCTGCGACGCTAGTGGGGCTTGATGATGCCCAACGCCGCCAAAACCATCAGCACGATAAAGAGGGTGATCGAAAGGCCCACGCGGATCGTAAGTGCCCGGACGGTCCCAGTTCCCTGGCCCTTGTTTCGGAACAAACTGACGAAAGCAGAGCCCAAGGACACCACGATCGTGATGAGCATGGCGATGACAAAGAGACGAACAAGCGGATGGTCTTCCATTAGGCTGTTGGCTTTTCCCGCGAAAATACGCGCGAGCACTGTAAGCCTCCAACCGCTTATCCGGAAGGGCCATTGAATGCCGTCCACCGTTCGTGCCCGGCGAATCTTGGCCCTTGTTGGGGGCCTTCTCCTTGCCTTGCTGATGATGAGGCTCGGGTTTTGGCAGTTGGATCGCGCCGACCAGAAGAAACAACTCCATGAGCGCTTCGCTGCTCGTGCAACGGCTGCCCCCCTGTCCGTGAGCGATTCGTCCTCAGATCGAGTCGCGCACGAATTGTGGCGGCCAGCGCGAATCAGCGGTTCGGCCTTAGCGCCCGCACTCTTGCTGGACAATCGCGTACGCGACGGCGTGCCAGGTTATGAGGTCCTTGCCGCGATCCGCCTCGACGATGCGCGGACCGTGCTGCTTAACCGGGGGTGGCTGGCTGCTCCAGCCCGCCGCGATCGCTGGCCCGAAATCTTGCCGATGCAGCACCTCGAGAACGTCAAGGTCCGCATTGCGCCTGCGCCCAGCACCGGCATAAGTCTCGCAGCGTTCTCTCTGGAGACAGGGCCTGGCGACATCAGCCGCATCCAGCGCCTCGATTTCCCCGCGCTTTCTGTCGCCTTGAAGCTTCCGCTAGAGCCCTACCAGCTGTTGCTGGATGCGGACCAGGCTGACGGTTACGATCGCCGATGGCTCTTACCGAGCCCGGATGCCGGCAAGCATCAAGCTTATGCGGCTCAATGGTTTGCGATGGCAGGCGTCCTACTGATACTCATGGCCTTTTACGGCTTCCGCCGATCAACACCCAACCCCGCTGAGACCCCATGACTAGCTCTGAAAACACAGACGGGCGTACCCGTAATCGCCTGACGCTTATCCTGATTGCCGCAGTATTTGTGCTTCCAATCGTCGTGGCAGGACTATTCGCCGGCGGGTACTTCGATGTTTCCCAGCGCCATCGACTGAACCACGGGACGTTTATTGCCCCGCCGTTGAGGCTCGCGGATTTGCCGGCGCCACCCGCGACCAAAGTGCTCCGGGAGATGGCCCCGGCAGACTGGGCCATTTTGTTCATCAGCGATGCAGGCTGCGACACCCAATGCCAAAGCCTTCTAAAAGAGCTCGCCACGATCCGCACCTTGGTCGGAAAGGAAGGCACCCGCGTATCGGTGTTTGGGCTGCTGGCCGAAGAGACGCCGGACCTGCCTTCCGAACTTCCGCGAATACTGGTCGACAAAGCAAGCGTTGAGGGCATCGGAGGCCGCCTTCAGCAAAGTGAACCGGCAACGCGACTACCGCAGGTCGTCTTTCTGGACTGGCGCGGGATGATCATGATGCGATTCGCGCCTGACGCCCCGCCCGCTGACATCAAGGACGACCTGCAAAGACTACTTCGTGCTTCGGCCATTCGGTGATCAACGTGTCCAAGTCCTATCGCGCGCTATCCTGGCTGGTCGTTCTCCTTGCCTTCGGCGTCATCACAAAGGGCGCCTATGTGCGCTTGAGCGATGCTGGCCTTGGCTGCCCTGACTGGCCCGGCTGTTACGGACATTTGCTCGTGCCGCAGTCGCCCGAGGCGGTGACGAACCCGGCCCATCTGGCCGCCCGGCCTTTGGAGCAAGGCAAAGCCTGGCTCGAAATGATCCATCGCTATCTGGCCTCTGTGCTCGGCCTCTTGATCCTTGCGCTGGCAGCCCTCGCATGGCGCCGCCGCTCGGTGCCGGGTCAGCCGCTGTTCGCCCCCACGCTGCTCGTGCCCCTGGTCTGTCTTCAAGGTGCCCTTGGTATGTGGACAGTCACGCTGTTGCTGAAGCCGCTGGTCGTCACCGCCCATCTACTGGGCGGCATGGCCACGTTCGCCCTCTTGAGCTGGAATCTCTGCGCGGCATCAGCCCCCAATGCCAAGCCCCTTAACGAGACCTTGAAGCCCTTGAGCCTGCTCGCGCTCGCGGTAGTGGCCGTGCAGATTTTTTTGGGCGGTTGGACCAGCACGAACTATGCGGCGCTTGCGTGCACCGATTTCCCGACCTGTCAGGGTAGTTTCTGGCCGCGGATGAGCTTTGCTGAGGCCTTTACCCTGTGGCGCGGTCTGGGTGTGAACTACGAGTTCGGCGTGCTCGATACGCCGGCGAGGACGGCGATTCACTACACGCACCGCCTGTGGGCCGTCGTCGTGGCAATCGTTGTGACCGTAACCGCGCTGCGCGCCTGGGCTAGCGGCCATCGCTCAGGGCGCCGCGTGGGCTCGTGTATACTCGCCCTGCTCGCGCTCCAGATCGCATTGGGCGTCACCAATGTGCTGCAGGGTCTGCCGCTACCGGTTGCGGTGATGCATAACGGCGTTGCGGCGCTTCTTCTGGGCAGTCTGGTAACCCTTCTTTATTTCGCGACCCGAGCGCCACGGGCGCAAGGCTGATGACGATATGACCAACCTCTCCGCGACCTCCGCAGGTCTGGCTTCCTGGCGCGATTATCTGGCGCTTTGCAAACCGCGGGTCGTCGCGCTGATCGTTTTCACCGCGCTAATCGGTATGTTGCTCGCAACCCCTGGACTGGTGCCGCTCCGCGTGCTGACTATCGCAACGCTGGGCATCGGTCTGGCCGCCGCGTCGGCGGCGGCGATCAATCATGTGGCCGAGCATCGGATTGATGCACTTATGGCCCGGACCAGAAACCGTCCTTTGCCCCAAGGTGAACTGAATACCCGTCAGGCGCTGATTTTCGCGCTGATTCTGGGGGCTGTTTCGATGTACCTGCTGGTCGCGTTCATCAATACGCTGACCGCGGTGCTGACCTTCTTGTCGCTGATCGGCTATGCCGTTATCTACACGATGTACCTGAAACACGCGACGCCGCAGAACATCGTGATTGGCGGCGCGGCGGGTGCAGCGCCGCCGGTACTGGGCTGGACAGCCGTGACGGGCACGCTAGACCCACACTCGCTGTTGCTGTTCCTGATCATTTTCGCGTGGACGCCGCCGCATTTCTGGGCGCTCGCCGTCTATCGGCGTGAAGATTATGCAAACGCCGAAATTCCGATGCTGCCCAACACGCACGGCCCGGCATTCACCAGACTCCATGTGCTGCTGTATACGATTCTGCTGATAGGCGTGACCTTACTGCCGTTTGCGACCTACATGTCGGGGCTGATCTATCTGGTCGGCGCCATGGCTTTGAATGCGGTGTTCTTGTATTACGCCGTGAAAATGCAGTTCGACGACAGCGACGCGCTGGCGTACGCCACGTTCAAGTATTCGATTGTTTATCTCACGCTGTTATTCGTGGTCTTGTTCGTCGACCACTATTGGCCATTGGCCAGAGCGGCGTTTGCCTCTCTGACCGTTAGCTAGAGCCCGCGTTTAATTCAAGAACCGGCCGGGACGCTCAGGGTGACGGCAACAGGTTCTGCAAATCGCCCCCTAGCGCCTTGCGTAAGTTGCTGAACGCCTGAGCCTCGATCTGCCGCACACGCTCGGCAGACACGGCGTATTTTTTTGCCAGATCCTGCAGCGTCTGCTTCGGTTCCTGTAACCAACGGCTTGCGACGATATCTCGGCTACGTTCATCCAGATGGCTTAAGGCCCGGCTCAGGCGCTCGGTACCATCCTGCGCGCCTTCCAGCTTTTCAAGCTGCCGCGAAGGCTCGAAGCGCAAATCGGCCAGATAGTTCACCGGCGCGTGGGTGTCGTCGTCGCCGTCATCCACCCCGATATCAAATGCCTGATCGTGCGCACTCATGCGCTCTTCCATCAGCAGGACGGTTTTAACATCCACGCCCAGTTCGCTGGCGATAGCGTCTGCCTCGCCGTGATTCAACCAACCTGTGCGTTGCTTGGCGCTGCGCAGGTTGAAGAAGAGTTTGCGCTGCGCCTTGGTGGTGGCGACTTTGACGATGCGCCAGTTCTTGAGGATGTATTCGTGGATTTCCGCCCGGATCCAATGCACGGCAAAGGACACCAGACGCACCCCGACGTTGGGGTCAAAGCGTTTCACCGCCTTCATCAGGCCGATATTGCCCTCTTGAATCAGGTCGCCATGAGGCAGACCGTAGCCCAGATACCCACGGGCTACTTTCACCACAAAACGTAGATGCGACAGAACCAGTTGGCGCGCAGCGCCCAGATCCTCTTCCTCCCTGAAGCGCCGGGCAAGGGACCGTTCCTCGTCTTCGCTGAGTAAGGGCACACGCCCGATGGCGTCGATGTAGCCCTCAAGCGAACCAACGGGCGTAGGCAGATCAATTGCGTGGATCATAGGTGCCTCCTTCATAGCAACAAGCTTAGCACTCGCCCGGTTAGAGTGCTAAACAGTTTGCCGGTTCCTTGAGGCGGGTCAAAAGCTGGGCGCTACTCCGCTTCGCCCAGACCCAGCAGGGCGTCGACGAAAGCAGTCGCTGAAAAAGGCTGCAGATCGTCGGCCTGCTCACCGATCCCGATATAACGCAGCGGCAGTTTGAGGGCGTCGGCGATGGCGAAGACGATGCCGCCTTTGGCGGTCCCGTCGAGCTTGGTGAGAATCAACGCATCCAGCGGCGCCGTCTCATGAAAGGTTCGCGCCTGCTGCAAGGCGTTCTGGCCCATGGTGGCATCGAGCACCAACAGGGTCTCATGGGGGGCGGCGGGATTCTGTTTACCCAGCACACGGCGAATCTTGGCCAGTTCGTTCATCAGGCCGCCCTGCGTGTGGAGCCGACCGGCGGTGTCCGCCAGCAAGACATCGCAGCCCCGCGCGGCCGCCGCCGAATAGGCATCAAAAATGACCGACGCCGGATCGGCCCCGGGTCCTTGCGCGATGACGGGAATGCCCAGCCGCTCACCCCAGGTTTTGAGTTGTTCGACCGCTGCCGCCCGGAATGTGTCGCCGGCCGCGAACATCACCTTATGGCCCTCGGCCTGCAGGCGCCGCCCAAGCTTGGCAATCGTGGTTGTCTTGCCCACGCCGTTGACGCCCACCACCAGAATCACAAACGGGGAACCCAATTCCGCCGGAATGCGCAAAGGCTGCTCAACCGGCGCCAACGCCCCCGCCATCTCTGCGCGGAGCAGATCTATGAGCGGCGAATCGCTACGGCCGGCTTTCTGGCGCACGGCTTCAATGATTTTCGACGTCGCTGGCACTCCTACGTCGGCAACCAAGAGGGCCGTCTCCAAGGCCTCAAGTGAAGAGGCATCGACAGGCTCGTGGCGGCCAAGCAGGCGACCGAGTTTATTCAGCAGGCCATCCCGGGTTCGGGCGATGCCTTCGCGTAAACGCTTGAACATGGGGAAATCCACGCGATAAAACAGCAAGAAATCGGACGCCCTGACGGACGTCCCGGAGGTTTGTCCGTTATGCTAACACCGCATGTCCCGATTAACCCGCCATCCACAGGCGGTTCCGACGGAAGCCAAGCCTTGTCGCTGAAAAACCTGCTCCTGGTGCTCGGCTTGCTGCTCAGTCAAGCGTCGGCGGCCGCGCCCCGTACCCACGAATTCAGGCTCGACAACGGGCTGAAGCTGGTCGTTCAGGAAGACCACCGCGCGCCGGTGGTGGTCGTCCAGATCTGGTACCGCGTCGGGGCAAGCTACGAGCAGGACGGCGCGACGGGCCTGTCACATGCCCTTGAACACATGATGTTCAAGCGCACCCGCAACCTCGGCAGCGGTGAGTTTTCCCGAACCGTCGCGGCCCATGGCGGCCGAGAAAATGCCTTCACGACCCGTGACTACACCGCCTATTTTCAGCAGTGGTCGGCGGACAACGTTGAATTGAGCTTTCAGCTGGAAGCCGAACGGATGCGGCACCTTTTGCTGGATGAAAAGGAATTTGCCAACGAAAGGCGCGTGATTCTCGAAGAGCGCCGCATGCGAACCGAGGACAACCCGCAGGCGCTGGCCGCCGAAGCCACCACGGCCGCGACCTGGCAGACCAGTCCCTACCGTCAGCCGGTAATCGGCTGGGCCGCCGACATCAAGTCGCTTCAGCTGTCAGACCTCAAAGCCTGGTACGAGCGCTGGTACGCGCCTGCCAATGCGACCGTGGTAGTGGTCGGTGATGTGCAGCCGGCGGCCGTGCAGGCGCTGGCAAAAAAACACTTCGGTCCCCTGTCGGCCGACCCCGTCGCACCGCCGGCGCAGCGACCGGAGGTCATGCAAAACGGCGAGAAGCGTCTGCGGCTTAACGACCCGCGCGTCCGCGTGCCGTCCCTCTCGATCGCATTCAAGACACCCGGCATGACGCAGATTGGCAAGCCCGGACCGGCAGGCACCAAGGTCGAAGCCTGGGAGATTTACGCGCTCGAAGTCCTGACCGGGGTACTGGATGGTGGCAACAGCGCGCGATTCAGTCGCCATCTGCTCCGCGGCCAGCAGGTGGCGAATGCAGCCAGCGCCGGCTACTCGCCAATCTCACGCTTTGGCGACCTGCTGTCATTGGACGCCTCGCCGCGCGAGGGCGTAAGTCTGGCCACGCTCGAGCAAGCCGTGCGCGCTGAAATCGCCCGCCTCCAACAGGAACCCCCAACGGCAGAGGAACTCGCGAGGGTGAAGACCCGGGTCAGGGCCGAGCAAATCTACCAGCAGGATTCCATGTTCTATCAGGCGATGATCATCGGCATGTTGGACGCTGTCGGCCTCCCCTGGCAGCTAAAAGACAATTACGACGCCGGGATCATGGCGGTGACCCCGGCGCAGGTGCAGGCGGTGGCGCAAAAATATCTGGTTGCTGACCGGTCCACGGTCGCCACGCTTGAGGCGGGAGAGGCAAGGCCATGACCCTGTTGCGATTGATCTGCTGGGCCTGTCTCGGGCTGCTCGCGGTGCCTGCCATGGCTATGGCGCCAATCCAGCATTGGACCAGCGCTTCCGGTACCCGGGTCTATTTTGTGCCAGCCCCGGAACTGCCCATGCTGGATCTCAGGCTGGTCTTCGCTGCCGGCAGCGTTTACGACGGGACACGGCCCGGCTTGGCGGCGCTGACCGCCGCGATGCTGGACGAGGGCACCAGCAGCACCCCGGCGGATGAGTTTCACGCAGCCCTGGAGGCAACGGGGGCCACGCTCGGCGCCGGGGCGGCGCTCGAAATGGCTTCGGTCTCGCTACGCACGCTAAGCGACCCGCCCACCCGCGATGCGGCACTCGCTCTGCTTCAGGCGCTGCTCGCCAAGCCACGGTTCGAACCACAGGCCTTCGCCCGACAGCAGGCGATGCTGCTCTCCGGCTTGAAACAGGAACTGGAATCGCCCGGCACCCTGGCCGATCAGCTTTTCATGCAAACGCTGTATGCCGGACACCCGTACGGCGTTCCGCCCGAGGGCACAGTAGCCGGCGTGTCCAGCCTCAGCCTGCCGATGGTGGAGGCGTTCTATCAGCAGTTCTATGTCGCAAACAACGCCATCCTGATGCTGGTTGGCGATATTGATCGAGCCGGCGCCGAGCGTGTCGCAGACGAGCTTACCCGGCAACTTAAGGTGGGCATCGCGGCCCCGGCCGTGCCCGCCGTCACCCCGCAGCCGCCGCGCCAAACCCATCTCGAGTTCGATGCCGAGCAGACCCACCTCATCATTGGGCAGGTCGCGATCCCGCGCGGTGACCCCGACCACTTCCCGCTGGTGTTAGGTAATCACGTGCTGGGTGGCAACGGCGTGGTATCACGCCTGTTCGGGGAGGTACGCGAAAAGCGGGGTCTTTCCTATGCCGTCGAAAGCCACTTTGAGCCGCTCGCCCAACCCGGGCCGTTCATCGCCAGCTTGCAGACCCGGGGCGAGCAGCGCGACGAGGCGCTCGCCTTGCTCAAAGGTGAAATCGCGCGCTTTGTAGCCGAAGGCCCAAGCGCCGCCGAACTGGAAGACGCCCGCCGCAATCTGCTGGGCGGCTTTCCGCTCCGCATCGATAACAACGCCAAGATTCTCGAAAACCTTTCCATGATCGCCTTCTACAAGCTGCCGCTGGATTATCTGGACACCTGGCGCGACAACTTGGCAGCGGTCACGCTGGGTCAGGTAAAAGCCGCGGTCCGCCGCCACCTGAAACCCGACGCCATGTCCGTTATCACGGTCGGTCGTGCGCCGCCGGCCGTTAAGTCCCCGGCGCCATGAGTCGCGGTTCGGGCGCGGCGAAAACCACGCAGAGCAAAGTCCGGATCATTGGCGGACAGTGGCGCGGGCGGCGGTTGCCGGTGCCGCCGGTCGAGGCGGTGAGGCCCTCGGCCGATCGGGTGCGCGAAACCCTCTTCAATTGGCTGGCACCCCGACTGCCCGGCGCACGATGCCTCGACTTGTTCGCCGGCACCGGGGCGTTGGGTTTTGAAGCCCTCTCCCGCGGGGCTTCTGCGGCGACTTTTCTCGACACCAATCCGCTGGTGCTGCGGCATCTCGAAGCGATGCGCGCCATGCTGGCCGCTGTCAACTGTGAAATCCTTGGTTATGATGCCCGCGCGTGGCTCGCTCAGCGCGAGCCGATTGCCTATGACGTTATCTTCGTGGACCCGCCCTTCGCTGCAGGATTGAGCGACGAACTGCTCAGCTTGCTGGCGCGCGGCTGGGTTGCTGTAAACGGCGTGGTTTATCTGGAAACGCCAACGACACCGCAGCCAGGGCCCGCATGGACCTGTTTGCGGCAGGGGCAAACCCGACAGGTGGTTTACACCTTGCTCGCGCCAGCGAGCGCAACAGCCAATCCAAACGGAGCAACCTAAGTGGGTAACAGGGCAATTTATCCGGGCACTTTTGACCCGATCACCAACGGTCACATCGACATCGTTGCCCGTGCCGCGCGCATTTTCGAGCACGTCATCGTGGCGGTGGCGGCCAGCACCTCCAAGAGCACGGCGTTCTCGACCGACGAGCGGGTGGATTTGGCGAAACGCGTGCTGGTCGACTATCCAAACGTGGAAGTCCACCGCTTCGAGGGCTTGCTCGCTAACTTCGTGCGTCAATGGGATGCCTGCGCCGTGCTGCGCGGCCTGCGCGCGGTGTCGGATTTCGAGTACGAGTTCCAGCTCGCCGGCATGAACAAGCACCTGGTGCCCGAAGCCGACACGATTTTCATGCCAACGCGTGAAAACTACTCCTACATCTCCTCCTCGCTGATCCGCGAAATCGCCTCGCTTGGCGGTGAAGTGGGCGCCTTCGTTCACCCGATCGTTCGCGAGGCGCTGGCCGAGCGCCTCGGCAAACGCGCGGCAAAAAAATAAACGCCAAGGCATGGCCCTCCGTATCACCGAACAATGCGTGAATTGCGACGTTTGCGAGCCGGAGTGCCCGAACGAAGCTATTTTTGAAGGGCCAGAGCACTACCAGATCAATCCCGGTCGATGTACCGAGTGCGTCGGCCATTTCGATCGCCCGCAGTGCGTGCAGGTGTGTCCGGTGGACTGCATTCCTCTGGACCTCGCGCATGTCGAAAGCCGCGCCGAACTGATGGACAAATACCACCGCCTCATGGCGGGCGGCTAGCCGTATCGCCCAAGGGCTGCGTCCCCGGAGTTGTCGCTCATGCAAAAAGAATCAGATGCTGGACTGCGCTGGCTGGCCACGTGCTGTGCCGGCCTGCTTGTTGTGCTACTGGCGCTGCCGGCGACCGGCCGCGAGCTGCCCATTGCGCCGGCTCAAGCGGCAATCGCGTCAGCCCATCCGCTGGCGACCCGGGCCGGGCGCGAGATCCTGCTCGAAGGCGGTAATGCATTTGATGCCGCGGTGGCGGTCGCCGCCGCGCTCGCGGTCGTCGAGCCCTACTCCTCCGGGATTGGCGGCGGCGGATTTTTTCTGCTCCACCGCGCCGCTGATGCGCACGAAGTAATGCTGGACGCCCGAGAAAAAGCGCCCGGCGCAGCGACCCGGAACATGTACCTGGACGAGGCCGGCAATGTCATCCCCGGGCTCTCGCTCAACGGTCCGCTCGCGGCGGCGATCCCCGGCCTGCCTGCGGGCCTCGTGCTGCTGAGCGAAAAATATGGTCGTCTGCCCTTGGCCCGCGCGCTTGCCCCCGCCATCTCGTATGCGCGAAAAGGCTTTGAAGTAAGCGAACGCTATCGGCTAATGGCCAAGGTTCGTCTGGACGCACTGCGTAAAGATCCGACTACCGCGGGCATTTTCCTCGCAGCGGGCGAACCGCCTGCAAGCGGTGTCACGCTACGCCAGCCGGCATTAGCCGAGACACTGGAGTCGCTGGCGGCAGCGGGCAAAGCCGGGTTTTACGCCGGTCCGCTGGCGACCCGCCTGGTTAACGGGGTGCGGGCGGCAGGCGGGATCTGGACGCTGGCGGATCTCGCGGCATACACCGTGGTGGAGCGCGCGCCGCTGGTGGGGTCTTTTCAGGGGATTCGGGTGGTGTCGGCACCGCCGCCGTCGTCTGGCGGTGTCGCCCTGTTGGAGGCGCTCAATCAACTCGAGCCGCATGACCTCATCACGCTCCCCCAACTCACCCGCACTCACCTCACGATTGAAGCCATGCGCCGCGCCTATCGCGACCGTGCGGAGTATCTCGGTGACCCGGATTTTGTCGACATCCCGGTGGCCAAGCTCATCAGCAAGGCGCATGCAAAGGAAGTAAGCGCCAACCTATCGCTGACCGCCGCAACGCCCAGCACCAGCCTTCGGCCAATTGCGCCGCCGGCGCAGGGTGACCACACCACGCATCTTTCGGTGCTGGACGCCGAAGGCAACCGGGTTGCGGCGACCCTCAGCATTAACTATCCGTTCGGTGCCGCGTTCACCCCGCCCGGGACGGGGGTGCTGCTGAATGACGAGATGGACGACTTCTCCGCTAAGCCCAACGCGCCGAACGGCTACGGTCTGGTGGGCGTAGAAGCCAACGCAATTGCGCCGGGCAAGCGACCCTTGTCCTCGATGACTCCCACCTTTGTCGAGACGCCGCAGCGGGTTGGCATTCTGGGAACGCCCGGCGGCAGCCGAATCATCTCCATGGTGCTCTTGGGTGTGCTGGCTTACAGCAACGGTCTGCCGCCGGCTGACTGGGTCGCCACAGCCAGATTTCATCACCAATATCTGCCCGACGAAGTGCTCTACGAGCCCGCTGCCTTCGGTCCGGACCTACAGGCGGCGCTCGGCAAACTGGGCCACAAGCTCACCCGCGCCGACCGCGACTACGGCAACATGCAGGCCATCCTGTGGGACCGCGACCAGCAGGCGGTCAGCGCGGCAGCCGACCCGCGCGGCGAAGGGACGGCAGAGGTGTTTAGCGTGGTGCCGCGTTAAGCGTCTGGGCTGACGTGCGGGGCAGCAAGGCTGCGCCGAGCAACAGCAGAGCGGCCGCGAGCATGGAGGCCAGCGCAAAGTCGCCCCGCCATTGCGCAAGCCGTCCGGCGCAGAACGGCCCTAGCCATTGCCCGCTGCCGAATGCGGCCGTCATCCAGCCGAGAGCGGCATCTGCGCCGGCACCGGCGGCGCGTCGGGCGGCGTTCAGGATTAGCGCGGTAATCGATAAAAAGGTAGCGCCCAGACAGGCACCGCCCAGCACCAGGCTGACCGGGTCGCGCCCCATGCCGGCCAGCAGTACGCCTAGCGCCTGCAGGCCGAAAGCCCAGCGCATCACCGCGAGCTCTCCAAACCGGGTCGCCAGCGCCCGCCCGATCGGCACAGAGGGCGCGGCTGTCGCGCCGACCACCAGCCAGCAAAGTGGTTCCAGCAGTGTGCCGCTGCCCCGTTCGCGCGCCATCAGCACGATGAACGTCGCCGTCACCACATACCCGAAGCCGAGCAGCCCATAGGCTGCAATCAGGCGATGGAGGGTCGGACCGTCCTCCGCGCGGTTTGTCGCGTTGCCGGGCACGCCCGGCGGCGGAATCAGGTTGGGCAAGCGCCACAACACGGGCAAGGCCAGCGCCACACAAAGCCCGCCGCAGACGCCTAGCGCTGCCCACT
>JALRCR010000086.1 GCA_023257255.1 Gammaproteobacteria bacterium | reverse complement strand
GCCGGCAACGACACGCTTGAAGGCGCCGAAGGCGACGACACCCTCAACGGCGGCAACGATGACGACGTGCTGAACGGCGGCGCCGGCACCGACGAACTTAACGGCGGCGCCGGCATCGACACGGCCGATTACAGCGACCGCTCGGACGCGGTCGTGGTGACGCTTTCCGGCGGTGAAGTCGTCGACGGCGCCGACAGCTACTTCGTGCGAGCGTCCGCCGACGGCAGCACGCTGAACGCCTACCGTCTGGTGCAGGCGGCATCGACCTTTGCCGACGCCCGGACCGGCGCGGCGGCGCTTAGCTTCGGCGGCGCGGCGGGCCATCTGGTCACCATTACTTCCAGCGCCGAGCAGCAGGAACTGCTGGCAACGCTGGTCAATCCCAACAGCCCGGGCACCAACGCGCTGGCCAATCCCTGGATTGCGCTGAGCGATGCATTGCAGGAAGGCAACTGGCAGTGGGTCGATGGGCCGGAGACTGGCACGACGGTGCAGACGCCGCTCTGGGCAAGTGGCAACCCGACCGAAGAGAGCCTTGGTGCGCCGGCCCGCTCGGCGTTCTCCCGTGTGTGGACCTACTCCCATGCCGGCACTTCGGGCTCGCAGGCGCAGGGGTCGGAAATCCTGGCGTTTGACAGCGTGAACCAACAGATCTGGGTAGTTGGCACAGATGCGAACGTGGCTTCGCCCACTGGTCGGAGCGGCATCGACATCCTGGACCTTTCCGGCGCGCTGGTGCACAGCATCGACCTGCAAGCGGTGGGTGGTGTGAACAGCGTCGCGATCAGCAACGGGAAGGCTGCCGTCTCGATTACCGCGCTAACCAAGACTGACCCGGGCGTGGTCAAGTTCTACAACACCACAGATTTCACCAACACCGGGACCGTCACAGTTGGCGCCAACCCCGATGCGGTGGTGTTTACGCAGGACGGCACCAAATTGCTGGTGGCCAACGAGGGCGAACCCACCAACTACACCGGCGCCCCCGACCCTGAAGGCTCGGTCAGCATCATTGACGCAAGCACGCTGGCCGCCATCACCGCGAGTTTCAACAGTTTTGACAGTCAGGCTGCGGCCTTGCAGGCTGCTGGCGTGCGCCTGCTTGACCCCACCAAGCTCACCACGTCCGGCTACACCCCGCCGACGGTCTCGCAGGATCTGGAGCCTGAATACATCACCATCAGCGCAGATGGCACGACCGCCGTCGTGACCCTGCAGGAAGCCAACGCGGTCGCCTTTGTCGACATTGCGACGGCCACGATCACATCCATCAAATCACTGGGCTTGAAAGACCATAGCCTTGCTGGCAATGGGCTTGATGTTTCCGATCGGGACGGCACCAGCACCACCGTGTTCAACGGCAACATCCAGAACTGGAATGTCAAAGGCATGTATATGCCTGATGGCATTGCGAGCTTCACGCAGGGCGGCCAGCAGTTCTATGTGACCGCCAACGAAGGTGATTCGCGCGCCGATTGGGCCGGCTATTCCGATGAAGTGCGGGTCGGTAGCGCCACGATTGACTCGGTGCTCAACGCCGCGCTGATTGCCGCGCATGGGGCCGACTACAAGACCAACGACGACAAGCTGAGCCGACTGACGGTGTCGACCTCGGGCGACCTTGACGGAGACGGCGATCTGGACGAGCTGCACGCCTACGGTGCGCGTTCATTCTCCATTCTCGACGCCGACGGCGATATCGTTTTCGATTCGGGCGACCAGATCGAGCAGATCATCAAGGCCCACTTCATGCCCTCCACGACCAGCACGCTGGGCGTGGATTCCCGGTGGGACGACACCCGGAGTGACAACAAGGGGCCCGAAATTGAATCGGTGGCGATTGGCCAGGTAGGAGGCAAGACGCTGCTGTTTGTCGGCCTCGAGCGCAGCAGTTCGATCATGGTCTGGGACCTCACTGACCGCACGGCGCCGGAATTCCTCGAAATGCTCCAGCACACCAGCGATGTCGGCCCCGAAGGACTGTCGTTCTTCACGGACGGTGGGGACGGCTATCTCGCCGTGTCGAGCGAAGTCAGCGGCACGACGACCCTATACAAAACGGACGTCTTCGCCCCGGGCACTGCCCTCACATCGACGGCGCCAAGTACGAGCGGCGAACTGCTGACCGTCGACCCGGATGATGGCGTGGGCAACAGCAATTTGCTGTTCTTCGCCTGGGACACGAGCGGCAATTCCTATCTTCAGGGGCTGCCGGTGCGGCTCGACGAATTCCTCAGTTCCCCGACCACCAATCTGAGTTACTCCCTGAGCGGCCTGGCGACACAGTTCGCGGGCAGTTCAGAGGCTTACTGGGGGGTGATCGCGGCGGATGCCGTCAACAGCGGGGCCGGGACCTATCTGGGTTACCGCCTGCTGACCTCGACGCCTGTGGACTACGCCACGAGCGCGGCTGACTTCGCCAACGGCTCCCTGCTCAACGGCGCCATCAAGAACTCCGCCTTCTTCCTGCGTGACTTTGAGGGCACCGCCAGCGGTGCCTATCCGAACGGCCCCTGGCCCTTGCAGTTGAGCGACGCGGCGGACCCGTCGAATGCCGCGCTGCTCGGCTTGGATGTCAACGGCCAGGGCCCGGTCACGGTCGGCACGCTGGTGGACGGCAGCCAGCTCTTCAGCTGGCTGGGCACGGCCTCCAACAACACCCTGACGGGCAAGCCGACCTTTACCCAGTACGGCAACTGGACGCTCGATCTCGACACCAACACGCTGACCTACACCGATGCCACCTTCGAATACGCGAAGCTGGGGCCGGACGGCTGGTTCGACAGCAAGGCCGATACCACCAGTTGGTACATCGCCGAGTTTGAAAACGTCAGCGTGACCGACGGCAGCAATACCGCGGTGGCGATTGTGGGCGGGGCAGTGGAAGACCGCCTGACCGGTATCGAAAACCTGCGTGGCGGTAGCGCCAACGACCGCCTGACGGGCGATGCCAATGCCAACCGCCTGGAAGGCAATGGCGGCGACGACCTGCTGGTCGGGGCCGGCGGCGATGATGCCCTGCTGGGTGGCGCGGCCAATGATGAACTGAATGGCGGCGCGGGCGCCGACGCGCTTACCGGCGGCACCGGCAACGACGTGTTTGTGTTCGATTCAGCGCTGGGTGCGGGCAACATCGACACCATCGCCGACTTTGAAGGCGCGGGCGCCGCGACCGGCGACCTGATCCGGCTGGACGACACGGTGTTCACCGTGCTCAATGCGGGCACGCTGGCAACGGCGGCTTTCCAGAGTGGCACCGGCAACACCGCCACGACGGCCGATGCGCGCGTCATCTACAACACCAGCACCGGCGCGCTCTTCTACGACGCTGACGGCAGTGCTTCGGGCAGCACGGCGGTCCAGTTTGCGACGCTGACCGGCGCGCCGGCTGCGCTGTCCGCCGCTGACTTCACCGTGCTGGGCAAACCCCCGGTGGCAGGTGACGATTCGCGCAGCGTGAACGAAGACGGCACGCTCAGCATCACCAAGGCGAGCCTGCTGGGGAATGACACCGACCCGAATGGCGACACCCTGAGCATCAGCGGGTTTACCCAGCCGAGCCACGGCGTGCTGGTCGATACCGGCACGGGTTACACCTATACCCCGACCGGCAACTACTTCGGCGCCGACAGCTTCACCTACACCGTTTCCGACGGTAAGGGCGGCACCGACACCGCGACAGTCTCGCTGGTCATTAACGCCGTTAACGACGCGCCCACCGGCACGCCGAGCAGCGTGTTGCCCACGGTTGCGCAGGATCAGACCAATTACGTGATAACGCGTGCCCAGTTGATCGCCGGCCTTAGTGATGTGGATGGCGACACCCTGAGCGTGAGCAGCATCAGCGCGAGCCACGGCACGCTGGTGGAGAACCCCGGCGATGGCAGCTACACCTATACGCCGGACACGGCCTATACCGGCGCGGACACGCTGAGCTTCACCGTCAGCGACGGTCGCGGTGGCAGCCTGTCGACCTCCCTCGGCCTCACCGTTGCCCTGCCGGCCACTGCGGATTATTCGGCGCAGACCGCCTCGGTGGTGGTCTCGCTGTCGGGTGGTCTGGTGACGCAGGGCGGCAACGACTATCTGGTGCGGGCGAATGGCACCGGCGCGCAGCAGAACGCCTATCTGCTCACCGAAACCGCATCGACCTTCCAGCAGGCCGTGACCGGTGCGTCCGAGCAAAGCTTCAACGGCGTCAGCGGGCATCTGGTCAACATTACCTCTACCGGTGAAAACAGCGACCTGCTGGCCGCCTTTGTCACCCCCAACAGTCCGGGCACCAACGCGCTGGCCAATCCCTGGATCGGCCTGTCGGACGGCGTGGTCGAAGGCGTGTGGCGCTGGGTGTCGGGACCGGAGTTCAACGCCGGGACCACGGTCTCGACGTCGTCCTCCTTCTGGCAGAGCGGCAATCCTGCCGAGGCCGCGTCCTCGGCCAGCACCGTGACGCCGGCGACCGGTGGTGCCCTGCTGGAGAACGCGCCCAACGCCGGCACGGGTAACAGCAGCTTCCTGTTCTACGCGTTCGCGGAAGACGGGCACTTCTATTTGCAAGGCCTGCCGCTGCAGATGGACAGCCTGATTGGTTCGACCACCACGGATTTTCGCTACGGGCTGTCCGGGCTGTCGACGTTCTTTAGTACCTCAAGCGATGTGAAATGGGGCGTGGTCGCGAGCGATTACGTGAACGGCGGACAGGGCACCTACCTGGGCTATCGCTACATCGGCTCGGTGGCGGACGACGTGGCGGTCGACACCATAAACAACGCGGCAGCAAAAACCGCCGCAAGGGCGTTCCTCGACTACTTCAATCTGGTGAACGGTGCCAACCCGAGTGGCCCCTGGCCGCTGCAGGTGAATGATGCGCTGGACGAGGCTTTCCCGTTGGCCGATGGCAGCTTCGGTTTTGGCTTCGGCGGTTTTGGACCGACCAGCGTCGGAACCCTGGTGGACGGTGCACAGCTCTTCGCCTGGCAGTTCAGCGCGTCGAGCAACGTCCTTGGCGGCACGGCCACAGCGGTGCGCTACGGCAACTGGACACTTGACCTCAGCACCAACACCATCACCTATACCAATGCCACGACCGAGTACGCCAAGCTTGGCACCAGCGGCTGGTTCGACGCCAAGTCGACCGACACCAGCTGGTATATCTCGGAGTTCGAGAACGTAAGCCTGCCGGGCGACGCGGTGGTCACCGAGTCTTATGCCTACATCGACGGCGTGAAGACCGACACCCTGACCGACATCGACCATGTCTTTGGCGGCAGCGGCGCCGACACGCTAATCGGCAACGAAATCGCCAACCAGCTGAAGGGCAACGGCGGCGCGGACGTGCTGAGCGGCGAGTTGGGCAACGACACCCTGACCGGCGGCACCGGCGACGACCAGTTCTGGTTTACCGGCGCGCTGAACGCCACCAGCAACCTGGATGTTATTGCCGACTTCGAAGGCGCCGGCACGGCGGGCGGGGATGTGGTAGCGCTGGATGACACCATCTTCATGGCGCTGTCCGGCACCACCGACTTCACCAGCGTGTTCCAGAGCGGGGCCTCGGATGCGGCCGGCGGGGCGGCCATCCGGCTGGTCTACAACAGCACGTCTGGCGCGCTGTTCTACGACATCGACGGCGACGGCGCCGAGGCGGCGGTGCAGTTCGCGACGCTGACCGGTGCGCCGGCGCTCGCGGCCGGCGACTTCCTGATGGTGTAACCACGGCACTTCGGGCCCCCGGGTTTTCGCCGCGGCGAAACTCCGGGGTTGTTCCGGCGATGTGCGCAGGGCAGCGTCGTCTACCCTGCGCTCCGCGCCTCAGGGAACCGGTGTTGGCGCCGCTAGTCTGCAACGACGTGCAAGTTTTACCCGCACCGGCCACCCGTCGGTGCAATAATTGCCCCCGGCAACCCGCCACCGGACAAGCCCGCCATGCAAGACCTGCTCAGGAATTTTCGTCGCTACTGGCTTTACGCCGGATTCTTCAGCTTTTTCTGCAACGTGCTGGCGCTGGCCTCGCCGCTGTACATGCTGCAGGTCTACGACCGGGTGTTGACCAGCCGCAGCCCGGAAACCCTGATCGCACTAACGGTCATCACCCTCGGCATGATGGGCGTGATGACCCTGCTTGAAGGCGTACGTTCCCGCGTGCTGCAAGCGGCGGGCCTGGCGCTTGAAGCCCAGGCGGGTCCGCTGGTCGTGGGACGGCTGATGGAAGGCGCGGCCAATCCCGCGCGGACCAACCAGCAGCAGGCCAGCCTGCGCGATACCCAGCTGCTCTCGTCGTTCATTTCCGGGCCCGGCGTGCAGGCGTTTTTCGACGCGCCCTGGGTGCCGGTTTTCATCCTCATTATTTTCATCATGAACTGGATGATGGGCCTGCTGGCGCTGGCCGGCGCGGCGCTCTTGTTCCTGACCGCCGTACTGAATGAGCGCCTGACCCGCGACGCGCTGGAAGAGGCGGCGCGCGAGCAGCGCCGAGCCAACCGCTTTGTCGAAAGCTCGCTCAACAACGCTGAAGTGGTGGTGGCGCTCGGCATGCAGGACAACGTCATCACGCGGTGGCGGAAGCTTGGCCAGCGTGGCGTGGCCGCACAGGCAAGGGCAGGCCGGCTCGGCGGGATCTTCGCAGGCAGCACGCGGTTTTTCCGTCAGGCCCTGCAGACGCTGATGCTGGGCCTTGGCGCCTGGGCGGTCATTCAGATGCACGCCTCGCCCGGCATCATGATTGCCGCGACCATCATCCTGGGCCGCGCGCTGGCGCCGGTTGAACTGGCGGTCGCCGGCTGGCGGGCTTTCGTCGATGCGCGCAGCGCCTACAAGCGGCTGGACGAACTGATGCAGGAGCAGCGGCGCGACGACGCCGAGCGCACCCAGTTGCCCGACCCGAAGGGGGAGGTCACCGTCGACACGGTGTCGTTCGGCGTACGCTCCCCCGACCGCATCATTCTGCGCGGCGTCAGCTTTGCGCTGTCGCCCGGTGAATCACTGGGTTTGATTGGGCCGAGCGCTGCCGGCAAGTCCACGCTGGCCCGCCTGCTGGCCGGCGTCTGGCGGCCGACCGCCGGCGCCGTGCGGCTGGACGGTGCGGAACTCTCACAGTGGGACCGCCAGCAGCTGGCGGTGCACCTTGGCTACCTGCCGCAGGATGTTGAACTGCTGGCCGGCACCGTGGCGGAAAACATCGCCCGACTGGGCGAGGTCGACAGCGCGAAGGTGGTGGCCGCCGCCCAGCTTGCGCAGGTACACGAGCTGATCCTCGGCCTTGGGCAGGGCTATGAAACCGATATCGGCGAACGCGGCGCGGCCTTGTCGGCCGGCCAGCGTCAGCGCGTGGGCCTCGCCCGTGCGCTCTACGGCAATCCGCGATTGGTGGTGTTGGATGAGCCCAATTCAAACCTCGATGCCGCCGGCGAAGACGCGCTGGTTGCCTGCCTGCGTGGCTTGAAGGCAGCCGGCGTTACGGTCGTCATTGTGAGTCATAAGCCCAGCCTGCTGGCCGGCGTCGACAAACTGGCGGTGCTGCGGGAAGGGCGCCTCGAACTCTTTGGCCCGACCGCCGAGGTGATGCGGCAGCTGAGCAAACCGGCCGGACCGCCGCTGCAGGCGGTCAAGGATGAGGGGGTGAAACGTGGCTGAGCGCGCGCTGAAAGTCGTGGGAGACGAGGCGCCGACGCTGGACGCCCGCGCTACCGTGCGGTCTGGCCTCATCATCATCGCGGTCGCGTTTCTGGGCTTCGGCGGCTGGGCCGCGCTGGTGCCCTTGAGTGCGGCGGTGATTGCGTCCGGCGAGGTCAAGGTCGAGTCGAATCGCAAGACCGTGCAGCATCTCGAGGGTGGCATCGTGGCGGCCATCCACGTGCGGGATGGCGACGTGGTGCAGGCCGGACAGACGCTGGTCGAACTGCAAAGCGAGCAGGTCTCTGCCAGCCTCGACATCGTCACCGGGCAGCTTGATGCGGAACTGGCCAAGAACGCGCGCCTGAAAAGCGAACGCGATCGCCAGGAGACCATCAATTTCCCGCCGGAACTGACTTCTCGCCGCGAGCTGCCGGGCATCCTCGCCCTGATGGAAAGCGAGCAGCGTTTCTTCAACAGCAAGCTGGACGCGCTCAACGCGCAGCTGAAGCTGATGACCCAGCAGGCCGATGAGGCCCGGCGGGAAATTGCAGGCCTCAAGGAACAGGTGGCAGCCGAAGAGCGTGCGATTGCGCTGTTCGAGGAAGAGGTCGCCGCCAATCGCACGCTCGAAGCCAAACAGTACGTGCAGAAGACCCAGATCCTCGCGCTGCGGCGGGGCATGGAAGACTTCGCCTCGCGGCGGGGTGCGCACCGTGCCGACATCGCGCGCGCCGACCAGCGCATCACCGACCTCGAACTGCGGCGGGTCGGGCTGGTCGACCGCTATGTGCAGGAAGCAGCGTCTGAATTAACCGATTCGCAGGCCCGGGTGTTCGACTTACAGGACCGCATGCGTCCGTCGCGCGATGCGCTCAAGCGGCAGCGGATCACGGCGCCTATCGGCGGCACGGTGGTGGGGCTCAAAATTTTTACCGTCGGCGGCGTGGTACGGGCGGGCGATGCGCTGATGGATATCGTGCCCGTGCAGCGGAAACTCATTTTCGATGTGCAGCTGGACGTGAAGGACATCGACGAAGTGAAAGTGGGCGCGTTTGCAGAGGTGCGGCTCAGCGCGCTGGATCAGCGCACCACGCCGCTTATCACCGGCAGCGTGGACTACATTTCGGCCGATCGCCTGATCGATGAAGCCACGCGCTTGCCCTACTACTCGGTGCGGGTGGTGGCGGACGATGCGTCTTTGCAGCGGGCGGTGGGACTGAAGATTCAGCCCGGCATGGCGGCCGAAGTCTTCGTCAAGACCTCGGAGCGCACGCTGCTTGAGTACTGGCTGGAACCGGTGACCACCGTGCTCCGGCGCACCATGCGCGAAACCTGAGGCGGGTCGCCTCAGGCCGAACGCGGCTGAAAATCTTCCTTGCGCAGACTGGCGGCCTTGATCAGGCCGCTGATCGTGTTCACATCGTCAATCTGTTGCATTGCCAGCAGGGCAAAGCGGGCCAGGAACAGCGAGCTCTGGCCGGGGATTTGCTCTGTCACGGCCTCCTGTAACTGGGCATAGACGCGGTCGAGATCTTGTTCGGTCATTTGAGGGGCTGTCCTCGGCAGATAAGGCGATGGTGCTCACTCGCTATGTCGGCCGCGGGCGCCGTTTTTGTAGGGCAAATTCGGCGCCGCCCAAAAAAACTCACCTCGCGCCTCAGATGGTGCTGCCGCCATCCACCACGAAGTTCTGCCCGGTAGTGAAGCTCGCCGCGCGGCTCGCCAGATACACCGCAATGCCTGCCACTTCGGCCGGCTCGCCGATGCGGCGCAGGGGATCTTGCGAAGTGCGTTCGGCGAGTAACTCGGGGTTTTCCCACAGCGCGCGCGCAAAATCGGTCCGGATCAGGCCGGGCGAAATGGCGTTGACGCGGATGTTGTGCGGGCCGTTTTCCACCGCAAGATTGCGCACCAGTTGCAGATCAGCGGCCTTGGAAATGCAGTAGGCGCCGAGCGTGTCGTGGCCGCGCAGGCCGCCGATGGACGAGACGATGATGATGGCGCCGTCTTTCCGCTCAATCATGCCCGGCAGCACCAGGTTCACCAGCCAGTGATTGGCCATGATGTTGGTCCCGAGGATTTTCTCGAAGGCTTCGTCCGGCAGGTCGCGCATCGAGCCGTAAAACGGATTGACCGCCGCGTTACACACCAGCACGTCGATTTTGCCCAGCTGCTCGACGGCGCTGGCGACGAGCTGCTCGAGTTCGGCCTTGCGTCCGACGTTGGCGGGCAGGGCGATTGCGCCGCCGGGCTGGCCGACCAGTTCGGCATTGATGCTGGCCGCAACTTCTTCGCAGGCCGGCGCCTTGCGGCTGGAAATCACCACCTGCGCGCCGTGGCGAGCGAGTTCGGTCGCAATGGCGCGGCCGATGCCTTTGGTGGAGCCGGTGACGAGGGCGACCTTGCCGGTCAGGTCAAACAGGGTGCTGGCCATGATGTGTGTCGATCTCCGGTGAAAAGGAAGGTCGCGAGCGTAGCAGGCTCGCGCACCCTGCGGATGCCCGTGTAGATTGCCGGCATGTTTGTGATTTCTCCCCGATTGTCCTTACCCGACCACGAGATCGAGACCGACGCCGTGCGCGCGCAGGGTGCGGGCGGCCAGAACGTCAACAAGGTCGCCAGCGCGGTGCATCTCCGTTTTGATATCGGCGGGTCGTCCTTGCCGGAAGCGCTGAAAGCGCAGCTCCTTGCCCAGCACGACCGGCGCATTACCCGCGAAGGCGTGGTCGTCATCAAGGCCCAACGCCACCGCACCCAGGAGCGCAATCTGGAAGACGCGCTGGATCGTCTGCGCGAACTCATCCTCGCCGCCGCCCACGTGCCCAAAACCCGCAAGGCCACCCGGCCTACCCGCGGCTCGCAGCAGCGGCGGCTGGCGGCGAAAACCCGCCGCGGCGAAATCAAGGCGCTGCGCACGCGGCCGGAGGACCACTGAGTCTCTGCCGCTCGCGGGAAGGCTACACACACTTCCGCGAGCACCGACCGCGAACAGCGTTTCGGCGCTGGGCGGCTCGCGCAAGGGCGAGCTGCGTAAACGTGGTCGACAGCGGGGCGTAGACCCGGCAATGCCGTGCCCGCATTCCGAATCGCGGCCAATGAGGCGTCGCCGTGCGCAGTAAAACCCGGGTCTGCGTCAACACCCCGGCCGGTCCGCTCCCTCACCCTATGCGCTAACGGCGGCGTCCTGCCGCTCCGGGAGATCGCGCATGCGTCGGGCCGACCAAATCAACGCCGCATATCTGGTGGCCGCCGCGCTGCTGGTGCTCAGCCTGCAGTGGTGGTGGGCAAACTCGCGCGGCATCGCCCAGATCCCCTATAGCCGCTTCGAGCAGCTGCTGGCCGAGAACCAGATTGCTTCCGTGCGCGTCGGCAGCGCGACGCTGGAGGGCGAGTTGCGGCAGGTCAGCCCCGAGGGCTTCCAGCGTTTTGTGACCGTACGCGTCGCGCCCTCGTTCGCCCGTGAGCTGGCGGCGCATCGGGTGGAGTTTGCCGGCGTCATCGAAAGCACGCTGTGGCGGGATCTGCTGTCCTGGCTGCTGCCGGTGCTGTTCTTCTTCGGCCTGTGGCTGCTGGTCATCCGCAAGCTCGCGGAGAAGCAGGGCTTGGGCGGTCTGATGTCGATCGGGAAATCGCGCGCCAAGGTTTATGTCGAACGCGCGACCGGGGTGAAGTTTGCCGACGTCGCCGGCGTCGACGAGGCCAAGGCCGAACTGCAGGAAGTGGTCGATTTTCTGAAAGACCCGCAGACCCACGGGCGGCTTGGCGCACGCATTCCGAAAGGGGTGCTGCTGGTGGGGCCGCCGGGCACCGGCAAGACGCTGCTCGCGCGGGCGGTGGCGGGGCAGGCGGGCGTGCCGTTTTATTCGATCTCCGGGGCCGAGTTTGTGGAGATGTTTGTGGGCGTTGGCGCCGCGCGGGTGCGCGACTTGTTTGAGCAGGCGCGGCAGACCGCGCCCAGCATCATTTTCATCGACGAACTGGACGCCTTGGGCCGGGCGCGCGGGCCTTTTGCCATGGGCGGCATGGACGAAAAAGAACAGACCCTGAACCAACTGCTGTCCGAACTCGACGGCTTCGATCCGTCCAGCGGGATAGTCTTGCTGGGAGCGACCAACCGCCCGGAAGTGCTGGACCCGGCGCTGCTCCGCGCCGGGCGCTTCGACCGGCAGGTGGTGGTGGACCGACCCGACCGTCAGGGGCGCGTGCAGATCCTCGCCGTGCACGTGCGCAAAATCCGCAGCGTCGAGGGCCTTGAACTCGATCAGATCGCGGCGCTGACGCCGGGTTTCACCGGCGCCGATCTGGCTAATCTGGTCAACGAGGCCGCGCTGCTCGCGACCCGGCACAACGCCGCGACCGTGACGCTGGCCCATTTCACGGCCGCCATCGAACGCATCGTTGCCGGCGTCGAGAAACGCTCGCGGGTGATGGCGGCCGACGAACGACGGGCGGTGGCCGTGCATGAGATCGGGCACGCGCTGGTGGCGCGCTCATTGCCGGACATCGATCTCGTACACAAGGTCTCGATCATTCCGCGCGGCATCGGCGCGCTGGGTTACACCTTGCAGCGTCCGACCGAAGACCGCTTTCTCATGACCCGCCAACAGTTGAAAGACCGCCTCGCGGTATTGCTGGGCGGGCGCGCCGCCGAAGCGCTGGCGCTGGGCGAAATCTCGACCGGTGCGGCCGACGATCTCGACAAGGTCACCGAAGTGGCGCGGCACATGGTGATGCGTTACGGCATGACGGAAAGCCTCGGCCAGGCGGTCTACGACGACGCCCGGCCGGGCTTTCTGGGCGAAGGCCTGGCTGGCGGCGCGATCACGCGTCGTTGCGCCGAAGCCACCGCCCGCGAGATCGATCTGGCGGTAAAGGCCTTGCTAGACGACGCCTACGCCCGGGCGACTGCGATCCTGCAGCGGCGGCGGCCGGCGTTGGACGCAGGCGCTGCGCTCTTGCTGGTGCGCGAAAGCCTCAGTGCCGATGAACTGCCGTTCGACGCCGAGTTTACGCCGGCGCTGACAGCGTCAGGTCCATCATCAATAATCCCCGACAGGGCCACCCAGCCCTGACTCAAGCCATAAAAAACAAATTTTTCCGGGAGCAGGGCGTATGAAAAAAATGGAAGAAGCGCTGAAGGCAATGCTGGACCGCGAGGCTATTCGTGACTTGCCGGCGCGCTACTGCGATCTGGTCTGGCGCAATGACATCGAAGGGCTGGTGAAGCTGTTCACGCCGGACGGCGAGTTCGCGATCGTCACGCCCGAGCAGACCATGCGCGCACAGGGGCAGACGGAACTGCTCGATTTCTACGCCCGCGGCTTGGCCATTACGCCCCGCCCGTTCATCCACAACGTGGTGGTGGAGCTGGGCAAAAAGGGACGGGCTACCGGCCGTTGCTATCTCGACCTGCGCAGCGCGAAGCGCGATATGGCCTGGCTTGGCGCCGGCTACTACCACGACGAGTACGAGAAGCATCGCGGCGTGTGGAAGTTCGCGCGCCGCGAGTTCTTCGCGCTGCGGATGGAAGACATGCCGGCCGAAGCGGCGCCGAGCCCAACGCCGAAGGCGGCGCCCCGCGCCAAGAAGGCCAAGGCGGCGAAGGCCTGAGGACCGCGCCCGCCGGCGGCGGTCTGCAATCCTTGCCGGCAGGCGCGGTGCAAGCCGTGTAGGGGATCCGGCGTTCTATCGGCAACAGCGATCACCGCGCATCCCCCGTGGGAGCGGCACCGCCCCGACGCGAGCGCCAGATCAATAACCGTCTCAGTCGAGGCAAAGCCCCTCCCACGAAGGCCCCGTGGGAGCGGC
>JALRCR010000085.1:13026-13514 GCA_023257255.1 Gammaproteobacteria bacterium | reverse complement strand
ATCAGCACGAACTGGCTCAAACCTACGACTACCACGCGCTGGCGTGGCTGGACCGCGACGCGCTCGCGGCGCATATCCGCAGTCCACGCTATCTGGCCGGCATTTACGACCCGACCGGCGGGCATGTGCATCCGCTGAACTACACCGTGGGTCTCGCCCACGCCGCCCGCACCCGGGGTGTGCGCATTTTTGAACATTCGCAGGCCGAGCGGCTGACCCGTGGCGCGCAGCCCGTGGTGCATCTGGCGCAGGGTCAGGTGCGGGCGCGGCAGGTGGTGCTGGCGGGCAACGCCTGGCTGGGGCCGCTGGTGCCGGAACTGGACGCCCGCATCATGCCGGTCGGGACCTACATCATTGCCAGCGGCGTGCTGGGCGCGGCGCGGGCGCGCGAACTCATGCCGACCGACGCCGCGATCACCGACATCAACTTCGTGCTCGATTACTTCCGCCTGTCGGCCGACCACCGCATGTTGTTTGGCGGACGGGTC
>JALRCR010000085.1:0-13016 GCA_023257255.1 Gammaproteobacteria bacterium | reverse complement strand
CGCGCCACACCCACTCCCGGCCTACCCTAAAGACGTTGCGCATGGCGGCATTGATCTCTGGTTCTGCATAGAGGCGTAGTCGAAGCTGAATCATCTCCTCGGTCATCCGCTCTGGTGATGCTACGAGCCACTCCATGCGCCGGCGCATGGTGCAGGTGTTTCCTACGCTGGCCGATGTGGGCGTGGACTACGCCTGGGGCGGCTACGTGGACATCACCATGAACCGCGCGCCGCACTTCGGGCGCATCGGGCAGAACCTGTATTTCGCGCAGGGCTTCTCCGGCCACGGCATGGCCATCACCGGGCTGGCCGGACGGGTGATCGCGGAAGCGATTGCCGGCGACAGCGGACGGCTCGACGTCTTTGCGCGCATTCCACACCGCATCTTCCCGGGCGGACGCTGGCTACGGACGCTGTCCCTGATGCTGGCGATGCTCTACTATCGCCTGCGGGATTTTTTGTGAACTTCGCCACAGTGCGGGCAGTCTGCCGCCGCTAGACGCCGGCGCAGGCTGCGGTTGTTGCAAGGAGGATTGCATGAGTTCATCGGTCAGCACGCTGTATGTGAACGGCAATGCCGCGACCGGCATTCTCACCCCGGGGGAGTACGACTACTTCGTGGTCTCGCTCATCGCCGGCGCGACCTACACCGTCAGTCTCAACGCGGCGAACAGCGGCGGGCTCAGCGACCCGTTCCTGTATCTGGTCGGGGCCGATACCAACGATTACCTGTTCGACGACGACAGCGGCGGCAGCCTCAACGCGCAGCTCGAGTTCACGCCCAGCCTGAGCGGGGACTACTACGTGGTGGCGGCCGGTGCCACCGACTACGACGGCGGCGGCTATGCGGTGAGCGTGGCCAGCGCCGCCGCGCCGGACGACTATCCGGTAGACGCCAGCGGCACGATTGCGCTTGGGAGCGTGGCGACCGGCGTCATCGAAAGCCGGGACGATCTCGACTACTTCCAGATCCGCCTCACCGCCGGTCAGACCTACAGCATCACCTTGCGGGGTGCGGATTCGGACGGCGGTAGCCTGCTCGATCCGCTGCTTTACGGGATTTATGCCGACGCCCTGGGCGGCTTTGTGTCCGGCGCGGAGGACGATGATTCCGGCATCGGACGCGACTCGGCGCTGGTCTTCACGCCTGACGACACGGGCGAATATTTCATCGCGGCGGCTGCCTACGGCGACGGTACCGGCAGCTACACGCTGGAAATCGTGGCAGGCGACAGCGGCGTTGACGGCGATGTGGGCGACGGCGACGCCAACGCCCAGACGATCACGCTGAGCGCCGGCAGCGGCAGCATCACCGGCAGCATCGATTTTGCCGAGGACAGCGACTGGTTCGCGGTCAGCCTGCTGGCCGGCGTGACCTACACCATCAGCCTCCTCGGACAGGACGGCAGCGGCGGCACGCTGGCCGATCCCTACTTCGCCGGCGTGTATGACGGCGATGGTGCGTTCTTGCCGGGCACCGATAACGATGATTACGGCGACTCGTTTGATTCGCAGATAAGCTTCACGCCCTTTATAAGCGGCACCTATTTCCTCGCCGCCGAAAGCTACTCCGGTGTGACCGGTACCTACACCCTGTCGGTGGCGGGCGCTGCTGCGGCGCCCGTTGAGACGCCGGCCACTACCGGCACGACGGTGGCGATCGGCCTGAATGGCACGGTGCGCGGCGTGCTGGAAGCCGCCGGAGACATCGACTGGATCGCCGCCACGCTGACCGGCGGGCAGACCTATGTCTTCGACCTCATGGGTGACGATACCGCTTTCAACGGGCTGTCCGACCCGCTGATCGCAGGCATCTACAACAGCGCCGGCGTGCTGCTGCCCAACACCGGCAACGACGACTTCGGCTTTACCCGGGACGCGCAGGTCACCTTCACCCCGGGCGTCACCGGCACCTATTACCTCGCTGCGACCGGCTTCGATGACGACCTCGGGGCCTACAGCCTGCGGCTGCGTTCCAACCAACCGGCTACCGATCTGGCCGGCGACAACCCGGCCGACGCCTTGACGCTGAGCGTCGACGCCGCGGCGCAAAGCGGCGCGATCGACTTCGCCCGCGATATCGACTGGTACAAGCTCAGTCTGACCGCCGGCCAGCGCTACGCCATCGATGTGCGCGGCGCCGATAGCGGCAGTGGCTCGCTGGCCGATCCGGAACTCGTCGCGATTTACGACGCGCTGGGCAACGTCATTCCCGGCACGGGCGGTGCGGATGACGAACTCGACGTCAGTGCCCGCTTCACGCCGGTGACGAGCGGTGATTACTACATCGCGGTCAGCGCCGCGGACGATGAAGTCGGGGACTACACCGTGGCGGTGCGCGATGTGGGCGCCGCCAGCGCCGACTTCGCCGACAACGTCCTGACCACCGCGCTGGCGGTACCGGGGACCCCTTTCAGCAGCAGCATCGGCACGGCGGGCGACGTCGACTGGGTGCGGCTTGAGCTGACCGCCGGCACCACCTATCGCCTCGACCTGAAGGGCGCGCCGACCGACGACGGCAGCTTGTCCGACCCCGTCCTGCTCGGCGTCGTGGACGCGCAGGGCATGGCGCTGGCGGATTCGGCCGACGACGACGGCGGCGTCGGGCAGAACGCCAGCACCACCTTCCTCGCGCCGGCCACCGGCAGCTATTTCGCGGCCGTCGCGGGCTATCAGAACGCCACGGGCAGCTACAGCCTGCTGGCGACGGCGCTCGGCGCGGGCAACGGCAACGACGTCGCCGCGCCGCGCCTGCTGGCGGTCTCGCCGGCCGACAACAGCGCGCAGGTTGCGCCGGGCAGCAATCTCACGCTGGTGTTTGACGAGGCCGTCCGCGCCGGCACCGGCAGCATCACGATAAGCGGCGGGCTGAGCCCCATCGTGCTCAGCGTCACCGACCCGCAGGTCAGCTTCGCGGGCGCCACGGTAACCATCAATCCCAGCGCGCTGCTCGCGGACAACACCGCCTATTCGGTTCAAGTGAGTGCGGGCGCGGTGCAGGATCTCGCGGGCAATGCGTTTGCCGGAATCGGCAACACCACGCAGTTTTCCTTCCAGACCGGCGCGCTGGCCGATATCCCCGCCGCCAGCTGGACGGTCATGGTCTACATGGCGGCCGACAACAACCTCGAGTCCTTTGCGCTGGACGACCTCAACGAGATGGAGTCGGTCAATTTCGCAGCTGGACTCAATGTAATCACGCTGGTCGATCGCGCGCCGGGCTACGCCAGCGGCGACGGCGACTGGACCGATACCCGCGCCGGCCTGATGGTCCACGACGACAACCTCAATGCGGTGAGCTCGCTGGGCGCGGAAGACTCGGTTGGTGAAACCAACTCCGGCGACGGGGCCACGCTGACCACGTTCATCAACAACGCGATGGCCGCGAGCCCTGCCACCAACTACGCGCTCATCGTGTGGGACCACGGCGGCGGGCTGTCCGGCACGTCCTGGGACGACAGCGCGGGCGGCGACAATCTGAAGCTCGCCGAATTCCGTTCTGCGGTGCTGGCCTCCAACCTGCCGCACTTCGATTTCATCGGCTTCGACGCCTGCCTGCAGGGCATGCTGGAGCAGTGCTGGGACCTGCGCGACCTGAGCGACGTGGTGGTCGCCTCGCAGGAACTGGAGCCCGGCGACGGCTGGGAATACCAGAGCTTCCTCGGCGCGCTGGCTGCCGACCCCGCGATGACTGCCTTCGATTTCGCCAACGCGGTGGTCGACACCTACGGCGAACGCTATGCGGGCGAGTCGGATACCACGCTCTCCGCGGTGCGCACTGCGGGCCTCGATGCGCTGAACCAGAGCCTCAATGCGTTCGCGGCCACCGTGATGGATATCGGCCCCGGACTCTTGCCCGGCTTGCGCGCGGCGGCCCAGCACGCCACCCGTCTCGGGCCTTCGGATCTCGACTACCGCGACCTGGGCGACTTCATGCAGGAGGTCGTCGATACCGCGGGCAGCAGCGACCTGCGGGCCGCGGCAGCCAGCGTCAAGGCCGCGCTGGACGATGCGGTGATGGCCCGGGTCGGCACCGTCGCCGGGGTGAACGGTCTCAGCATCTATCTGCCGCTCGACAGCATCAGTTTCGACTACCAGTCGCGCGAGCTCGGCTTCCTGCAGGGCTCCGAGTGGGGCAATTTCCTGCGCTTTTTGCTGGGTGATCAGCGCGGCGACGACCTGCTGGGGGACGAGGACAACAACCGGCTGTTCGGCTTCTCGGGCGATGATTCGATGGACGGCGGCCTCGGCGACGATTCGATCGACGGCGGCGTGGGCGAGGACTGGATGGACGGCGGGGAGGGCGACGACACGCTGGACGGTGGCGCCGGTGCCGACGACATGCAGGGCGGCGACGGGTCCGACGTCTACTACGTCGACAATGTAGGCGACGCCTGTACCGAGACGGATGAGGATTCGGCCACCGGCGGCGTCGACGAAGTGCGCAGCCTGCTGTCGTTCTACGTGCTGGGCGACTTCATCGAGAACGGGGTGATTGAAGCGCTGACTGCCGCCAGCCTGCGCGGCAATGGGCTCGGCAACGTCTTGCGCGGGGCGACCGGCGCGAACGTCCTCGAAGGGGAAGCCGGCGACGACACGCTGGAGGGCGGCGCGGGTAACGACACGCTGGACGGCGATGTCGGTAACGACAGCCTCGACGGCGGTTCCGGTGACGACCGTATGCTCGGGGGGAACGGTGCCGATTTCTACCGCGTCGACAGCCGCAGCGACGTCATCGTGGAATCGAGCAGCGCCGGCGGTACCGACTCGGTCACGAGCAGCGTCACCTACACGCTGAGCGCCAACCTCGAGCGCCTGCTCCTCAGCGGCTCGGCGGCCATCAACGGGACGGGCAATGCCGGCAACAATGCGGTCAGCGGCAATGGCGGCGCCAACGTGCTGTCCGGTCTGGCGGGGCTCGACACCTTGCTTGGCGGCGCCGGCGACGACCGGCTGTTCGGCGGTCTGGGCAACGACACCCTGACCGGCGGCGCGGGCCGCGATCGGTTCGTGTTCGACACCGCCCGCGGCTCGTCTAACGTCGACCGCATCACCGACTTCGTCTCCCGCACCGACAAAATCCTGCTCGACGACGACATCTTCACGCGCCTCACGGGCAGCAGCGGCGGTACGCCGCTGGCGGCCAGCAAGTACAAGTTCATCACCAGCGGCACCGGCTTCGCGGCCGGTGATGCGGACGACCGGATCATCTACAACACCAACACCGACAAGCTTTATTACGACGCCGACGGCAAGGGCGGCGCGGCGGCGGTGCAGATAGCGGTGATTACGATGGCTGGCAGCGCGCACCCGGTGGCGGGGGATTTTTTGATCGTCAGTTAGGGGAGAGCGGGTACTTAAGCGCGGATTAGTTCGACCGCGTATAGCTGCCAGGATAAGGACCGTTGGTCGGTGCTGGCCGGATCGCAGTCAGCGGGAACGAAACTCCGATTCGCGCTGATCCGGTAAACAATCCGCGCGCCGGGGCGCGCGTCGCTCAAGGGCAGCAGCCACTCGAAGCTACCGGGATAGCGCAACTCGAGTTGCCGCTTATCGCCGTCCGGGGCCAGCGCTTCAAGCCGGGTCGCCGCCCCATTGGGATGCTCGTAGTGGCCCTGAAGGCGCAGGAAAGTCGCAGGAATCGTGGGTTGCAGCACCCGGATCTCAATCAGCGCATCTGCCCAGGCGTCGGGCCAGACGGTGGCGAACAACTCGGGCGTCGCCAGCGCGATTGACCGATCGGCCGCGATACGCTCACGAACCATTGCCATCCCGGCGTCGTCCAGCCAGGGCGCAGCGCGGGTCACCAGCGATTCCAGCGCGGTTCGCAAACAGGTTTGAGGCGGGTTGAAGGGATGTTCGTGGCAGCGTTCGGCGACCCGCGTGAAGATCCAGTGCGGCGGCGCCTCGTTCAGATGCCGTCGGAGGACCTTGAGGCCTTCCAGGGCGACCGTGTCGCGCTGACGGGCAGTGATGGTGTTGGCGTGCAGACGCGAATAGGCCATCACCTCGGGGATGAACCCGATTGCGTTCGGGAACGCCAGAAACATGCGCAGCCACAGGTCGAAATCAAAGCTCGCGGAGAGTGTTTCATCCAGACCGCCCAGTTCAAGGAAAGTCTGGCGGCGGAAGAACACGCTGGGCTGACAAATAAAACAGCCGGCGGTGAAGTCCTCGAGCGCTTCGGACGGGCTTGCAGTCGGATAGCGACTCAACACCCGGCCGCTAGCCGCAATGTGCTCGGCCTCGCCGTAGACCATCACCTGGTCGGGGCGGGCCTGAAGGTGCCGGACAGCCCGCGTCAAGGCCCCTGCGGCGTATTTGTCGTCGGCATTGAGCCAGCCAACCACCTCGCCCCGCGCCTCGCGCACACCAAGGTTTACCGCTGCGGCCGGCCCGCTGTCTGGTGCCGACTTCCAGCGTAAACGCCCGGGCCAGCGGCCGGCGAGTTCCGCCAGCCGGCTCTGGGTGCCGTCAGTCGACCCGCCGTCGATCACCACCAGTTCCAACGGCGCGTGAGCCCGATCGAACACGCTTTCCACCGCCTCGGCGAGGAATTCTTCATGATTGAAACTGGGCATCACGATGGAAAGCATCGTCTGATTCTAGCCGTGAATGTCTTGCTTGCATGCGGGGCACGCGGCGAGGATTTTTCAGGGGAGATTGCCCTCGACCCCGTTCCGGGCGGCCGCGGGTCAACCGGCCTGACCCGCTTGGTGACCGCAGTGTCAGCTGAGCGGCTGGTGAGCTTTAAGGCATTCGTTGACACGGCGGCCCGCGGTCTGGTTTTCTGCCGGTATAGCCGCTCGCCAACGCGCCGACGGACCACCCGCGGCCCGACGCCCCACAGGAATGGACGACCCCGATGAAAACCCGATTTGCGCTGCTGTTCTGCTCTTCCTTTTTGACCGCCTGCAGCACATGGCCAAGCTGGCTGCCCATGTCTGGCCCCAGCCGTGAGCAGATCGAGATGCGCAAGCTGCCGCCAACCCTGCCGACTATCCGTCTGGTGCAGGTGAACGACGACGTGGCGCGGCAGCTCGTTAAGGCCCGCAAGCAGCCGTCTTTCTCGGAAACTTTCGGGCCGGGTCAGCCCTACGACCCGGTCATTGGCGCGGGCGATGTGCTCGAAATTTCGGTCTGGGAAGCGCCGCCGGCCCAGCTCTTCGGGACCCAAATTCTCGACCCCCGTACCGGCCCGGGCAACACCGGCATGGTCAATTTCCCCGAACAGATGGTGAACAGCCAGGGTCTGGTCACCATGCCGTTCGTGGGCGCGGTGCAGGCTGCCGGCCGCTCTTCCCGTGAGATCGAGGAAGACATCGTCGGCCGCCTGCAGGGCAAGGCCAACCAGCCGCAGGTGCTGGTGCGCACGATCCAGAACAACACGGCGAATGTGACCGTGGTGGGCGATGTCACCAACAGCATGCGGGTGCCGCTGACCGCGCGTGGCGAGCGCCTACTGGATACCTTGGCAGCTGGCGGTGGGGTCAAGCAGTCGGTCGACCGCACCACCGTGCAGGTGTCGCGAGGCACCGAAGTGCGGGCCTTGCCGCTGGAAAAAATCATCCAGGACCCGTCCCAGAATATCTACATGAAGCCGGGTGATGTGGTCACCGCGCTGTTTCAGCCCCTCAGCTTCACGATGTTGGGCGCAGCGGGGAAAAGCGACGAGATCAATTTCGAGGCGCAAGGGATCTCGCTGGCACAGGCGCTGGCCCGGGTTGGTGGCATGAACGACATGCGTGCGGATGCCGAAGGCCTGTTCATCTTCCGCTACGAAGAGTCGGGCGCACTCAACTGGGCGGAACCACCCATCCCGGGGCCGGATGGCAAGGTGCCGGTGGTCTATCAGGTCAATCTGCGTGACCCCTCGTCGTTCTTTGTCGCCCAGAATTTCCCGATCGCCGATCGCGATGTGGTGTTCGTAGCCAACTCCGCGGCGGCCGATTTGCAGAAATTCCTGAATATCGTAGTGGGCGCGGTGGTTTATCCGGCGCTGACTGTCGTCAACGCTACGCGTTAGGCGGGTGCGTCCGGGCGTGTGTCGCGCTTCTCAAGCGGCATGAGTGCCCCGTCAACTTGTGGCACAAGCGTGGCGGGCGCAGGGCCCGTCCTGCTTGACGTGACCAGACTGGTTGACCGCCTGCGCTACGCCCGACTGCCGACCGGCATTGACCGCGTGGGGCTAGCCTACGTCGCACACTACGGCCCGCGCGGGCAGGCACTGGTGCGCTGGGCCGGACGCGCGCATTGCCTGCCACAGCCCGAATCTCGCTGGCTGTTCCGCTGGCTGCTGGCCCCACGGGGGCGTTGGCGCCTCTACGCCATCCTGGCGCTGGGCATGTGCCGGGGGCTTTGCCGGCGGGCGCCGTCAGACGCATGGCTTTTTCATACCGGCCATGCTGGCCTTGAGGACCCGCTGCTGCAGTCGCTGGTGAGCGAGCGCGGAGCCCGCTTGCTGGTGATGATTCACGACCTGATCCCGCTGACCCACCCGCAGTTCTGCCGCGCCGGCGAAGACGTGAAACACGCCGCGCGGCTTCGCGCCAGCGTCAGCCTTGCGCGGGGCATCCTGTGTAATTCCGCGGCCACCGCGCGCGAACTCGCCGCTTGGACCGACCGCGGCGGGCTGCCGCTGCCGCCCACGCTGGTGGCCTGGCTCGCGCCTGGCATCGTGCACCGGGTGGCGCGTGAGCGGCCCTTGGCCGCGCCCTATTTTGTGGTGCTTGGCACCATTGAACCACGCAAGAACCACGCTTTGCTGATTGAGGTCTGGGCCCGCCTGCGCGCCTTGTTTGGCGAGCGCTGCCCATCGCTGGTAGTGGTTGGCCAAGCGGGCTGGGACGTTGCGCCGACGCTGGCGGCGCTCCGCGCCGGGGCCGCGCGTGGCGATTTCGTCCTGGCGCTGGAGGGCTGCGACGACGCGACGACCACCGCCTGGCTGCAACACGCCGACGCGCTGCTGTTTCCCTCGTTCACCGAAGGCTATGGCCTGCCCTTGCTGGAAGCGCTGACGCTGGGCGTGCCGGTGATGGCTGCCGCGCTGCCCGTGTTTCGCGAACTTGCCGGTGATCGGCCGCATTACCTCGATCCTGCCGACCCCGCCGTCTGGGTAGAGGCCATCATCGCGCGGCTTACGGCCACGGCGCCGGTCCCTGACGCCACGCCCTTTACACCGCCAACCTGGGCCGGGCATTTCTCGGCGGTCGACGCCTGGCTGACCGAATTGGCGCAGCGCCCGGCACCGGCACCGGTGTACGCGGTGGCGTTTTCGCGTTGGAAACGCCCCGCTGTGCGGACAGCGTTCGCGGGACGTCCGGTCCGTTTTGTCGGGCCGCATGCCGTCATCCCGTCCGGGGCGACGGTCGCGGTGTGGGGCACGCCACCCGCCGCGCTGGCGGCGCGTGAGGATCTGGACATCTGTCGGCTGGAAGACGGCTTTCTGCGCTCGGTCGGGTTGGGTGCGGAGCTGATTCGGCCGCTGTCCTGGGTGGTCGACAGCAGCGGCGTCTACTACGACGCGACCCGGTCCAGCGATCTGGAACGCCTGCTCGAAACCGCCGCTTTCATGCCCGAAGACGCCGCCCGGGCGGCGCGCTTTCGCGCGCAGGTGGTGGCCGCCGGCCTGACCAAATACAACCTCGGTGGCACCCCATGGCAGCGGCCGGCGGGTCAGCGGCGGGTGATTCTGGTGGTGGGGCAGGTCGAAAGCGACGCCTCGCTGCGACTCGGCGCGCCGGGCGTCAACACCAACGCGGCGCTGGTCGCCGCGGTCCGCGCCGAAGCGCCCGACGCCTTCCTGCTTTATAAACCACACCCGGATGTGGTCAGCGGCCTGCGCGCTTCGGGCGCGGCGGACGCGGCACTATCGACGCGGGTCGACGCCGTGGTCATGCAGGCCGACCTGCCGCAACTGCTCACAGCGGTCGACCAGGTGCATGTCATGACCTCTCTGGCCGGCTTTGAAGCCCTGCTGCGCGGTGTGCCGGTGGTCTGCCACGGGCTGCCGTTCTATGCCGGCTGGGGCTTGACGGAGGATCGCTGTGCCGCGCCGCGCCGCACGCGTCGCCTCACGCTGGATGAACTGGTCGCCGGCGCGCTGTTGCGCTATCCGCGTTATTTCAGCCGCGATAATCGCCGCACCGTCGCACCGGAAGCGGCGCTGGAGCTGCTGCTCGCCTGGCGCGGCGAGGAGCGCCGGCGCGGCCCCGCGTGGTGGCGACCCTGGTGGCGGGCCGCGTTACGCGTGCTGGTGGGCGTGCGATGAAGCCCCCGCATTTCCTGTTTCTGCAGGGCGTTTGCAGCCCGCTGTTCGTGCGTCTGGCCGCGCACCTGCGAGCGGCGGGCGCGAGCGTGCACAAGGTAAATTTCAACGCGGGCGATGTGGCCTACTGGGCGGGACCGGCCAGCCTGTTCCGGGGTCCGCTAACGGCGCTGCCGGACTGGCTTGAGCAACTGATCCGACGCCGGCACATTTCCGATCTGGTGCTGTTTGGCGACTGTCGGCCGGTGCACGCACTCGCCATGCAGCGCGCCGCTGAGCTGGGCCTGCGGGTGCACGTGCTGGAGGAAGGCTATTTCCGTCCCCACTGGTTCACGCTGGAACGCGATGGCGTAAACGAACGCTCGCGGCTGCCGCGCGATCCCAAGTGGTACCGGGAGACCGCGCCCCGGCTGCCGCCGGCAGCACCGCCGGTGAGCGTTGCCCAGACTTTCAGGATTCGGGCCGTGCACGACGTGGCATACCATACGGCTGGCATGTTCAATCCCCTCGCTTTCCCCCGGTATCGCACGCACGCCATGCGGCCGGCGCCGCTTGAATACGCCGGTTTTCTGCGCCGCGCGCTGCGGGTCCGCAGGCAGGCCGCTGCGACCGCCGCGCAAGTCAGCGACTGGCTGGCGCGCCGACGGCACTATTTCCTGCTCCCGCTGCAACTCGATCACGACAGCCAGATTCGCGAGCACTCGCCCTTTTCCGGCATGGCTGAGGTGGTGCAGGACGTCATGCGCTCGTTTGCCCTGCAGGCGCCGGCCGACAGCGGCTTGCTGATTAAAAGCCATCCGCTCGACTACCGCTGGCGCAGTCTGCGGGCCGTCGTGGATGAATGCCGCCGCGAACTGGCGCTGGGCGAGCGCGTGGCATTTATCGAATCAGGTGACTTGCAGGCGCTGGTCGACCAGGCGGCGGGAGTTGTCACGGTTAACAGCACGGTGGGCACGATGGGCCTGCAGGCAGGACGTCCGGTGATTGCGCTGGGCAAGGCGCTTTACCGGATGCCGGGACTGTGTTTTGACGGGCCTCTGGCGGCGTTCTGGCGCGAGGCTTCACCGCCCGATCCGGCGCTTGTCAGCAGCTTCGAGCAGGTCGTGATGCACGCCACCCAGGTGAACGGTGGGCTGTACGGGCGCGCGGCGATCGAGCTTGGCCTGGCTACGGTCGTCGATCGTTTGATGAATCCCATCAGTGCGCTGGAACGTTTGCTCGAGGGCGGGGCATGAGCCGCTACGCCCGGCCAAAATCTGTGTTGATTACCGGCGCCACCGGCGGCATCGGCAGCGCGCTTGCCGTGTGTTACGCCGCCCCCGGCGTGCGGCTCGTGCTGCACGGGCGTCGTCAGGCGCAACTGGCTGCGCTTGCCACCCGCTGCACGGCCGCCGGGGCCGATGTTCTGACCGCGGTGGGCGATGTGCGCGAACGCCCGCAGTTTCGGGCCTGGCTGGCGGAAATCTGCACAGGCGATGCGCCCGATCTGGTGCTGGTCACGGCCGGCCTAAACACCCACGTGGGTGCGCAGGGTGAAGCAGAAGACTGGGCCAGCGTCGAGGCGCTGCTGGAGGTCAACGTGTGGGCTGCAATGGCCACCGTGGATGCCGTGTTGCCGGCCATGCGACGGCGCGGCCACGGTCAGATTGCGCTGTTCAGTTCGCTGGCGGCTTTTCACGGCTTGCCCCTCACGCCCAGTTATTCGGCCAGCAAGGCCGCCATCAAAGCCTACGGCGAAGCCCTGCGCGGCTGGCTCGCGCCCGAGGGCATTGCGGTCAATGTGGTGATGCCCGGCTATGTCGATTCCCTGATGTGCCGCGAAATGCCCGGCCCCAAACCGTGCCAATGGCCGGCCGAGCGCGCGGCCCGCGTCATCCAGGCGGGCTTGCGCGCTAACCCGGCCCGATTGAGCTTTCCGCGACTGCTGGCGTTTGGCTGCTGGTGGCTGGCGGTGCTGCCGGCCGCCGTGTCTTCGCGCCTGCTGCGTGTGCTGCGCTATGTCCCTTGAGTGGTTTTGGGCCAGCGTGGGCCCGGCGGTCGTCACCGGACTCGTCGGCTCCCTATGGGCGGAGCGTCTGCTGGCGCCGCGGCCCGCGCCGCGTCAGCGCCGGTCGCTGCCCTCGCTGCTGGTGCACACGGGGATCTGGCTGGGGGTTTATGCGCTGCTGTTGGCGCTGGTCGGTCGGCCGTGGCTCGCCGCCGGGCTGGGGCTTGCGGTGGTGCTGGCGGTGGTGGTGGTGAGCAATGCCAAGACGCGCTCATTGCGCGAACCGTTTGTGGTCCACGACTTTGAATACTTCACCGACGCCCTGCGTCATCCCCGGCTCTACCTGCCCTTTTTGCGGGTGAACGTGCGGACGTTCATCACCTGCGCGCTGGTGCTGGCCGGCCTGATTCTGGCGGTCAGACAAGAGCCCTGGCTGTTCGGTCTCCATCCGGTCGCCGAAAGTGTGCTCGCCCTCCTGCTCCTGCTGCTCTGTTCCGCGCTGTTGCTGGCGCCGGCGCGCCCTAATAGCCTGCCGGTGTCCTGTGCGGTGGCGCACGATTTGGCACGGCTGGGACTGCTGGTATCGCTCTGGCGCTACGCGCGGGAAATGCGCCGACCGGTCGCCGCGACTAGCCCTTTTGCGGTCCCGCCTGAACGGCCAGCGCCGGCCTCGCTGGCCCATCTGGTGGTGGTGCAGAGCGAGTCGTTTTTTGACCCCCGCGCGCTGTGGCCGGCGCTTCATCCAACGCTCCTCGCGCACGT
>JALRCR010000084.1 GCA_023257255.1 Gammaproteobacteria bacterium | reverse complement strand
CACGAACCCGGCGGCTTCCAGTGGCTGGACTGCAACGACGCCGAGCAATCCACGCTGTCCTTCCTGCGCCGCGCCCGCAACGGCGCGTGCGTGGTGGTGGTCTTCAATTTCACCCCTATCCCTCGCCCGGCCTTCAGCGTGGGCGTGCCCGCCGCCGGCCGCTGGGAAGTCCTGCTGAACAGCGACTCACGCCACTATGGCGGCACTGATGTGGGCGTGCCGGCGGCCAACGCAGTCGCCCGACCCTTGCATGATCAACCGGCGCGGGTGCTGATCGACCTGCCGCCGCTGGCGGCGGTGGTGCTGGCGCAGGCGGGGTAAGCGCGCCCCCTAGCCCGCCACCGGCCCGGGCTTGCCATCTTCCACCACCCAGGTCGAAAGCGTGCGGATGCCGGTTGCCGGGTCGCGATGGTCATCGACGGCGCGGAGTTCTGCCGTCAGTAAATCGGGCGTCAGCGTCATCGCGACATAGCCGCGATATTTGCCAGTGGCGAGTTTGATATGTGGGCCTTCCGTTTTGGCGGCTTCCAGAATCGACTCCGGCGGCGGACGCGAGGTAATCGAACTGCCGACAAACTCTGAGGCAATGGTGGGCGAGTCCGGGCGATTGAAATCGCGTTTCAGATCCGCCACCCAGAACGCGTGGACGTCGCCGCCAATGACCACCGGGTTCGCGACCTTGCTGCCTGCGATCTGGTCGAACAAGCGCGCCCGCGCGGCGGGATAGCCGTCCCAGCCGTCGGAGTAAAACCGCTGACCTTCCCCCACTTTGCCGTCGGACTGCGCCATCAGGGTTTGCTGGGCCAACACGTTCCAGCGCGCCTTGCTCTGCGCCAGACCGGCCGCAAGCCAGGCTTCCTGTCGCGCCCCCAGCAGGGTGGCGGCGGGGTCTTCGCGCGCGGCGCAGTTCTCGATGACCGCCGCGCCGCCGCGGCCCGGTCGCGGGCAGGGCTGCGGGCTACGGTACTGACGGTCGTCGAGCAAATTGAAATTCACCAGCTGACCGTAGGCGAGCCGCGTGTAGAGCTGCAGATGCGGTCCGAACGGCAGCATCGTGCGCCGCACCGGCATGTGTTCGTACCACGCCTGATAGGCCGCCGCGCGTCGCGCCAGAAACCACTCGGGCTGGTCGAGGTTTTCGGACTGCGCATCGGCATAGTCGTTTTCCACTTCGTGGTCGTCCCACACCATCAGCCACGGACAGGCTGCGTGCGCCGCCTGCAAATCGGGGTCGGAGCGATAGCGCGCGTAGCGGGCGCGGTAGTCCGTTAAAGCGACCGGCTCCGGACCTTCGTGATAGCGCAGGCGGTGCTCGCCCCAGGCGCTTTCGTAGATGTAATCGCCAAGGTGAATGATGAGATCGGGCGCGCTCGCCGCCATGTGGCGATAAGCGCCGTAATAGCCCTGCTCGTACTGCTGGCAGGACGCAAACGCAAAGCGCAGCTGCTGCACCGGGTCGCCTACCTTGGGCGCGGTCGCGGTCCGCCCGACAACGCTGGTCGCCGCGCCGCTATGAAACCGATAGAAGTACGGCCGCGCCGCTTCAAGCCCCCTTACTTCCACATGCACCGAATGGCCGAATGCCGGCTCGGCATAAGCCTCGCCATGCGCGGCAATCCGTTTGAACTGCTCGTCTTCCGCCACCTCCCAGCGCACCGGCAACACCGCAGCCGGCAGGCCGCCGTCGGGCGCCAGCGGTTGCGGCGCGAGGCGCGTCCATAGCGCCACGCCGTCGGCCAGCGGATAGCCCGAAGCAACGCCCAGCGTAAAGGGATTGCTCGCATAGCGCGGCTTGCTCCAGACCGGCGACGCGCAGGCCAGTACGGGCAGCGCGAGCAACTGGCGGAGAAAACGACGACGTTCAGATGACACAGTGCGGCTCACAGCGATCCTCCAACGAACTACGTAAACGCATCAGCGTGATGCCGCGCCGTGACCGGCGCGTGAACCCTAAGCCTCGTCCTCGCTCGCCCAATGAAACCGGTGCAGTACCCGGTGCAACACGGGCGTCAGCATGATTGCCGCGGTCACGATGAACACCAGCCCGGCATACAAGGCATAGCAGCCGGCAAACAGTTTGCCCGCATTGGTCGCCGGCGGATTGACCGGCCCCATGCCGCCCAGGAGCATCGCGGCATTGAGAAATGCGTCGACGGCCGAAAGCTGCTCGTAGTACATGTAGCCCGCAACCCCCGCCCCCAGCGAGAGCAACAGCAGGGCCAGGGCCGCGATGCCGTGGCTGAACATGCGCTGGAGAAAGCGCGGCAGCGGCAATGGCCGATGATGTTTTGCTTCGTACATGGCGGTCCTCCTGTCAGGCGCTGTGCCCGGCGAGATGCAGCGCGCCACGCAGGCCCACTTCCTCGCTCAGGACCGCCGTGACCGGCATCGCCGCGACCAGCGTCGCGTGCTCGGCCTTGGCGCGAAAGCCGGCGAGGAAAGGCTCATCAAACAAATCAGGCGGCAGGCGTGGCGTGATGCCGCCGGCCAGATACACGCCGCCGCGTGCCAGGCAGACCAGCGCCAGATCGCCCGCCACCGCGCCGAAGCTGCGCGCGAAAAGTCTCACCGCCCGCTGTGCAAGGGCCTCGCCGGCGCCGGCACGCGCGACCACCTCGGCGGGTTCAATCAACTGCCCGGGTGTCACTGCCATCAGGCAATAGCAGGCGGCCAGGCCCGACCCGCTCACCACCCGCTCGGCGGTGACGCGCAGCGCCGGCGCGCCCAGAACGCGCCACAGCGCGGTCGATTCTTCATCGAACGGGGCGAAACCAATATGCCCGCCTTCGCTAGCCAGCACCCGCATGCCGTCGACCATCGCCACGCCTAGCCCGGTCCCGGGTCCGAGCGCCAGAACGGGCCCTTGCGGGACGGCCTCGCCGGCTTGCAGGAGACGGGTGTCGCTGGCCTCCAGACTGCTCAGGCCAGCGGCTACCGCCACAAAATCGTTCACCAGCGTGGTCGGCCCCAGATGCTGGCAGGCGCTCAAGTCAGCCGCCGACAGCAACCAGTCCGGGCGATTGGTCAGGCGGGCAGCCTGATCGGTCACGGGTCCCGCCACCGCCAGACAGGTGGCGGTCACCGGCGCGCGATGGCGCGCGCGGAGTTCGTCCAGAAACGCCGCCAGCAGCGCGTCGAAGGTCGGGAAATCATCGTTTTCATACCGCTTTTTGAGCAGCGTGAACGCGCCGGCTCGCGCCTCGAGCAGGGTCTTCGTGCCGCCTACATCGCCCCCGATTTTCATTTTCCCGTCCTCAGCGCGAAGCACTGACCACATTGTGCTGGGCGCCGTGCCTCAGGTCATCCTGCTCGCCGCAGCGCGCTGCCAGCGGCTAAGATACAGGTCGATTTCAAGGGGTAAACACGCATGCATGTGATGGTGATTGGTGGGGGCCTGCTGGGCCTGACGACGGCTTTCAGCCTGCGCCGCCACGGGCTGAGCGTGAGCTTGCTGGAACAGGAGACCGGCCCCGGGCGCGCCACCAGTTTTGCCAACGGCGGCATGCTGCACGCCAGTCAGGCCAATCCCTGGAACGAGCCCGGCGTGTTCTGGCATGCGCTGAAAATGCTGGGCAAAGAAGATGCGGCGCTGCTGGTGCGCTACAAGGCGCTGCCGTCGCTGCTAGGGTGGGGTATGCAGTTCGTGCGGCATTCGCGCCCCGACCGTTATCTCCACAATTTTGAACAAAACGCCCGCCTGGCGGCCTACTCGCTGGCCTGTATGCGCGAACTCCGCGCGGCCGTCGGCAGCGATTACGACTACAGCGCGCGCGGCACGCTGAAGCTCTTCCGTTCCCCCGAAGCCGTCGCCGGCGCGGCCACGATGTGCCGCCAATTGAGCGAATGGGGCGTGCGCTTCGAGGCGGTGAACGGCCAGCGGGCGGTGGAACTGGAACCGGCCCTCGGCCGGATCGAAAGCCTGCTCGCTGGCGGCCTTTACTTCCCGGACGATGAGGCCGGCGATGCGCAAGCCTTCTGTGCCCTGTTGGCGGGGGCCTGCGTCGCCCGGGGGGTGCGCATCGAATACGGCGTGAAGATCGACCGCCTGCTCCGCAGTGGCGACCGGATCGAAGGCGTGCTGGGTTCCAGAGGGCTACAAACTGCGGACGCTTACGTGCTGGCGGCCGGTCCGTGGTCTGCGCCGCTGGCGGCCGGCATTGGCTTGAAACTGCCGCTGCGCCCGGTGAAAGGCTATTCGCTGACGCTCTGCGCGCATGGCTGGGCGGGACGCCCCGGCCTGCCCGTGATCGACGACTCCCTGCACGCGGCGGTCTGCCCGCTGGGCGATCGGCTGCGGGTGGCCGGCACCGCCGAGTTCACCGGCTTCGACCTGACGCTAACGCCGGGCCGCATCAACAACCTGTTTTCGCTCGCTACCCAGCTCTATCCGGACTTTGCGCCGCATCTCGATCGCGAGGCGGCGGTCCGCTGGTGTGGTTTGCGTCCCATGAGCTCCGACGGCGTCGCCCTGATGGGCCCCACGCCGCTGCACAATCTCTACCTCAATACCGGCCACGGCCAGCTGGGCTGGACCTTGGCCGCCGGCGCCGGCCAGCTGGTGGCCGACCAAATCGCGCGCCAATCGCCGGCGCTCGATCCGGCGCCCTATCAACTGGCCCGGTTTGGCTAAACCGTCGGACGCGCGCCCCATGCACAAAATCGACAACCTGCGCTGCTGGCGCTGCGGACAGGCACTGGACGACGAGCCCCTGCCACTGGCCCGTGCGGCCGCCTGCGGGCAATGCGGCGCCGACCTGCATGTGTGTCGGCTGTGCGAGTTTTTTGATCCCGGCGTGGCCAATGAATGCCGCGAACCTGTGGCCGAACGGGTGGTCAACAAGGTGCGCGCCAACTTCTGCGGCTATCTGAAACCGCGCCCCGATGCCTACGCCGCACCGGACGCCGCGCGCGGCGAAGCGGCGCGGGGCCTCGAAGCGCTGTTTGGCCTCGACAGCGGCGCCGGCAAAGGCTCGCCGGACGACAGTTCTGCTGCCCGCTCGGCGCTTGATGCGCTGTTTCGTAAAGACTGATCGCGCACACGATCGGCTAGACTAGCCCCGGCCTCAAGCCGGGTTGCAAAGCCCCGGCGCACGAGCAGCTGCGAGGCAATCTGCCACCGTCCGCCACGACTCGAAGGAGAGACGCATGAACACGCATACCCCTACCCTGCTCGCCGATGGCTTCGTGTTTCTGGAGGGTCCGCGCTGGCATCAGGGCCGGCTGTGGATTTCCGATATGTGGGGCTTCAAAGCCTACGCCGTCAGCACCGATGGCCAGCGCGAAGTGCTGTTTGATTTGCCCGAGCGCCCGTCCGGCCTCGGCTTTCTGCCCGACGGCACCCTGTTGGTGGTGTCGATGGCCAACCGCCAGCTGCTGAAGCGGGTCAACGGCCAGTTGGTGACGCATGCCGACCTGTCCGCCTTCGCCACCGGCGACTGCAACGACATGGTGGCCGACGCCAAAGGTCGCAGCTACGTCGGTAATTTCGGCTACAACCTGCTGAGCGGCGAACCGGCCAAGCTCGCCGACCTCGTGCGTGTCGACCCGGACGGCAGCGCCCGCGTCGTGGCCACCGGTCTCAACTTCCCGAACGGTGCCGTGATCACCGACGGTGGCAAAACGCTGGTGGTCGCCGAGACCTTCGGCAATGTGCTGACCGCTTTCGATATCGATGCGGCCGGTGACCTGTCCAACCGCCGCGTGTGGGCCGCGATGGGCGAACGCACGCCCGACGGCATCTGTCTCGACCAGGCCGGCGGCATCTGGGTGGCCTCGTTCATGACCAGCGAATTTGTGCGCGTGACCGAAGGCGGCACGGTGACCGATCTCATCCCCGTCCCCGGCAAAGCGGCAGTCGCCTGCCAGCTGGGCGGCGATGATGGCCGCACGCTGTTCCTGTCGACTTACGCGGGCACCATCGAAGATCTGCATCAGCAGAAAGCCGCCGGCGCGATCGAAACCGTGCGCGTGTCTTCGCCGGCCGCAGGTTCGCCGTAAGCTTTAGTCGCCGGAGCTTCTCCGCATGATCAACGCCTACTACCTCGAAGCAGGCCGGCTCCGCCAGTGGCATCACGAGTCACTGGAGGAACTTCGTGCCGCCTCCAGCGTGTGGATGGACTTCTTCGAGGCAACCACTGCCGAGCGTGCCTGGGCGCGCGAAACCTTTGGCTTCAAGCTGCCGCAGGACGAGGAAGAAGACGAGGAAGCCGCCGACATCGAAGCCAGCGCGCGCTTCTATGTGGAGGAAACCGGCGAACTGCACATTCACTCTGACTTCTTCCTGCTGGGCGATGAAGGCGGCGAGAACGTGCGCGTGTCCTTCGTGCTCAAGGGCGACGTGCTGTTCAGCGTGCACTCGGAAGACTTCGCCTCGTTTCGCCTGCTCCGGCTGCGCGCGCGCAGCCAGCCAGGCTTCGTTGAGGACGGAAAAGACGTCTTGCTGGAGCTCTATGCGGCCAACGTCGAATATTCGGCGGATGCGCTGGAAGGCGTGTACCAGCGCCTGAACGCGCTGAGCGAACAGGTGCTGGGCTCCAATCTGGATGACGAAATCGCCGCCAAGGTGCTGGCCGATATCGCCCGCGAAGAAGACCTGAACGGTCAGGTCCGGCGCAATCTGATGGACACCCGCCGCGCCATTTCCGCGCTCCTGCGCAGCAAGCTGCTGGCCAGCGAACAGTTCGAAACCGCGCGCCAGATTTTGCGTGACATCGACTCGCTCGACAGTCACACCGGCTTTCTGTTCGACAAGCTGAACTTCCTGATGGATGCGACCGTCGGTTTCATCAACATCAACCAGAACAAGATCATCAAGCTGTTCTCGGTGGCCTCGGTAGCGCTGTTGCCGCCCACCTTGATCGCCAGCCTCTACGGCATGAACTTCAAGTTCATGCCCGAACTTGACTGGCAGCTCGGCTACCCCTTTGCGATCGGCCTGATGCTGCTCTCGGTCGCCGCGCCGTTCTGGTATTTCCGGCGCAAAGGCTGGCTGTAGGCCTCAGGCGGCGCCCAGCACGCGGCGGCAGCGTTCCACGCTCAGCGCGGCGCGTGCGGCGGTGGCCTGCGCCACTTCCTCAAGCACACTCTCACTCAGTCCGGCCTGCGCCGGCGTAATGGGCATCCCGAGTCCGGTGGCATAGCGGTCAACCGCATCGGGCAGGCTTTCCTGCAAACCAAGTCGTGCCGCGAGCGCGGCCTGACGCTGGGCGCAAAGGCTATTCTCGGCCAGCAGGCGCAGCGAATTGGCCAGCGTGAGGCTGGCCGTCACGGTGTAGGAAATGCCCGCGATTGCGGCCAGTTCGTAGGCCAGCACATGGCTCCAGGGCGTGCCGCTGCTGCCGGTAGAACGGGTGCGCAGCGGCGAGTGGTCGGCCATCCAGGCCGCGAGAAAACAATCGAGTCGCGCGGCGGCAGCGTCCGGCTGGCGCGAGACCGACAGCCGGTCAAACAGCATCGCAGCAGCCTCGGACTTCAGGGCATCTGCGACCGGATGCGCGGCACTGGCCACGTAGACTTCCAGCGCATGGTCCAGCGCCACGAAGCCGGTGCCCAGCCACAAGGCCTCGGGCGTCGCCATCGTCACGAGCGGGTCGTAGACAATCGCCGCGGCCGACACGCCGCTGCCCATGTGCGAGCGCTTGATGCGCGCCGCGCGGTCGTTGACGCTGAAACTGCGGGTGTACTCCGCCCCGGAGAGCGTGCTGGGTACCGCAATCAGCGGCAACCAGCCGGCGGTAGGGCTGACGCCCGCCATCGCCGGGAGCAGCGCGGCTGCGTCCTCAAGCCCGGCAGCCAGCGCAAAGCGCAGGCCCTTGGCGGTATCGATTGCGCTGCCGCCACCCACCGCGATGACCGAATCAACCGCTTCGCGACGCGCCACGGCGGCGGCGGCCAGCACGGCAGTCGGCGGCACTTCCTCGAAGGATTCGCTGTGAATCAGCGCCTCGCCCACGGCATCGTGCAGGATGGCTTCAACGTCGGTCCCACGCAGCGCGCGGGCCAGCAGCACCAGCGGTTTTTGCACCCGCAGGGCGGCGAGTTCGCTGCGCAAGGCCTGAGCGAGCACACCGTGGCCGTGATGGATGCGACGGATAGTGGGCAGAAATTCGATCAGGCCTTGCATGCGTCGCTCCGGGCGTTTCGACAAGCGCGGATTCTGCCCGCAAGCGCGGCGGGATTCACCCCTGACGCGCTCGTCGTTGACGGCGGCCCAATCTCACGTGAACCATACGCGCCCGCCGCCCCGCCCTGCAGGAGTTGTTGTCATGTCAGTCGCCCTCGCCGAGCTGCCCACCGCGCCCTTCGGCATCCGGATTACCGCCGTGCTGTTCGATGTCTTTCTGGCCTTTGCGTTTCTCTACGGGCCGCTGATGCAAGTCACCGGCGGTCACCCCGGTCATTGGCAAACGGCGCTCCATCTGCTGGTTTTGCTGGCGGTCGCGATGATGTGGAGAAGCCGCGGCGGCACGCCGGGCAAGCTGTTGCTGGGGATACGGGTGGTCGATGCGCAGACGCGCGAGCCGCTCGGCGCCGGCCGCGCGCTCGGACGCGGGCTCGCCTGCATCCTCAGTCTGCTCAGTTTGGGGCTGGGCTATCTCTGGCTGGTGTTCGACCCGCGGCATCAGGCCCTGCACGACAAGTTGGCCGGCACCTTGGTGGTGTACGCGCCGCGCAAGCCGCCCGCCGCCTGAGCCGGCGCTGACCTAGGCGCCCGCCGCTTCGCGCTCGCGCAGTACCTTGCGGTTGATTTTGCCCGCCGGCGTTTTGGGCAGGTCGGCGACAAAGACCAGTTGCCGCGGATATTCGTGCTGCGCCAGCCGATTGCGCACCAGCGTCTGAATGTCTTCCGCCAGCGCCGCTGAGCCGGCGCCGCGCGCCACCACAAACGCTTTCGCCACCTGCCCGCGCAGCGCGTCGGGCACCGCGATGACCGCCGCCTCCAGCACCTGCGGGTGCTGCATGATGCTGTCTTCGATTTCGACCGCGCTCATCGTCCAGCCGGCCGAGATGATGACGTCGTCGGCACGCCCGCCGTGCCAGAAATAGCCGTCTTCATCGAGGCGTCCGAGGTCGCGGGTCGGCACCCAGCCGTCGCGGCGCCAGACTTTCATTTCGCCCGTCACGCCCGGCGCGCAGGGCTGGCCAGACGCATCCTGCACTTCAACCTTCACCCCCGGCACCGGCTTGCCCAGTGAGCCGCGCTTGACCGGAAAATCGGGCGCGCCGGGATAGCTCACCAGCACCACCCCGATCTCGGTCGTGCCGTACATGCTGCAGGGCTCGATGCCGAACTGCTGCTGTAGAAACTCTGCCGTTTCGCTATCCAGCGGTTCGCCGGTGAACGAGAGCTTCTGCAACTTGAGCGGATAGCGCGAAGCCACCCCTGCATTGCGAATCATCCGGTAGTGGGTCGCGGCGGCCGCGATATTGGTGAAGTCATGCTCGGACAGCGCGCGCAGCAGGCGCTCGGCGTCAAATTTGCCCGCATACGCGCCGATGGTCAGCCCCAACGCCAACGGCGCCAGCGTGCCGTGCCACAGGCCGTGGCCCCAGGCTGGTGACGAAGGGCAGAAATATCGATCGCCGGGCCGCAGCCCCGTGCCATACAGCGCTGCCAGCATCAGGGTAACGATGGCGCGCTGGGTGTGATGCACGGCCTCCGGCAACTCACGCGTGGTGCCCGAGGTGTACTGATACATCGCCAGATCGTCGGCACGGGTCTGGCTGGTGTAGTGCGTCGGTAAATCCGCCAGCAAGGCCTCAAAAGCCTCATCCGCCACGACCAGCTTTAGCCCGTCATGCGGCTCGACGATCCCGGCCTTGGCGCGATTGGTCACCAGCATCCGGGGCTGACAATCTGCCACCCGCAAACGCAGGCCATCCGGGCCAAACAGGGTGAACAGCGGTACCGCGATCGCACCGCGCTTGATAGCGCCGAAAATGCTGACGTAGAAGGCATAGGACGGTTCCAGCATCACCGCCACCCGGTCGCCGGCGGCGATGCCCCGCGCCTCCAGGAAATGGGCGAAGCGCGCCGCATCGCGCGCGAGTCTGGCGTAGGTCAGCACCTCGTCATGCCCTTCCGCGTGGGCCACGATCACCGCCACCCGATCGCCGTCGACGTGGCGGTCAATACACTCGTGGGTGATGTTGAACTGCGCGCGGTCCCCGTCGAACAACGCCCACAGAGCGGCGGTGTTGCAGTGCTGTTGGGCGTCGTCGTAGCGAATGAAATCGGTAAGGCATGACATGAGCGATGGATGAAGCGGCGCCGGAAGGGAAGCGAACTATGCAGAGCCGGCCTTGCGACTGTCAAAGCACACACCGGCTTGTCGGCGCGTGGTCAAAACCCGTACGGTGCCGGTGCGGTGGGTCGGCCTTGCCGGTCACGCGTCCAGTCCCCTTGCAAGCCGGAGTATCTGAATGACCCTGACTCTCGCCCGCAGCCGCCCCCTGCTGCTGCCCGCCCTGCTCTGCGGCCTGTTCATCCTGTGGCTGACGGGACCCACGGCCGAGGCCGGCGAAATCCGCGGCACGGTGGCGTATCGGGAACGCATAGCGCTGACGCCCGGCGCGCGGCTGGAGGTCACGCTGGAAGATGTCTCGCTGGCCGATGCGCCGGCGAAAACCGTCGCGAAGCTGGCGCTTGAGTCGCCGGGCCAACCCCCTATCGCCTTCAGCCTGCGCTACGACGATCAGCAGATCGATCCGGCCCGGCGTTACGCGCTGCGCGCCCGGATTATGGAAGGCGAGCACCTGCTCTTCACCACCGACACCCTCGTGCCGGTGCTGACCGACGAAGACGAGGAAGAGCACAAATTACTGCTGCATATGCCGAGTTCGGTGGTGAATTCGGCGACCGCGGCGATGGAGGACCTGCCGGCAAGTTTTGAGGGCGTGCTGTCCTGCGCGGCCTGCGAGGGGATCCGTCATCACCTTAATCTGCTGCCTAACCGCGTGTGGTATCTGCGCCAGACCTGGCTGGGCGGTAACGACACGCCGGGGCTGGATCAGCTGGGCCGTTGGGAAGTGGACGAAGAACGCCGCGCGCTGCGGCTGGTCGGCGCCAGCGAAGCGCCCATGATGCTTGGCATTAGCAACGAAGACGGGCTGTTGAAGCTGGATATCGTCGGCCAGCTGCGGGAGTCGCGGGACGACCGCGAACTGCGCCGCCAGCCGGCCTATAAGTCCTTCGTCTTCCGCGGTCTGGTGCGCGGCATGTACGCAGAAGACGAGCACGGCGCGGGCTTCACGGAGTGTTTAAGCGGCCAGCGCTGGCAGTTGACCGACAGCAGCGAGCAACGCGCCCTGCACGCCGCTTACCAGCGCCTGAAGTTACCCGCCGGACAGGCCTCGCTGGCGACGATGGAGGCTGAACTTCCGACCGACGGCAAACCCGACTCCCTGCTCGTGATTCGTGAATACGACGGTCTGTGGCCGGCTGAAAGCTGCGTGCTGGGCGGCACCCCCCCGCCGCTGGAGAACACCTACTGGAAACTCACCCGACTCGACGGTAAAGGCGTGCGGGTCGGTGACGACCAAGGCCAAGCTCACCTGGTTCTCAAAGCGCCCAATGAACTGACGGGCTTCGGCGGCTGCAATCGGCTGGCGGGACGCTATGCGCTGAAAGGCGGCAAGCTGGCTTTCCGCGGCACGGTGGCCACCCGCATGGCCTGTATCAACGGCATGGATCAGGAGGCGGCCCTGCTCAAGGCACTCAAAGCCACCAGCACCTGGTCGGTCGAGGGGCAGTATCTCCATCTGTTTGACGAAGGCGGCCGGCAGGCCGCCCGCTTCGAGGCGGTGTATTTGCGCTAATCGCCTGCACTGAGGCCGCTGTCCGCGGCCAGGCGGGCGAGCTTGCCGTCGCGCTCCAGGCGCTCGATGACCCCGTCTACCGCGGCCTGGAGGTCCGGGCTTGCTTTCGGCAAGGCAACGGCCACCGGCACGCGTTCCAGCGTTGGCGAGCAGTGCAGTTCGGCGTGACCGTCGGCGATGAAGGCGAGAATGTTTTGCCGTTCGCTCAGCAGGGCATCGATCTCGCCCGCCTGTAACGCAGCGGCCGCCGCTTCAAAGCGCTCGAAGGCCCGCCATTCGGCCACTTTGAGACCGGCTGGCGGCCCCAGTCGCCCGGCATCGTTGCGCGCGACGAGACCAATTCGCCGCCCGTTCAAAGCGTCCAGCGTGGCGGGCGCCTCGCCCACCGTCATCGCCGCCAGATTGTGCTCGGTATAGGGTTTGGAAAAATCGACCAGCGCCGCCGATGCCGGCGTAACGGCAAACATCGACAGGCCCAGATCCGCCTCGCCGCTCGCCACCGCCGGAAGACGATCGCGCTTGCGCAGAAGTTTGAGTTCCAACGCGTCGGCCGAGCCCAGCATCTCTTGGGCGATTTCGCGCGCAATGGCGATTTCAAAATTGCGTTTGGCGAAATGGGCCGGGTCCTTGTGCGCCGCCTGCCGCTGCTCGCCTTCGTTCTTCACCACCACCACCAGCCGACCCCGGACCTTGATGCGGTCCAGCGCCACATCGGCCAGGGCTGGGGTCGCCCCGCCGAACATCACCGCGAACACCGTCCAGCCCAGAACCTTGCGCATCATGGAACCCACCTGTGGCAGAAAGAGTCGCATTATGGCGGCGAGACAGGTGCGCCGCGCGGGTATTGGCCACCGTATCTTCCATTGAAGGACAAAACCTTTGCAGGCGCGCCCATGACCTCTCCACTGTCGCCACCACTCAAGACCGCCGACCTGCTGGCCTATGCCGCGCTGGGCGTACCGCTGGCCATGGCGGCGCTGCCGATCTACGTGCTGGTGCCAAACTTCTATACCAGGACCCTGGGCCTGGAGTTGGGTCTGGTGGGCTTGATTCTGCTCCTCGCCCGCAGCCTTGATGCCTTGCAGGACCCGGTGTTGGGCTATCTAAGCGACCGCACCCGCCAGCGCGGTGGCAGTCGAGGGCGCTGGATTGCCGCCGGCATTCCACTGCTTGCCCTTGGCATGTGCGGCTTGTTGATGCCCCCCGCGCTGTCGCCCCCGGCGCTGGCGGGATGGCTGGTCGGCGCGCTGCTCGTGACCTACCTCGGTTTCAGCACGGTCAGCGTGAGCTATCAGGCCTTGGGCGCCGAGTTAGCCAGCGATCGGATTGAACGAACGCGCGTCACCGCCTGGCGCGAAGGGCTGGCGCTGCTCGGCGTCTTCGTCGCCGCCGCCTTGCCCGAGTGGTGGGCCACGGTGCTCGGACCTCAGGCGGCTTATGCGCGCTTCGCCGTGCTGTTCGCCGGACTGCTGGTGCTAATGGGAGGAATCAGCCTGCGCTGGACACCGCCGCCGCAGTCTCCTGCGCCGCTGGCGCCGCCTGGCGGGCAGGCGTGGCGCTCAATGTTCATGCCCTTGCATAACGCGCAGTTTCGACGGCTGGCGCTGGTGTTTGCGTTAAGCGGCATTGCGGCCTCGATTCCGGCCACGGTCGTGTTGTTTTTCGTCGAAGACGTCATCGGCAGGCCGGATCTGGGCGGCGCGTTTCTGGTGGTGTACTTCGCGGCCGGCGCGGCAGGCATGC
>JALRCR010000083.1:285-13731 GCA_023257255.1 Gammaproteobacteria bacterium | reverse complement strand
GCCGCTCCCACAGTCTTTGTGGGAGGGGCTTTTTTGTGGGAGGGGCTTTGCCCCGACTGAGGTTGTGGGTGACTTGCTGCTGGCGTCGCGGCGTTGCCGCTCCCACAGTCTTTGTGGGAGGGGCATCGCCCCGACTCAGAATGTCGATGATTTGGCGTCGGCGCGCGCGCCGCGCCTACAGGCGAGCTTTTCGGCCCGTCCGGGCCTGTGCCTTCTGCCGCCAGCGCAGATAGCCCGTTACCGCGAGCAGCAGCGGGATGAGCCCCGAGACGAACACCAGCAGGCGGCCGCCGAGCCCGAAGGCCTCGCCGCTGTGCAGCGGGTGCATCCAGTTGAGGATGACGTCGCCGGCGCCGTCGCGCCGCGCGTCGCGCAGATGCAGGGCGGTGCCGGTATAGGGGTCGACCCAGACCTGACTGTGGGGAAAGCGTTGTCCGGGGTCGCCCGGCACGCGCAGGCTGATGCGCCACGTGCCCTGGGCGTCGGCCGGCATCTCGATCCAGGCCGGTTCGCCACCCGGCAGTGCTTGTTGCGCTGCTGCCACGGCGGCATCCGCGCTGATGGCGCCGCGCGCAAGCGGGGTGGCTCGCAGCACCGGCGGCGCGGCCAGCGGCGCCAGCGCGGGCTTGACGAACTCTGGCAGCGCCAGCACCGCGCCGGTCACGGTGAGCACGCTCAACAGCACCAGCCCGTACACGCCGCCGGCGACATGCAGGTCGTAGACGGCGCGCGCGGCACCGCTGCGCGGCTTTACCCGTAAGGCGCGCCGCCACTGCCCGCGGCGCGGCCACCACAGCCACAGCCCGCTGCCGAGACTGCACAGCAGGGCGAGCCCCAGGCCCCCGACGGTCCAGCGCCCTGGCCGCTCCAATAGCAGGCTGTAGTGCAGGTCGTAGACGAAGGTCAGCAGGTCGTCGCCCCAGAAGCGCTCGCGCAACACCTGCGCGCTGACCGGATCGAGCGTCACCAGCAGCGGCGCAAAATCCCGCTGCTGGCGTTCAACCGGTTTGTAGTAGCGCGCGGTGAGCGGGCGCTGCGGATCGGCCGGCAGTTCCAGCCGCCAAGGCCCGGGGCGGTCGGGAAACGCCGCGCGCAGGCGCTGGGTAAAGGCCTCCAGCGGCGCGCGCTCGCCGACCTGCGCGGCCGGGTAGCGCCAGGCGTCGAGCTCGACGTAAAACACCAGCAGGCTGCCGGTCAGCCCCAGCAGCACGAAGAAGCCGCCCAGCGTCAGTCCGAGCGCCAGATGCACCCGCCGCCACACGGCACGCGCTCGCGTGCGGGATGACACCTGCATCGCCTGCGGGTTGCTAATAGTCGAAGCGGAAATTCACCGCGCCGAATACCGCGCGCGCATCCGCCGGCGAGTGCAGGGTTTGTGTGCCGTCGTGCCAGACATATTCGTAGTACTCGTCGGTCAGGTTGCGCAGTTGCAGCTCGAGTTCGACCTGACGGGTCGCCTGATACGCAAGCGACAGGTTAAGCGTGACGTAGTCGCCGAATTGCGCCGTGGTATTGCTGCGCTCCGGGTAGTAGTCCCCCTGCGCATAGGCCCACAGCGAGGAGCGGAACAGCGGCGTGAACTGGTAGTCGACGCCGGCGGAAAAAATGAAGTCCGGCGTGTGGTCGATTTCCTTGCCGCGCAGCGCGGGCTCGGTGCCGCCGGGCTTTAGCACCTCCGCGTTCTGCACCGAACCCGCCACCCACAGGTTTAGCGCCGCGGTCGGCACGGCGTTTAACTGCACGTCCAGGCCGTCGCGTTTTGTGCGGCCGACGTTGTCGAAGTCGCCGGTCGGGTCGTTCAGCTTGCGGCGGACTTCGTCGGAGGCCACCTGCTCCCAGTAGGCCACGCGGCCTTCCAGCCAGGATAAGGGCTTGAACTTGAGCCCCACTTCCCAGCCGTCGTTGACCGAGGGCGCGAGGTCGGCGGTGCGCGGCGGGATTTTGAAGCTGCCCGCAGCCAGCCCGATTTGCGCGCTGCGCCCCCAGTTGCCGTACAGATCGTAGCCTTCAAGCGGCGTTACCTGCGCTGCGACCTTGGGCTGCCAGATGCTGCCGTAATCGTTGATCGCCGCGGGCAGGCCGGTCAGTCGGTTGAGAAAATCGCCGTCGAAGCTGTCGACCCGCACGCCCGGCATCAGTTTTAGCCACGGCACCGGCTGGAGCACCAGTTGGGCGTAGCCGCCGTAGTTGTTGAGCGAAAACTGCTGGTCGCGGGTCTGGCTTTGGCGCACGCGTTCGGTATCCAGAAAGCGGCGGCTGGCATTGTCCTGACGCTGCAGGTCAAAGCCCGTCTCCAGCGCGAAGTCGTCCATCATCGGCACCGCCGGCCGCCAGGTCAGGGTGGTGATGGCGCCGTAGTGCTTCTCGTCGGTCAGGCGCTCCTGCTGCGAGGCGGCGGCGCTGAATTTGATGAAGCGGTCGTCATCCAGAATGTTGACGTAGCTCTTGACGGTCCACAGCAGGGTGGACGCAAGGTCGACGTCCAGATGCCCGCTGACCATGCCCACCTCGCGGGTGCTGCCGTCGGTGGCGGAAAAGGGATAGGACAGGCTGGGGCGGGCGCGGGCGTCGAGTTCGGTCAGGTAGCCCGGCTCCTCGGCCTCGTTGCGAAACCAGCGCACGCTAAGCCCGGCGCGAAAAGGCTGTTCGTCCGGCGCATAAAACCACTTGCCGGAGAACGCGAACTTGTCGAAATCCGCGTGATCCCGATAGCTCTCGGATCCCCGATAACCGACGAAATAGTTCTGGCTGAAGCCGTTTTTTTCGAGCCCTGCGGAGACTTCGGTGTTGCGCGTGTCGAAGCTGCCGTAGCTAACGCGGCCTAAGGTGTAATTGCCGCCGGTGCGGGTGTTGATTTGCGCGTTGCCGGCGATGTTGTTCAGCCCATAGCGCGCGTCGTTGGTGCCGCGCACGACTTCAATCGACTCAATATCCAACGGGAAGATGGCGTCCAGATACGGCATGTTGCCGTCGTTGCTGTTGGCCGGAATGCCGTCGACGAGCAGCTTGACCGCGTTGATTTCGCCTTCGCCGTTGAAGCCCCGGAACGAGAGCTTGCCGGAGGTCGTGCCCTGGTTGAACTCGGTGGTCATCACGCCGGGCGCGCGCTTGAAAAGCTCCCAGGCGTTGTTGACCTGCTCATGCGCCAGTCGCTCGCTGCCCAGCACGTCGACCGAGCTTAAAACTTCGCGCGAACTGAGCGGTCCGCTGCGCCCCGCGCTGACGGCAATTTCACCCAGCGACAGCCAGGCGCCGCTGGCGGCGGGCGATGGGGGCGCAACCTCGGTGGCCAGCGTGAGGGTGGTGTACAGGGAGAGGGCAGCGCCCAACGGGCGCGCAAAGCTTGATACTCGCACAGGAAACTCCGGCAACAGGTCGCACAAAAACAGGCGTGCATTGTCGGGGCTTCGGGCGGCCGGCGGGATGCGACAAATTGTCGCACCCCGGATCGACGTACCGCGCGCCCTGAACGCGCGGCGGCGCCAGGTGGGGAAGGTCTCGGGCAGGCGCGCGATGACCTGCTTGAGGGCATCGAAGCAGGCCGGATCGAGCGCCGTGCCGACGTGCTTGGCCATCATCTCCAGCGTTTGTGGCACCGGCACCGCCGCGCGATAGGGCCGTCACGCTGTTGCTGACGCCCAGCTTGCCCACATCGTGCAGCAGGGCCCAGCGCTGCGGCGATGAGATCGGTATCCAGCGCGAGCACGGCGCTGGTCACCTCCGGCGACGCCAGCATGGTCCAGAACGCGTCGTCGGCGACCGCCTCGAAGATCTCGACCAGTGCCGGATCAAACCAGCGGCCGGCGCGCAGGCGAATTTCCGTCAGGGCGGCTTCGCGGCCGCCGGCGGCGTGAAACACGTCGATGACCTGAGCCAGCAGGGCAATGCGCGAATAGAGCGGGATGGCCTCGCCTGCGCGATGCTCGCGCCATCACGCAGGATGGTCAGCACGCTGCGAAACCGCTCGGCCAGCGATGCCTGCAGGCCCGTGTGTCCGAGGACGAAGCGCAGCACCTGCGGCAGGCTGTCGCCGACGGTTTTGAAGTCATGCTTGAAGCGGAGGTCGTCGGTCAGGTAGCGCTCGCAGATGACTGAGTGCGGAGATCAGTTCCGGGAGTTTGAGATCAGCACCCGGTGCGGCGCGGGTGGCGGCGGTCGGCGTCAGATTCATGGGCACGCTTGGCTATCCATCAATGCGACGGCTGCACGATAAGACAAACCCGGCTTGCATTCACCCGACGGGCGGGCAGCGGTGCAGGTCACGCCGCTGGCCGAACCCCGGCGCGAGGCCTCAGCGGCTCAATGGATGAGCCTTGCATACCCCAGGCTATGAGCCTGCTACCGCGGCGCCAGCGCGGCTATTTCGCCGCGCGCTGCTCGCTGGCAAGGGGAGGGTGCATGCCTGCAGTCAGGGGCGTGATGTGGTTGCGTCGGGATGCGCACAGCTTTCGTCGGCACGTGGCCCATCACGCCGCAATGGCCAAAGCCAATCAGGGGAACCGGACCCGCGACCCACGCAATGCCATCTGCTTGCGGGTGGAGCGGTGGGTGCGCGAGGCGCTGGCCGCGCAGTGGCCGCTGAGCCCGCGGCATGTGCTGCGCTGGGAGGCGCGCGATCTGCGTCAGCGGTGGATTGAGAAGTTCAGGGAACACGACGGGGTGTTCGATTGCCCGGATGGCACGCGCGTGGTGCTGGAGGTCAAGAGCAGTGCCAGCCGCTCCACCATCGAGCACGGGTTGGCCCAGTTGCGCGAGATGCTGGCGGTGACCGCTGGCTTGGCGCCACGCACCGTCGGCCTGCTTGCCGTTGCCGATCTGGGCGCGCTGAGCGATTTGTTTGGTCAGGCGGCGGCCGACCCGCTCGCGAACTATTTTGCCGAGAAAGCACCGCTGCTCGACTGGCCGCCGCGCTGCCTGCCGCCGGGCGCCGCGCGCTGCTTGGTGACGCTGGTGCCAGCCGCTATGGTGCAAGCCTGTTTGGCAGAAACTGCCGAGGTGCTGAGTTGACCCGAAGGACAGCCGGGCGGGCTAATCCCGCGCAACTTTCGCTGTTTGGCGCGCTGCCCGCGGCAGCGACGACACGTTTTTCGGCTGCGCCGCTGGTTGAGGTGTCGGCGGCTGCTCCAGCCGCCACTGGCCTAAGTGACGAGGCCCTGCTCGAAGGCTTGCGCGCGGCGGCGGGTGAGCGTCTTGATGAATGCCTGCAGGAGATCGCGCAGCGCCGTCTGGAGGCTGCGATTCCCGCGGTGATGGCGGTGGCAAGAATCTACGCGCCCGAGCCCCAAATCGCCGCCCTGCAGACGCTGGCGGCAATCGGCGGGGCGGAGGCCGCGCGCGCCGTGACGGCGCTGATGAGTACGCGCGCCATGACCGGGCCGGCCCTGCTTAGCGGCATCGTGATCGCGGCGGCGCTGGGCTGCCGCCTGCCGGCGGCGGTGCTCCAACCCCTCGTTCGCGCCAGCGATCCGGCCGTGCGGCGCGCGCTGTGTCAGTGCCTGCAAGGGGGCGCGGAGTCGGTCGGTGTGCTGCAAGCGCTGGTGCAGGACGCCGACCACGAGGTGGCCTGCACAGCGGCGCGCGCGCTGGCCCTGCGCGGCCTGCCGGACGGCGTGGGCGCCCTCGTCGGCGCCCTGCGTCGTGCCCCGACGCAGGCCGATATCGAGGCCGTCGCCGTCATTGCCGACGAAACCTTGATGGTTGAGTTGGGGAAGACCGCGCGAGCCCATCCGGCGCTGGCGCCGCAGATCATCGACGCGCTGGACAGCCTGGAAGCACCGCGTGCGAGCCTGATTGCGACCGGCCTGCGGCGGGATTTGGCCTGAGCGGGCGGCGCGGCTCTACGCACCGATGGTATAGGCCAGCACCTGGCTGACGCGGGTCAGCGACTGGCCGCCTTCAGCGACCCACTGGTTGAACGCTGACTGGATGGCAGCCTGCGAGGCCTTGGAACCCGGCGTGCCGCTGAACACATTTTCGCGCCGCAGGGCGGCCAGCACGTCGCGCGACAGAATGAACGAGTCCTTGCCCATCTCGCGCAGAAAATAATGCCCCGCGGTGCCGCCCAGAAACGCCGCGTTGTGTTTGAGGTCGGCCAGCAGCCCACTGTAATCACTGCTCGGATAGTGCGCGAAGTAGCGCCCGGCCGAGCCGTGCTGCGCGGCCCGCTCGACCAGATATTGCGCGTTGGCGCGAATGGCCTTGAGCTTTTTCCAGTGACGAATGATGCGCGGATCTTTAAGCAGGGCTTCGAGCTGTTCGTCTGGCATGGCGGCCAGCGCTGCCGGATCGAAGCCCCGAAAGGCCGCTTCTGTACTCGCCCACTTGTGCTCGACCACCTGCCAGTTGAAGCCGGCGCGGAACACCGCCTTGGCCATGGCCGAGAGCCAGCGGTCGTCCGGGATGGCGGCCAGCACGGCTGGCGCTTGCGGCGTCTGGAGCCGGGCTTCCAGCGCGTGCTCGCCGCCTTTGCGTGCGGCGGCCAGCGCGTAGAGATGATCAAAATGATTCATGGCGGTTTCTCGTATGGCAGCGGGCCGGCAGGTCGGGGCGCCCGCGATAGTCTTGATGCCGGGTGTGAAGCCGGCGTGGGCTTGCACACCCCCCCGGGTATCATTACAAGGGCCGTGGTGACGGCGAACGGTCGGGTATGATGAGGCCTTGCCGTCATGCGGTCATCGCCTTCGGCCCTGTGGCCGCTGCGTCGGGCGCCGATGTGCCGCACGCGTATTAACCCCGCGCCGCTCGCCGCAGGCCAGTCGGGCGCTCATTCGAGGAATTGCCGTGAACTATCAAGTCAAACCCCTGCTGCGCGTCTGTGTGGCGGCCGTGCTGGGGGCGTTCGCATTCACCGCGGCCGGCGCAGAAGCCCCGGCGGCTACCACCCACAAGCATTACGCGGAATCGCCCGGCATCGATAAGCCCGGCCCGCAGGGCGAGCTGGCGCCCCGGTTGCAGCGACTGGGTGAGCACGTGTTTCCGGTCTCCACCAAGCACGCTGAGGCGCAGAAATTTATCAATCAGGGACTGAACCTGGCCTATGCGTTTAACCACGCCGAATCGCGGCGTGCGTTCAAGGAAGCCGCGCGCCTCGACCCTGAATTGGCCATGGCGTACTGGGGACAGGCTTTGGTGCTGGGACCCAATATCAATGCGCTGATGGAGCCCAATGACGAACCCCACGCGTTCGAAAACATCAGCAAGGCGCAGGCGCTGGCTGCTAAAGCCAGCCCGCGCGAGCAGGCGCTGATCGCCGCGTTAGCGAAGCGTTACTCGGGCTCGGCAGAGCATCGCAAGGCCAACGACCAGGCCTACGCCGCGGCGATGCGCGAGGTGCATCAACAGTTTCCGGACGACCTTGATATTGCCGCGCTGTACATCGAGTCGGTGATGGATCTGCGCCCCTGGGGCTACTGGATGCCCGACGGTCAGCCGCACGAAGGCACGGCTGAAATTGCGGCGCTGACGGAAGACGTATTGCGCCGTGATGCCCGTCACCCCGGCGCGCTGCATTTGCAGATCCACCTGCTTGAATCCACCCCGACGCCCGAGCGCGCGGAGCGTTCGGCCGACACCCTGCTGCATCTGATGCCCGGCGCTGGCCACATGGTGCATATGCCGTCGCATATTTTTCAGCGCGTGGGTCGCTATGCCGACGCCATCGAAAGCAACCGGCTGGCCATCATCGCCGACGAGGATTACATCACCCAGTGCCGGGCCCAGGGGCTCTACGCGATGGGCTATTACCCGCACAACATCCACTTCATGTGGTTTGCGGCGATGTTCGACGGGCAGCAGGCGCTGGCCGAGGAGGCCGGTCGCAAGGTCGCCAGCAAAATCGACGACGCCACGCTGAGCGCCATGCCCATGCTGGCCGCCTTCCGCGTGGTGCCGTACTGGACAATGCTGCGCTTTGGCCTGTGGCAGGACGCGTTGAAAGAACCCGCGCCGCCGGCGTCCTCCGCCTTTCTCACCGGCGCGTGGCACTACCTGCGCGGACAGGCCTTTGCCGCCACCGGCAAACTCACCGAGGCCAAAGCCGAACTGACCGCGCTGCAGGGCGTGATGAAAGATCCGTCGCTGGATAAAAACCTGTTCTCGCAGAACAGCGCGCGGTCCATTTTGCAGATCAGCGTGCCGTCGCTGACGGCGGGCATAGCCAGCGCCGAAGGCCGACACGACGAAGCCATCGCGCAGCTTGAAAAAGCCGTGCGCCTCGAAGATCTGCTGGTCTACACCGAGCCTTCAGAGTGGGCCTATCCGCCCCGCCACGCGCTGGGCGCCGCCCTGCTGGCCGCCGGCCGGCCGGACGAAGCCGAGAGCGTGTACTGGCAGGATCTTCGCAAGCACAAGAACAACGGCTGGGCTTTGAGCGGCTTGCTGCAGGCGCTGCGTGCGCAGAAGAAAGACGCCATGGCCGCAACCGTGGAGGCCCGGCTGAAGGCGGCGTGGGCGAGGGCGAGCGTGAAGCCTGAGGTGGCGGTTTTTTGGCCGGGTCTGGCGGTGAAAAAAGGCTGAGGCCGCCCGGCGATTGGGGCGGAAGCTAGGTCATCAACAGAAAATCCGAAGCGGCCGGCGCGCTGCTGCCGGTCAACGGAATTGTCGCGATGAGTTTGGGCGTTTCCGGTCCGCTGCCGTCGGGGTCGAAATAGAGCTTGTTGGTGCCGGTGTCGTAGACGAGATAATCGTTGCCATCTCGCGCCGCGGTGCCAATTCTGTAGTTGGCGGCGTTGATCGGCCTGCCGGTCGCGGTTCCGGATCCGAGGCCGGTGAATACGTCATCGTCCAGCAGGATTTTGTCTACCCCCCGTTCGAAGTCTCTTATCGAATCGGCGTTGGCTGATGCCGCCGACGATGCGAACACAAATCTGTCTCGTCCGGAACCGCCCAGCAGCACATCGTTGTCGGCCCCGCCGGCCAGCGTGTCGTCCCCTTCATTGCCAAAGAGCACGTCGTTTCCGCCATTGCCGTAGAGCTTGTCGTTGCCGGAGTAGCCGCGCATTTTGTCGGCAAAGGAAGAAAGCCGCATGGTGTCGTTACCAGCAAGGATAGTGGCAATCACCGAGAAATCGTCTGTTCTGCTTGAGCTATCGATGGCTGCGGCGATTCTCGTCGCCGGAATGGAGAAACCGTCCACCAGCCACAACGGCACGTAAGAGGACCCATCCCAGACGGCCTCCACGAAACCGGTCGCGGTGCCCGCAACCACCTCGGTGAAGTTATCGTTGAAGCGGACCCCACTGCCACCGAAGAAGGCGCGGTAGTCGGAGCCGGTGGAATAATCGAATTTCGCGACGTCCTGATAGGTGCGCCCAAGATAGGACTGGTAGGTATCGTCGTAGAATCGAAAATCTGTCTGGCGAGAAACCAGCAGATGCATGTTCACTCGGGTGTAGTCGAAGCCGTACTCCGCAATCACGCGCGCCATGGCGCCTCCTTGTGCTGTTGGTCCTAAAATCCTTTGGCGTCGGCGCGGCGCTCCGGAGACGGGGGTGGTTTGACGCCTGGTGCCCCAGGGCCTCGGCAACTGCAGGCGCCGGCCAGTGCGCGCCTCGGCAGCCTATCCTAAGCACCTGGCGCCTGATGGTGAAACAAAACCAGACGGAAAAGTGACCGGCTTTCGGCCGGTCGAATCGTCTCTCATGCCGCGTGACCGCCTTGCTCGCCATGCTTCATCGCCGCTTTTTTGCCTTGGCGCTGTGGCGTCTTGCAGACAGCGCGCAGTGTGCCGCGGCAGCAGAGCCCACCAAAGCTTGGGGTCAACAACGACAGGCGAGGCTGGCCGCCCCGATAGCAGGCACCTCAGACGGTTGCGCATGATCTGACTGCCAGGGGCATTCGGTATCGCCGCCGCTCACGCCAGCCGGAAGTCGCCATAACCCCGTGCTTTCACTTCACGCCACTGCTGCAGGTAGTCCGGGATCCCGCGCGGGTAGTTGATCATCTGCCGCGCCTTGCCCGGCACATTGGCCGACATGTACCAGGACTCGGCTTTGCCGAAGAGGGTGCCGGCGGCGTACTCATCGATGCGCTGCCGCCAGGCCTGATCGGCCTGCGGTGTTGACTCGATGCGGGTGCGGTTCTGTCTGTGCAGGAACTCGATCAGCTGCACGATTTCCTCGCCGTGGAGCTCCGAGCTGCTGGGGCCGTTCGACAAGCCGGCCGGCGCTTGCGGTCCGTAGACGAAAAACATGTTGGGGAAGCCAGTCGTCATCGAACCGAGATAGGCGGAGACGCCGCCCTGCCAGTGTTCCTTCAGCGTGTGGCCGTTGCTGCCGCGGATTTCCATCTGCGTCAGGCCGCCGGTAACCATGTCGAAGCCGGTCGCGAGAATCAGCGCATCCAGCGGGTGTACCGCGCCGTCGCGCGTCTGCACGCCCTCGGCGGTAATGCGCTCGATGGGCGTTTCCAAGAGGTCGACCAGCGCGACGTTCGGCTCGTTGTAGACCTCGTAGTAGCGCTGTTCCAGCGAGAGGCGCTTCACGCCGTAAGGATGCGGCGGAACGGTGGGCGCGAGCTTCTCGGCAGTCCTCGGGTCCTTGATGCGCTGGCGGACTTTATCGCGCCAGAACTCGTAGGCCACGGTATTCAGTTTTTCGTCGGTCCAGATCTGCGCGAAGTTGCCGAGCCAGGGCACGAAGCCGCCTTCGGCCCAATAGTCCTCGTACCTGGCGAGAATCTCGGCGTGACTGAGCCCTTCCGCAGACTCGCCCGCGTAGTCGAAAAAGTCGTACTCATAGCCGCCGAAGGTGCGCGCCCGCTTGGCGTATTTTTCCGCCAGCCCGACTTTGAGCGCCTCGTTTTCTTCGTGATTCAGCTGCCGCTGCCGCATGGGCAACGCCATGTTCGGCGTGCGCTGGAACACCGTAAGGTGGTCAACGACAGGCCCGAGTTCCTGGATGACCTGCACCCCGGTCGCGCCGGTGCCGATTACCCCGACCCGCTTGCCGGTGAAGTCGACGCCGCCCTGCGGCCAGCGCGCCGTGTGATAGACCTGCCCCTTGAAATCGGACAGGCCCGGGAAGTCCGGCTGATAGGGACGAGAGCCAATGCCGGTGCACAGCACCAGGTGGCGGGCATGGGCAACACGGCCAGTGTCAGTCCGCACGATCCAGCGATGAGACGCCTCATCGAAATGCGCGCCCTCGACGCGGGTCGAGTAGCGAATGTCACGGCTCAGATCCAGCTTCTGGTCGACGTATTCGAAGTACTTGCGGATCTCATCCCAGCCCGGGAAGAGCTCGTTGAATTCCCAGTCCTGCCATAGGCCCTTCAGCCCGAGCTGATACATCGGACCGTGCGTGTCGCACCGCGCGCCCGGGTAGCAGTTCCAGTACCAGACGCCGCCAAGCTGGGGCGCGGCCTCGTAAATCTTGACGGAGAAACCCAGGTCCCGCAGGCGATCCAGCTGATACAGGCCGGAAAACCCGGCACCGACGACCAGCACATCCAGTGTCTCGACCTGCGAGGCATCAGTTGCCTGCGACTCTTTCATGACGGCGTTCATGTGCGCTCTCCTCGGTGTGCTGCGGTCGCCGCGCGGAATGCGGGACTGCTTGCGTGATTGTGATGAATCGAAAGACGACCCGGCGCCGGGGCCGGGAGCAGCTTGCTGTTTCAGCCTGGCCGCGTGGCGTGAGACTGCTGATGGTCGAACTGTGTTAACCCTGTAACGGGCTGTCAATCCTTGCCTCAAGCAGGTTCGACGACATATCCAATTTTCGGAAAATGAACCGCCACCTCGCCGACCCGCGGAGCCTCGCGACGAAGTTTGGCGCTTGAGTCAGGCATAGCCGCTTCGCGATGAGTGGACTTTTGACCGGGGTGGCGCGTAGGGACCGATTGAGGCCTTCAACCGCCTAGCGCCTAGCGCCAGCAGCCACAGGCGCAGACACGCCCGGCGCTGCGGCGTCCTCACCGAAAAGAGTGGCCAGTCTTCCTGATCCTCGCTAGCCTGAGGGCCGATATTTCAAGCCATGGCTAATTCCTCCGTTGAAACAAACCGGCACCGGCGTGCTCCCTCATGAATGGTGCTTCGGCGCATTTCTGGCACTGACAGGGCTACGACTGGCCGTGACTGGCAGCGGCGCCTTGCCGTGGTCTCTGGTTTTTTTCGGCTGTCTGCTGGCAAGCGCGGGCGTTATCGTCTGGGCAAGACGCAATCCCACGCCGCGCCGCTGGCGGGTGCGACTGTTGTTTTATCCGGTGGCGATGGGTCTCAGTTTTTTTGCGATGGAGCACGCCGTGCCGCTGCTGGGCAAGTCGTCGGTCGATGGCCTGCTGCTGGCCTGGGATCGCGCCTTGTTGGGGGAAACGCCAGCGTTGGCCTGGCTGTCGCTGCAGCGGCCATGGCTGGTGGATCTGGCAATGGCCGGGTATTTGTTCTTCTTCTGCTACCTGATCGCGGGACCGGGCGGTTACTGCGTGCGCGATCTGGCGCTGTTCTGCAAATGCATGGTCGGACTGTTCGTGCTTTACGGGCTGGGCTTTACCGGCTACACCTTTTTGCCTGCCGGGGGGCCGCACCGCTTCGTGCAATTCGAGCAGCCGCTGGCCGGCGTCTGGCTGCTGGGGCTCACGCTCGGCCCGGTGAATGATGGCAGCAATTCGGTAGACGCCTTCCCCAGCATCCATTTCGCCGCAACCCTGTACCTGCTGCTTTTTGACTGGCAGCACGGGCGGCGTCGATTCTGGATGGTGCTGGCGCCTTGCTTGCTGCTGTGGTTCGCCACGCTCTATCTACGGTTCCACTACTTCGTGGATTTGGTGGGCGGCGTGCTGGTGGCCTTGGCTGGGTGGGCGGTCGCGCAATGGTGGGCCAAGACCTCCAGCGCCAGCGGTCCAGTGGTTATGCCGGTAGCCGCGAGTGTGCCGGTAGCCCGTTTACAGGGCCGCGCCGCAAGCCGCGTGCGAGAAACCACCGAGTCCATTGGCGGGCGGTGAGCGCGGGGCTTTGACTGCCCGGCGCGGCGAAGGGAAGCGCGGCGGGCGTTGTCTGGAGCCCCCGGGTCGTCCTGAAAAAAATCTCTCAGCACCTGGAATCACGCTGGTCGGCGTCGCACGGATCTGCTCGGCGGGCTACAAATGACGCTCACGCAGCGGGCGGTATTCGCCGCTGGCGATTGGCGATCTGGAAAGCGACAGTGGCCAGAATTTGACGCCGTTCCGCAGTCAGAGTCTCCGCACGGATTCCGGACGGCAGTACGCCATCGCCGAGAACAGAGCCGGGCAGCGTGATTTAGTGATTTGGGCTGAACGACATTTCTGGTGGGCGATAGTGGGATCGAACCACTGACCCCTGCCGTGTGAAGGCAGTGCTCTCCCGCTGAGCTAATCGCCCGTCTGCGTGACCGCGAACAGGGGGCGGATTGTAGGGAGGCGATGGGGGAGGGTCAATCCAACAGCGCTCCGGCCGGCGACCCTCCTTATAATCCCGCGTCTTCGAACGCA
>JALRCR010000083.1:0-275 GCA_023257255.1 Gammaproteobacteria bacterium | reverse complement strand
GCCAGAAAAAATGCAGGCGCGGATTGTAGGCGGCGGCTTTGGGGATGGTCAACGAGTCCGAGCGACTTGGACTGCTGGCGGCCCCTATAATCGCGCATCCTTTTTTTCTTCGGGCCCGCCTACGCATGAGCATCGTTACCCGTTTTCCGCCCAGCCCCACCGGCTATCTGCACATCGGTGGCGCGCGCACCGCGCTGTACAACTGGCTGTATGCCCGCCGTCACGGCGGGAAGTTTGTGTTCCGCATTGAAGACACCGACCGCGAGCGCTCAACC